>NZ_JAFCVA010000001.1:0-473005 GCF_049896785.1 Psychrobacter sp. TWP2-1-2 | reverse complement strand
TAAGGATATTAACGATTTGATTATCAGTAAAGCGTGTCTTTTTCATAGGATTCTCCTGCTGGTATATTTTAGCAGTTAATCTCTATTTCTAAGTGTTCTTATTTATTGGGGGGATTACCTAATCATGACTTACATCTATTCTATAGGCAAAATTACTGGAGGTTTGAAACGTCTGACTTTTCAAGAATGTTAGCGTATATCGGGTCACGAACTCTAGATAATGATAAGCTAGTCGCACTTGGTAATGCTTATCGAATATATCATCAGAGCGACTGTCCCATTAATATGTTGGAAGATTTGCGTAAAGCTGTATCAGGAAATAGTGTACTTGAGGATAAATTAGAAAGATTACTGAATCCTGAAAGTAGTGAAACAATGAAAAAGTATGAAGAAGAATTAAAGATAAGTCGTGAAAAGTTTAAGAAAATACAAGAAGATCGAGAAAAAAATGACAAAGAATGGATAACACATTTAAGCAATAATCCATCGGAGATTAGTAGCCCTCCAGAAGGGAAAAACAATATTACAGATCATCATTTATGGCTATTAAGAGAGCTAGAAAAAGATAGCCCGAATATTACTCGTCAGCATTATAGTGACTGGAGAAGTCTTACTCCCAAGTTTGGTAAAGAGGTTGCTCTAGCATACAAAGACTTTTGTATGAATTATTGGCGAAGTCATAGACCCCCATTAAAATCAGAACAGAATTTTGATAATTCAATTCCTGCCGCTTTATTAATTGCTTTATCTGGTCTAGAAATTGAAGCCAATGAAATCAGTGGTTTCCCCAACTATTTAGACACTAACGACCTTAATACAGCATTGCGTTACATTACTTGGGATATTAACGGTTTTCCCAGTTGGTTTGAAAGAGTGCATAGAGCGTTTCCAAAAGCCACAGAAGATGCTATATGGAAAGAGCTACTTTGGGAGTTAAAAACCTGTAGTTCTGAGGGTTCTTTGAGTCATATTTTGCAGGACTTGATTCGTCATGCTCCTTGGCTTCATGAATTGATGGCTGGCAGAGTATTAAAATATTTGATGAGTCGTACCAGTCCACTTATTATTCGTAAAGAATACTGTGTAAAGATATTGATTGAGGGCGGTGTTGAATCTGGAAAGCTAGCCATACTAGCTGATAAATATATAGCACTTAATGCGGATAACTATAAAGAAGTGGCTTGGTGGTTTGCACTATTGGTTGATAATGATGCAAATAGTGGTATCTCAAGGCTGAAGAGCTGGCTACTACTGCTGAACGAAGAAGATGCTCAGCAAGTTGCTGCGATATTTATCACAGCATTATTAGGTGGAACTTATACTCAGAAAACAGTGTATTACGCAGGAAAATTTAAGACAGCCCCTCATTTGAAAACTCTTTATATGCTGATGCATAAATATATTAAGCCAAGCGATGATATACAGAGAGCTGGCAAAGGCGTATATTCGCCGACCATTCGTGATGATGCTCAAGATGCTAGAGATAAATTATTACACTATTTGGTAGAGATACCAAGCAAAGCGAATTATTATGCTTTAAAGCAAATTTCTGAAGAATATAAAGATGGATCTCAAAAGCTGTTAGTTCAAAGACGAGCTTACGAAATGGCGGAGAGATATGGAAACTTAATACCGTGGTCTGCCGAGCAGTTTAAAGAATTTCATAAATCCAAAGTATTACCTCCTCGAACACATAGACAGCTTTTCGAGTTGGCTGTACAACAGTTAAATGCGCTTAAAGGTTGGATAGAGAATGGTAATGACAGTCCGTGGCGAACTTGGCAAAAAGCGGCAGAAGAGAATGAAGTCAGAACCCTCATAGCGGGCTACCTAAATCAGAACAGTAAGAATCACTATACCATTGCTGAAGAGCCTGAATTGGCTAATGACCAGCGAATGGATATCAGGCTTGCTAATCCAAATGTCCAATCCCCAGTGCCTATTGAGTTAAAGTTACTTGATAAAAACTGGAGCGGTAGAAAGTTATGTGAGCGACTAAGAAACCAGCTGGCTGGCGACTATTTAAGAGAAGAATCAGCAGGATGCGGTATATTTCTTTTGATTTCCTTAAATACTGAAAAAAACTGGATGGTTGAAGGTAAAAAAGTCAGTATTGAAGGTCTAGCACCAGCCCTAAAGGAATATTGGAAAGATATTTCCCATGGATATACCGGTGTCGAAGAAATAGAGGTGATAGTTATTAATATGAATAAACGAGCACTGGTTTCTAATACGTAAGCGGTCAGATATCAAACCGTGATTTTTGCATTCTTCAATATGCTAAATAATTAACTAGAGCTTTTAAAGTATAAAAAAAGCCGAGATAAACTCGGCTTTTTTATTGGTGCTTAGTTTGCTTTATGATTAATCATTCTCTAAGAACGAACGCAGATGCTCAGAGCGTGACGGATGACGCAATTTACGCAGTGCTTTTGCCTCAATCTGACGAATACGTTCACGTGTTACATCAAACTGCTTACCCACTTCTTCCAAGGTATGGTCGGTTGGCATGTCGATACCAAAGCGCATTTTTAGCACGCGTGCTTCACGCTCAGTCAGATTGCCCAATACATCACGAGTCGCTTCACGCAGACCAGCTGCGGTCGCATCATCAACAGGGCTTGAGATAGTACCATCTTCGATGAAATCACCTAGATGCGAGTCTTCATCATCACCGATAGGGGTTTCCATCGAAATAGGCTCTTTGGCGATTTTCAGTACTTTACGGACTTTAACTTCGTCCATCTCTAAGCGTTCACCCAATTCCTCAGGCGTTGGCTCGCGTCCCATTTCTTGTAGCAATTGACGTGAGACACGGTTTATTTTATTAATCGTCTCAATCATATGCACAGGGATACGGATGGTACGTGCTTGGTCAGCGATAGAGCGGGTAATCGCCTGACGGATCCACCATGTGGCATAGGTCGAGAACTTATAACCACGGCGGTATTCAAATTTATCAACCGCTTTCATCAGACCGATGTTACCTTCTTGGATTAAATCCAAGAATTGTAGACCGCGGTTGGTATATTTCTTCGCGATAGAAATAACCAAACGCAGGTTAGCTTCGACCATTTCTTTTTTGGCGCGGCGAGCTTTTGCTTCACCGACTGCCATACGGCGCGCGACATCTTTCATATCGTGGATTTTCATGTCGAGCTGTTGCTCGTAGTCACGAATGCGACGTTGCAATAAAATAACATCATCAGTGACTTTTTCTAGCGTACCAGCAAACGCAGGCTTACCTTTGATGCGCTCAATCAGCCAATCAACGTTGGTTTCGTTGCTAGGGAAAGTCTTACGGAACTCTTCACGCGGCATACGTCCACGGCGAATGACCAAACGCATGATTTGACGTTCTTGCTTACGCACATCATCATAGACATCATGCATGATAGCCATCACTTGATCTGACAAGCGATTGTTCAACTTTAGCATCATAAAGCGTTCGGCAAGTAGGGCATAAGCAGTATCTGCTTCTGTGCTACCACGGCCATAATCTAGCAAGGCTTGCTTGGCTTTAATAAATAAGTGTTCGATTTCTTCTAGACGCAGACGTACTTCTTCAGGATCGATACCGCTGGTTTCTTCTTCAGCTTCCTCTTCAACATCGTCTTCATCCTCGTCCTCATCATCAAGCGCCGCTGCTTTGGCTTTTGCTTTGATCACAGGTGGATTTTCTTTCTCTTCTTTGATGCGTTCACGTTCTTCTTTTGCTGCCTCTTTTGCTTCTTGGGCAGCGATTTTGTCTGCTTCGGTCTCAGGATCTAAAAAGCCAGTAATGACGTCAGAAAGCTTTTTTTCGCCATCTTGTACTTTTTGATACTCATCAAGGACGAACTGTACGGTGCCCGGCCAGTAAGACATCGCATGCTGTACGTCACGAATGCCTTCTTCGATACGCTTGGCAATAGCAATCTCACCTTCACGGGTTAATAGATCAACCGTACCCATTTCACGCATATACATACGTACAGGGTCAGTGGTGCGACCCGGCTCAGTCTCAACAGAGGCCAATACCGCCGCTGCCTCATCCGCTGCCATGTCATCATCGCTTGAATCGTCGTTCATCAAGATGTCATCGGCATCAGGCGCAGATTCAAAGATTTTGATACCAACGTCGGTCAGCATTTGCACAATATCTTCGATCTGATCGCTTTCGGTAATAGAGTCGGGCAGTTGGTCATTCACCTCAGCATAGGTGAGATAGCCTTGCTCTTTACCCATTTGGATTAAGGTGGCCAGTTGAGATGTGGACTTAGAAACTGACTTATCGTTCATAAATACTCGCTTACTTGCATCGGACATTTTTATATTGTGACGCGCTATCGCTCGTTCAGTGCGTTGATGTAATCAATCGATTCATCAAAATATGGCGTAGAGGTTGTCAATAATATCAAAAATGAGTTGATATGAATAAAGGCTCAAAATACTACAATTACAATGCTAAAAAACTGCTAGAAATTGGTCGCGCTAAAAACTCTTCAAGATAACATTATCTAAAAAATAATATATAAAGATAACGGTACCTAAAAACGGATACTTCAAAATAATATCTAAAATTTGTGCTTAATGAGGCGGATTTATCGCCATCTATTAAATCGGGCTATAAATAGTTAGCGACACAGTTTAACACACACCAGCGTAATCAAGCACGAGGTAGTGATATCTACCGACCGTTTTTTGCTGATTATTTTATATCAGCCAAATGATTAAATGGTAATACATGCTATTGGGCATAATCATTAGTAGTGGGGGCAGCCGCTATACTTTTAAAGGGTTAGAGATTTTTTAGCAAAAATAATGGCAAACGTTAAGATTTCACCGTCGCCATCTGCGCTGACTGCTCAGCTTGCTGCGCGCGTAACCAGTCATTTAATAACTGCGACTGCTTACGGACAATCGCCAGCTTGATATGATCAGGATTTTTGATGAGCTCTTGCATCTTTTTTTGCAGATGTAACTTGAGCAACTGCATCACCAAGTTTTCGATCAACTCATCCAAGCTCAAAATATTTCTGCCAATTAATGTCTTATAAAATCCGCCCCAGCTACGGCTAAGTGTTTCTTGGGTGATTGGTTTGACATTAGACAATATAAAGTGTGCGGCGGCGTTGGCATCTTTGGGTAAATGATTCAGGCAGCGTTTGATGGTGCTAACGATATCCAGCAAGGCGATATCTTGCAAATCTTCCCAAGCAAGCGGACGCAAGATGTCAGGCGCGGCTTTTTGCTTGATATGTGCTGGCAGCTGTAAATCATTAATACCTGCCTGCTGCCAAATCGCTTCAATAGGGTCTTCAATTAAGGCACGTGGCTGAAATAAAAAACAAAGTTGCAATTGCTGACTGATGGTCATGTCACCATCAAAATCTAGCAGCGCATCTTTGGCTTCGATATTTTGGCTACGTTTACCACCCAGTTTTTGATAGACGTCATTGTTCAGCAAATAGCGAAAGCTACTGCCTTTAGGTAATGCAGTGGTCAAGGCACGTACTTGTGACATGAGCTTGGCTTTGCCTTCTGCCAAGGTTAAATCGTAACGCTCGCTTAAATAGGCAAAAATATACTGTGACAATGGCATGGCATTCGCGACTTGCTCACGCATGGCATCGCCGCCCTGACTTTTTATAAAGGTATCAGGATCATGATTATTTGGTAGGGTCAAAAACCGTAGCTCTTTGTCATCGGCAAGTACTGGCAAAGCCACTTCAAGGGTACGCCAAGCTGCTTTTTGTCCCGCGTTATCGCCATCAAAGCTCAAGGTTAGGGTAGGGTTCAGCGTTAGTAATCGTGATATTTGACTCTCGTTGATCGCCGTGCCCATAGAGGCAACTGCACCATAGATACCCGCTTGGTAAAGGGCAATGACATCCATATAGCCTTCGACCACTAGCCAGTCGTTGGCACGTTGCTGGCGAGACTCATAGTAGCCGTATAGTACATGCTGCTTATGAAAAACGGGCGAGTCGGACGAGTTGATGTATTTAGGCTTTACTTCGTCGTCTAGTGCACGACCACCGAAGCCAATCGTACGGCCTTGATTGTCTCGAATCGGGAATATTACACGATCGCGCAGTAGATCATAATCACGTCCAGACTCGGACTGGCGCACTAAGCCTAACGCTTTGAGCCCTTCAATATCCTGCGGAAACTGATGCTCAAGATGCTGCCAACCAAATGGCGCATAGCCCAAACCAAACGTTTCAAAGATATCTTCAGTGATACCGCGTGATAAAAAGTAATGTTTGGCATGTGGATGAAGGGTGAGATTGTGCTGATAAAACTGCTGGATTTGCTCTAACAGCTCATACAGATTACCGTCTTTATCGGAAACGCTATGATCATCGTACAATGCCGCAGCGTCAGTATCGCCACCTGTCAACCATGCTGGTGGATAGCTATTATCATCTTGGTAGTCTGTGCCATAAGAATCTTCTGGATAAGACGCTGAGTCGTAAGCATCTAGCGGTGGATACTCATCGTAGCCGTTGCTACTATCGTGATAAACGGGTTGATCGGTATCGCCGTACTGGTTTTGTTGCTGAATAGCCGAAGTAGCGTTAATAGAAGGTACATCAATTGTTTGAGCAGGACTTTTAGCGTCGATAGTCGGACTAGGTATTGACGGTGGTGCAATCGGTTTTGGTGCACGGCGCTGGTAGCTGACGTTTTGTTGCTCTTCTTTTGGGACTTCGATGCCCGTCTGCTTTGATAGCTCATTGACCGCTTCAATGAACGTTAAATTTTCATAATCGCGTAAAAAACTGATGGCATTACCGCCGACGCTACAGCCAAAGCAGTGATAGATGTTTTTTTGTGGATTGACATAAAAAGAGGGCGATTTTTCGCCATGAAATGGACAGCAGCCTTTAAACTCACTACCAGCACGTTTAAGCGTCGTATGACGCCCAATGATACTGATTAAGTCAGCTTGGCTATTTAATTGGTCGAGAATGTGATTTGGAATACTCATGCAAAAAACAGTTTACCATAGGTGTATTATCTTAAGCATAGGCAATATCGGGCACAAACAATATTGGGCATAGATAATAAAACAGAAACAGAAAAAATAAGGCCAACTCTGTCGTTGACCTTATTTTTTTCATGATGTGCGTTGATGTACTAAAAACAAGAGACGTTCTCTTAATTAAAGAAGAGACATTACCTCAAATCTAGCGCATTTATTCATCATTCATATCGACATCTGCTGGCATGATATCAATCCCTTGAACAGGCAATGTCATACGGCGTACAGGATTGGTGTTTTGCGGATCGACATTGGCTTCTCTTGCCGTAGAGCCAGTGCTCGATTGGCTAGTAATGCGCTCAGCGGATGCTTCAGGCAGACCCAAGCCGACATTGATGCCAGTATTGGCGCGCACAGGTGAAGTACCTTGCGCTGCACTGGCTGCTGCTGCATTATCGCTTGGCAGTCTCAATTGACTGGCGTTACGAATAACCTGAGTTTTGGTCGCGCCGTTATAGTCGCCTGTCGCAACTGATGAAGTATCTTTGTTAAAACGACTTAACTGTCCAAAAGTCAATTTGTTGATGAAAGAACGCTCACGTTTGGTGTCGAGTTTAACGCGTCCATCAGCACTTAACATGTTGGGATAATTAATCTGCAATAGAGTTTTGTATTCTGCTGCCAAATCAGACATACCCAATTTGTCATAGCTATAAGCTAAGACCGCGATTGCGTCAGGGATGGATTCACTAAGTGGATAGTATTGAAACACCCATTTGGCACGGTTAACAGCAGCGACATAAGCTTCGCGCTCGATATACCAGTTGGCTGCACTCATCTCACTTTCAGCAAACTGATTATAAATGAAAGTCATGCGCTGAGCGGCATCTGGCGCGTAAGGGCTGTTAGGGTACTTGTTAATAAGCTCTTGAAAGTTAGCGAAGGCAATACGTAAATAGGCGGTATCACGCTCAGCTTGATTGAGCTTAAACAGTTTCAGACCTTCTGATGAGCCTTGCATATTGGCGACGCCGCGCACATAGTAAGCGTAGCTGACTTGCGGATTAGAAGGATATAGGTTAATAAATTGCTCAGCGCTGGCGGCTGCCATTTCATACTTACCACTGGCATATTGTGCGTACATCATGTCGAGTAATGCTTGCTCAGCGTATTGTCCAGTAGGATAAAAAGTGCGCAGATTGGTCAAATCTTCGATGGCTTGTGTATAGCGGCCTTTATCAATCTGGGTAATGGCGTCGTTATAATAATTCTGCTCCGATTTTTCGGCAGTTTCTACCGCATCGACGTCTTTACCGCCAGTCAGATTTTTGAAAGTCTGACAGCCCACTAAGTTTACGCTTAGTGCAAGTAGGGTTATTGAGGACAGTTTGATAAACGTATTGCCAACAGCTTGCATACTTCTTCTCCGACACAAGACGTATAATAGCAGCGACGCTATCATACTAGATATTAGGTTAATGATAAAAAACGATGCGTAGGCATCGATAGTGGTCTGTCATCTACTATGTCAATCATCGGACATACCAGTTATCGTTATTAAAAAACGCTTGATGGCATAGGGTTTATATCAAACCAAATGCTTTTAATAAAAATTCGATAAGCATACAGTGGCATAGCATACAGCAAAATATGGCTATACTTTATAGAATAACGTTTGCTTCGTCTATTTTTTCGCCATCTATATTGTACTTAATCCAATCGTGCTCATCGGATTTGAGTCAGTATCGTACAGTTATTAGTCTACTGCAACGCATATACGATATGCTGCTGCTCGCAATGAGCTGTATACCAGCGCATGTCAGTTTGGCATTTTAACATGAGCTGCTGTCACGAGCGATATCGAATGTCGCTGACACTGACAAATATACAGTAAATTACAGCAATGTCATATTTTAGAGAGTTAAGTACGGCGCTGACGCTCGCTGCGGTATAATCAAAAAATGACAGATAACACACAGCTTCTATAGGGCTTAGGCGCTTGGCATGCTACACTAGCATGGTATTGCCTCCGCTTTTTTCGACGACGATCGCTTTTATGATAAGTGATTGATAGCGAATGGCCTTTCGTTTTTTATAGCGTTACGCTTAACACTTTATTAGAAATTTCTCAAAAGCTACCTTTCAAAACCATGTCAGGCGCTTTGCCATATATAAATCTGCTATGAATAATAATGCTATGACTACCCATTTACCACCGAATCAATCACGACAGACTGATTCATCAGCACAAGAGTCACCGATGCCAAATGACGTTTTAAATAATAGTGAATTACCTGACGATAATCAGTCGATGCTTGATGAGCAAAGCCATAGCGATCATGTTTTAGAAGACGCTGTGTTAAAAGATAGTGATGTGCTTGACGACGATATGATAGATAGCAGCGATGAAGATGCTGACGACATTGATGATAGCGACGATGATGAAGCGTCAGCCGCCGGTCAAGTGGTGCCAGTAATTATTAATATGACGCATACGGTTATAGAAGACGAAGCAGGTTTACGTATTGATAAATTGGCTTCAAAAATATTTACCGATTTCTCACGTGTTCAATTACAAGGTTGGATCAGTGATGGCAGCCTGCTGTATAACGGTGGCGTGCAAAAACCGAAAATTCGTGTCAGAGCGGGTGATGTGCTGCAGTTAACCACCACATTAGAGCAGCATAGTGAAGATCAACCAGAAAATATAGACATCGATGTGGTCTATGAAGATGATGACGTATTGGTCATCAATAAACCTGTTGGCATGGTAGTGCATCCTGGTGCGGGCAACCAAACCGGCACCTTGGTCAATGCACTGCTGTATCACTATCCGCAGCAGCACCATCTGCCGCGTGCAGGTCTGGTGCACCGTATTGATAAAGATACCTCAGGGCTATTGTTGATTGGTAAAACCAAGCCAGCACAGCTTGCGCTGATGGAGCAACTAAAGGACAAGTCGGTCTATCGTCATTATCAATGTGTGGTAGCAGGGGATGCAGCGAGTCTATCGCGCCATCGCCGTATTGACGCCCCAATCGGTCGTCACCGTAATCAGCGTACTAAAATGACGGTAATGACGGCAGGACGCGAAGCTGTGACTCATTTACTGAATGTGACCGCGCTTAATGGCAATTATTGCCTGTTGGATGTAGGTCTTGAAACGGGACGCACTCACCAAATTCGTGTGCATTTAAGTCATGTTACTTATCCGATAGTGGGTGATCGTGTCTATGGTGGTCGTCGTCAACTGCGGGCAGGACTGACAGAAGCACAACGTCAAGCGATTAATAATTTTCCACGTCAAGCCTTACATGCCTACACACTGGGTTTCGTGCATCCAACGACTGGTGAAGATATTGAAGTCACCACACCACTGCCTGAAGATATGCAGCAGTTAATGGCTGTGCTAAGTGATGGCTATGATGACGAGTAGACCGCTCCTTGTAGGCGAGAGCGTAAAGTCGCTTGTAAAAAACAGAGCCTAGTAGTAAATAGCGATCCGTGACATAAAAATGACTCATTAAGACGGTAAATCAGCCATGACTCATCAGTTTCCTATGACATTGCTCGCACAGATTGATGATGTGGCTGTTTTTCAAACAGCTGCCTTTTCAAGCGATGATGTTGACTCACAAGACCAGCCCACAGAACAGCTAGTACGACAGCAACGTCAAGCGAATTACGGTGAGCTAAATTTAGGTTTGCATGTCAATGACGATCCTGCAAAAGTACTGAGCAATCGCATGCGTTCATTATCTGCCATCAATGAGCAGCTTGCACCCTTATCGTCGACATGCCAACACGTACCCATCAAGCGCTTACACTGGGTTAACCAAGTTCACGGTAAGCAAATTCATGATATTGATGGCACAGCGCTAGGTATGACGCCAATGTCTGCTGACGCGATGGTCAGTCGGCAACAAGGGCTTGGGCTTGCGATAATGACGGCTGACTGCGTGCCGATAGTTTTATATCAGCCAGCTAGTGGTCAAATAGCAGCGATTCACGCGGGTTGGCAAGGTCTGGCTTGCGGGGTTATTCAAGCGACTGTGCACTGTTTTACGCAATCGGGACAAATCAAAGCTTGGATTGGTGTTTGTATCAGTCAAGACAGCTATGAAGTTGGCGCTCAAGTTCGCAATCAATTATTGAAAGGTTGCACAGAAAATAAGTTATTGAACACAGCCAGTATTGAACATTTTGATTCGTTATATGTCATAGATTCTGTGGCTATTATTAAAGGCGATAGCAATACTCAACATGTACAGGATACGGTTGATAAGCTGTCAAGCTGTGACAAAGTTGACACAATGAAAATCAAGCTAAACTTACCAAAGTTGGCAGCGGATCAGCTTAGTGCGGCGGGCGTTATAGTAGATGACACATTATCTAGCAGCTGTAGTTATGCTGATGACCACTATTACTCTTATCGGCGTCAAACGCATTTGCAGCAGCCTGCTACAGGTCGAATGGCGCTGGTCATTGTACGTGGCGCTGCGTAGGATTACGCTATTTGCTGTTGCGCGCGAGTAACTGTTGAACTTATATTGTTTTTATCTAACCATTTATAGCCATTATTAGAGTTTGTATGAATACATCTGCCAAATCGTCCATTACTGATAGCATACCGACTGTATCTATTGCTGTTATTTATCATAGCAACTACGGTCATACCAAGCGCGTGGCTGAAGCGATCGTTAAAGGGGCGCATCAGCAATTGCCAGCAGCACAGGCCAAAGCCGTTGATGTCCACAAGGTTGACTGGGATTATTTGGATCAGGCGGATTTGCTGGTTTTCGGTAGTGCCGTATATATGGGTAGTGTCACTGCTGAATTTAAGACTTTTATGGATGAAACCTCAAAGCGCTGGTACCATCGTAAATGGGAAGGCAAGTGGGCAGCCGCTTTTGCCAACTCTGGTGGACTGAGCGGTGATAAGCTGGCGGTATTGCAGCAGATTTCTTTGTATGCGATGCAGCATGGTATGAACTGGATTGGATTACCGCTGATGCCGACAGGTCATGAGGCTCATGATTTAAACCGTTTATCTAGCTTTTTGGGCTTGATGACCCAGTCGCTTGATGGTCCTCCTGAGGAAACGCCAGGACGTGGGGATATTGATACAGCTATTTGGTTCGGCGATCATTTGGCTAAGACAATTATCAAGCATCAGCCAGCGGCGCGCCCTTGAAATGAATGGCTATTGAGTCATTCAAGGTAATTTATTAAACATTAGAGGCAGATATCAAACCGATATCTGCCTTTTTTTTGCTTATTTTATGAATGTGATGGCACTATTTTTGATTTTTTGTACTGGTAGTATTTTGAACCTGCCCAGTGGTGGCAGGCATATTTTTGACCAAGATGCTATTGGTAGGGGTGGTATTCACAGGGATAGGGCTGTCGACAAACTGAAATGATTGGCAGCTTGTCAGTAACAGGGCTGATGTAAGTATATAAGCAAGAATCGGTAACTTCATAGTGGTGTCTCAGGCGGCGATCGGCAACGTGGAAATAGCGCCTATCATAAACAAAATATGGTGCGGCGCAATAGCTTGTTTCGTAGCATTATAAAAATCTGACTGATAAAAAAAGCGAGTGCTAACTTAAGTCTATGTATCTATTATGTACAACTAAAATCGATGATGACAAAAAATGAAGCAAATTTTTGACAGCTATCTGCAATGATAGGTTTTTTATAAAAGATATGCACCCAAAAAATAGAACTTTAGTTACTGATTTTAAAGGTATTATTTAAATGACCTGTTATTATAATATAAAAAAATATATTACTTTATCAAAAACTGATAATGATAACGCGGTTCTTTACGTTTTGTAAAAATTTGAGACCAATACGTTACTCATTAAGTAATAGTAGCGAAATAGTCTTACATTAGTAGAGTGAGTAGACATCATTTAGTAACTATGCTTAGTAACTACGCTTATGAAATTACTTTTGTCACGCTATTTTACTGAGCATTTACTGGATGATTTGCTACTTCATTTAATGGACTATCAATTGAGTATAACAAGTCGTCACTCATTAAGGCTTGCTCAATATAAAATGTTTCATCTCAATCATTCATCCTAATAATAATTACAACACCCTAGGTGCCAGCTATATGAGGATATTATGAAGCCACTTTCTGTGATGTTATCGATGCTCGTCATCGGTATGACCTCCAGCGCTGCGATGGCTGAAGGCGCAAGCGTCGTCAATACCAGCCTAGCCAATGCTAGCTTGCCTAATGCCAGTTTACCTAATATTAGTCCAGCCAATAGCGAGCTTGTCAATCGCGGTGCTTACATTGCCCGTGCGGCCGATTGCATGGCATGTCATGGCGAAGATTATACTGGCGGTACAGCGATCGAAACGCCGATGGGAGATATCTACTCAACCAATATTACCCCGTCTAAACGTTATGGTATCGGCGATTATACCGAAGCGGATTTAAAGACTGCGTTGCAAAAAGGTCGTACGCCAAGCCATATGCTTTACCCTGCCATGCCATATCCTTCTTATAGTGGCATGAAAGAAGAAGATATCAGTGCGTTGTTTGCTTATCTGCAAACCGTACCTGCTATCGATGAAGCACCGAAATATAAAACTGACCTGCCATTTCCCTTTAACATTCGCAGCTTAATGATTGGCTGGAATTTTCTCAATGTCCCGTCTACTGAAAACCGTGATGGTCTCACCGAGATGCAGCAACGTGGTGAATATATTGTCAATAACTTAGAGCACTGTGGTACTTGCCATACCCCGCGTAATAGCACCATGGGCTTCGATAAAAAAATGTATCTGTCAGGTGCTCAGCTTGGTCATTGGCATGCACCAAATATCACGCCTGACGAGTCGAGCGGTATCGGTAGTTGGAGTGAGCAAGATATTGTCACTTATCTACGTACTGGTGAGCTTGACCAGCGTGCCTATGCGGGTGGTCCTATGGGCGAGGCGGTTGCACATAGTACGCGCTACTTAAAAAATGAAGATTTGAATGCCATTGCTTCTTATCTAAAAGCGGTGCCTGCTATCCAAACAGATGATAAGGTCGCAGCCGTTGATGTCTCGCGTTTGCCCACACCCACTAGCGAATCTATCACTCATGATTTACTGGCGCAAAAAGATTATTTAGCCCAAGCCAAAGCGCAGGTGAGTAATGGCAGCAATTCACCAGAATCGCTATATTTGGCAGCCTGTGGTAGCTGTCACGGCGTTGACGGTTATGGTCAGCCTGATGCGCGTTACGCTCCTATCGTTGGACTCAGCAGTATTCGCCGTGAGAAACCTGATGCGCTGGTCAATATGATCCTTCATGGGGTAGAAGGCGCGACTAACACGTCACCTATCATGCCAGAGTTCTCAGATGAGCTAAATAGCGAGCAAATCGCTGGTATTACCAATTATGTGCGTGTGAATTTTGGTGGTCTCAACAGTAGTGAGGTGAGTGCTAATGATGTTGATCGTATCGCAACGACAGGTACTGATAAGCCTTTTTTAATAAAATATGCGGGCTTACTGGCAGTAATCGGCATCATCGTGGCTATTATTATCATTGTGTTTATTATGCGAGCAATCTTGCGGTCTAGGCGCCGTCGTTAATTCACTGATTCTATAAAGACGATTTACATATTTATTATAGGATAAGATTTACAGGCAACATGGTAAGGCACAACAGCTCGAAAAACAGACGTAGAACTAAGTCGAGTTGATTAATAATATATATGCCTACCGTCTTGCAGGAACGTCTACTTTAAGGACATTATTATGAAAGACATGCTTCAATCACCAACGCGGCGCCAACTGCTCTCGATGATTGGTAAAACAGCGGGCGCGACCGCGATGTATCAGGCGATGACGACATTAGGATTTGCGTCAGAGTCGAGTTTTAAAGAGACCATGGATCTTAAAGGTGCACCTCCTGGCGCTAGTATCGTCATTCTTGGTGCGGGTCTTGGCGGGCTGACTGCAGCTTATGAGTTACGTAAAGCGGGTTACGATGTCAAAGTGCTCGAATATCAAAATCGTGGCGGCGGTCGTAGCTGGACACTGAACAGCGGTGATAAATATACCGAGCTTGGCGGCGAAGAAGTCACCTGTGATTTTGAAGAGGGCAATTATTTTAATGGTGGACCGTGGCGTCTGCCAAGCCATCATTATGCCGTCTTCCATTATTGCAAACAATTTGGCGTTGAAATGCAGCCCTTTATTCAAACCAATGATCGTGCTTATCTGCATCGAAGTACTCATTTCGACGGCGTGCCGCAGCGCTTGGGTGATGTGAAAAACGATATCCAAGGTCATGTCGCCGAGCTGCTATCGAAATCAGTTAACGTTGGTGGTCTTGATCGCTCGGTCAATACTGAGGACAAAGAAAAGCTATTAGAAGGTTTAAAAGGCTGGGGGGTGTTGGATAAAGATTATCGTTACCGTGCCAGTAATGAGACCAGTAAACATCGCGGCTTTAGCGTGTTTCCGGGTGGTGGCTTGATGCCTGATGCGACGCCATCAAAACCGTTGCCGATTAGTGAGATACTAGATTCAGGTATGTGGGCAGATATTTATGGCAACCATATGACTTATGGTCATCAACCGACGATGTTTCAGCCAGTAGGTGGTATGGGGAAAATTGGTGATGCTTTCACCCGTGAATGCCGCGATATGATTGAGTTTAATGCAAAGGTCACTAAAATTCATCAAGATGACAGTGGCGTCACTGTCGATTATGTAGACAGCAACAGCCCAGATGGTGCCACCAAGACCATTCGTGCAGACTGGTGCGTGTGCAATATTCCATTAACTGTATTGACGCAGATGGATATCAATGTCTCAAAACCAATGAAGCAGGCGATGGCCGCCGTGCCTTATGAGACCTCTTATAAAGTTGGTCTAGAGTTCAACCGCCGCTTTTGGGAAGAAGATGAATGGATATTTGGTGGTCTGACTTATACCGATATGCCCATTGCGCAGATTGCTTATCCTTCACAAAATATGTTTAAAGATGGTACGGGCGTGCTACTCGGTGCGTATGGTTATGGTCCGACTTCTTATAAGTTTAATAGCTTAACGCCGCAAGAACGTATTAATGTTGCGCTTGCTTATGGTAAATACATCCATCCTCAATATCCAAAAGAATTCCGTGCAGGGACATCAGTTGTCTGGCACCGCATCCCATGGACGCTCGGCTGTTACGGTATTTGGAATGAGTCGACCCGTCGTCAGCATTACGACACCTTGTGCAGTATTGATAATCGTATTGTGCTGGCGGGCGAGCATTGCTCACATATTCCGGCATGGCAAGAAGGCGCTATTTTATCTGGTATGGATGCCGCAAAGCGCCTACATAAAAAAGCAAAAATGCTGGTTTAATAACGCTTGGGTTATATAAATAACTATAAGATTCAGAGGCTATCATGGACAATGCAATCGTGAAGAAGGCAATCGCGGAGAAAGTAATCTTGAAGAAAAAAGTCATGAAAAACATGACACTCAAACTGCTGACGCTGATACTGCTGAGTGGGGTAAGCAGTGCAGCACTGTTGGGCTGTAGTCAACAGCCAGATGATGAAGTGACGGTTTCCAGTGTACAAGATCAGGACTCCCTAACAACCAATGACTATCAAGCAAGCCGAAATACGGGTGCGTGGGGCGGCGTTTATATGAGCCGTGAGGAGCTTACTGCACCTGCTATCAATATTGTCGATGACAGCTCATTGCCCAACATGGAAGACGACCCAAGTATTACTGAATGGGACGCAAAGTTTGAAGGCACAAATGGCTTTGTGACGACAGATGGCAAAAAGCTGTATCACGACTCTTGTGCGGCTTGTCACATGCACAAAGGCGAGGGTGCTTACGGTGCAGGCTATTATCCGCCATTGGCGAATAACAGTAAGATGCAATCAAAGTATTACATCATCGATATCTTGATTAATGGCTTTCGTGGCATGCCCTCATTCCATGGAATGATGAACGATGCGCAGATGGCGGCGGTTACTCAATATGTGGTCAGTGACCTAAATGGTTTTACCGATACCGTGACTGCTGAAGATGTGGCAAAACTGCGGCATCCCAATCCATCAGCGGGTGATCCGAGTGATGATTAATCGTGTTTACTCTTTTGATCGATAATTGTCCAATACATGCTAGTCGCAAAATGATTTAACCGTGCTTCGCAATATAAAAAAGCGCCTAATTATTTATTAGGCGCTTTTTTATGAGCAAGACTTTATGAATTAAGAAAGAGGATTTATTTAGGACTAGATGACCAGACTGGTGAGCGAATAGTGCCTTGACCAGACTTACCAAACGACTCACCACCATTCAATGATTTGATGGTTAATACACCTTTGCCGCCTTGCTTTGAGGCGTAAACGACACGCTTACCATTAGGCGAAAAGCTTGGCGCTTCATCGATACCCGTATTGCCCAAGTTAGTAGTAACAGCGCCGCCGCTATTCATGATCGCCGCTGAGCGACCACTTAAAAAGGCAATTTGTGAGCCATCGTTACTAAATTGCGGGCTAGTGGCATAACCGCTACTTGATACCTTAGTCGTACGTCCTGAACCAAACTCATAACGATAAATCTGTGGTTTGTTAAATCCAGTTTTGTCTGATACAAAAACAAAGGATTTGCCATCAGGCGCATAACTTGGTTGCACTTCACTGCTTGGCCAATTGATAAGCCTTCTAGGTTGACCACCACTAGCACTCATCTCATAAATATCTGCACTACCTTCAAAGCTACTAGAGAATAATATCTTGCTGCCATCAGGAGAGAATGATGGACTGAGATTGCTGCCAGGGAAGGGCGTTAACGGGGTTGCACCGCCACCGCTTACACTTTGTACATAAATAACGGGATAAGATTTATCACGTTGTACGGAATAAGCAATGCGATTGCCATCTGGCGACCATGTTGGTGAAAAGATAGAACCGGTTACTTCAGTAATGGTTTTGGCATTTTCGCCATCGGCATCCATTACTTTTAAACGTGAGACTTTTTCTTTACCAGTACCAGTATCTTCAATATAAGCAATACGCCCTGAAAAGTCACCTGGCGTACCAGTAATTAGCTCATATACTTTATCAGCGATGACGTGACCAGCATAGCGCATGCTTTCTTTATTATTGTCAGCCGTTAAGCTTTGTTTGCCTTCGATTACTCTACCAGATTTAACGTCAATTACTTCGTAATCGGTTACTATTTTACCGCGATTGCTGCGGGTGCTGCCGACCACTAGATAAGGAATCCCCATGCTTTGCCATACTGGCAATGTGCCTGCCAGCTCGCTGCTACTGCGCGGCTGCTGTGGTAGATCTTTGCTAGTCACTTTTAGCTCTGTTTTGCTTAAATCATTTAGAATAATCGGCGATAATACAGAATCACCAGCAAAGGGTACAAACGCGACTTGGTTTTGTTGTCTTGGCGCGGTAACAGTCATATCAAGCACCATTGATTCAGCAGCATAAGCAGGCACTGATAACAAGGGAGTGATTAACAACAGGCTTGAAGTGGCACGAAGGATAGAATGTGTAGATAGCTTCATGAAGTAATATCCTAAAATAGAAATAATTGGTTCATCATACAGGCTTAATTATTATTTATAGTGAGATTAACTGTACAACGTTAGGTGTTTTTTATTGAACGTTAATTTTAATTATCAAGTCTTTAAAGTTTTCAGGTTTATTTAAGCCAATGGGTAATGGACTAGCAGATAGAGCAGCTTTTTCCACTGCCTGATTTACAGCAGGATTTGCACCTTGAGCCTTAACAGATAACACATTACCTTTTTCATCCAACTTAAAGTATAAAGTAGTTGTTGATTCTGGGGTAGCAGTGGGTAGAGTAATATTACGTTTAATTTTTTCTAATATAGCTGTTGTTACATGACTCTCATTACTTAAATCATTTTTTCTAGTAGTAATAGCGGCAAACAAGGCTTTTTGATCCATAAACTCATTTTTGACATTATGGCTTTCTGGTAATGTGCCAGCGATAGAGTAGCTAGATAGTAGAGAGAAAGATAGCAATAGCAGCAAAGTTGAGGTATTACGTAATATATGACACTTGCTTAAACTCATAAACCAGAACCTTAAGATAGTAGAAAATCATTAACGATATAGAATTAGAGGCTATACAAAATCAATTAATAGTAACGTTGATTGTCAAATTTGTAAAACTTTCAGGATTATCTAAATCAATTGGCAATGGGCTAGCAGCGCGTGCAGCTTGTTCAACTGCTTGGTTGACGACAGCATTTGGACCACTAGCCTTTGCAGATTTCACGTTGCCTCTGGTATCTAATTTGAGCGACAATGACGTGGTTAGACCCTGTGTTTCGATTGGGGTATCAAGTTTGCTTTGTATTTTACTTAATATAGCACTTTTGAACTCACCAGTAGAACGAGAGGTACTGCCACTACCACCATTAGATGTTGTTGAGTTGCCGTCTGCTTCTAGATCATATCTCTGACCTGCGCTACCAGAATCACCTGTATTAATCTTTAAATTTTTATCAGTCGCAGTCGGGCGTGTAATCTTTGGCGGGTTATTCTGTTTATTACGGAAATCGCCCAGCTGTTTTTGTTCTTCTATTAGCTGTTCTTTTTTGTTTTGCTCCACCTGACCATGCTCTTCTGTCACCGACTCATCTAATTGTGCTGCCCACTCTGCCATTCGACGTTCGTAGTCTTGGTTTTGCTCAAGTAAGCGTTGATGCTGATCTTCACTCATCAGCATTGGTTGACTGGCAGAATCGTTAGAGCGCGTAAAGACAGGTACACGCTGCGAGTTTGGCTGACTGGCGCTATCGCTAAAACTTTCTGATGATGAGGTGCTCGATGTACTGCTTGTGCTAGTTTCAGCTTGCATCGCGCTAGCTGCCGCTGCACGATTGGCAAGGATTTGACCTTGCATTTCAGCCAATTGCTCAGGGGAGACCATGACCGTCTCAATACTTTCCACAGTGTCGGTTTTAGTATGTTGATAAGTATAAACGAGTATCCCAATCACGAGACCATGTGCCAGCACGCTAAGTAGCGTAGGCAATGTTAGCCCATTGCCTTCAGGTTGGGTCGGTACATAAACGACAGGAGCATTATGCATGGTAAAGATACTCAAGGACGAGGTTCATCAAATTATCTACTTTATTATAGCAAGCTGAGCGAGGAATAGGATTTATTACAATGATGGTGTGGGCAAGGGTGCGCCTGTTAATAATCCCACCTTTTGAATGCCCGCTTTTTGTAAGGTGGCCATGAGTGTCATGATAGCGCCATATTGATTGTTTTGATCGGCATTAATCATCACTTGTACGGGCTGAGCGCCTACATTGCTGCTTTGGTTTTGCAGATTGGCGAGCGTATCAATCAATTCTGGCTCACTGATAGGCAAGTCAACATTATTCTCATAGCTGATAAAAATATCGCCACTATCGGTCAAGGACACAATGACGGGTAGTTGGCTTTGGCTCATGGTATTGGTTTGCTCTTTTGGCAAATCAACATCGACGCCCGTAATCAGCATGGGCGCTGTGACCATAAATATGACGAGCAGCACCAACATCACGTCGATATAAGGAACGACATTCATCTCCGCATTTAGCGCTTTTTTTTCACGGCGATAGGGACTCTGTTTCATGATTTCATAGTCCTTGTGCCTGATTGGCAGTAGATGTCGTTTCTCTCGTAGCGATATTGTCTCTACCAACAGTGCTTTCTGCACTGGTCTCGCGCTGGAGCATGCCCGTCATTTCATCACAAAATAAAGCACGTGAATCATAAAGGCGGCTTGATTTGGCGGTAAAGTAGTTATACGCCAGTACGGCAGGAATCGCTGCAAACAAGCCCATAGCGGTTGCGATTAGTGCTTCGGCAATACCAGGTGCGACAGACGCTAGGGTCGCTTGTTCCGTTTGTGACAATCCTAAAAAGGCGTTCATGATGCCCCAAACCGTACCGAACAATCCAACATAAGGCGCGACTGAGCCAATGCTCGCTAGCGTGGTCAGTCCTGATTCTAATAGTTGCTGCTGACGTCCTAAACCGACTCGTAGCTTGCGCTCAACACCATCGATGATGTCATCTTTGGGTTGGCGCTTTTTATGCATTCTTAAGTATTCAGAAAATCCCACATAAAATATTTGCTCAAGTCCTTGGCGTTCAGGTGAGCCTTGCACGCCTTGGTAAAGTTTGGCTAAGTCTTCACCTGACCAAAACCAAGTTTCAAACTGTTGATCGAAATTTTTGGCCGTACCAAGCCGCGCGCTCATACGAAAGATAATTACCCAACTGACTAAAGACGCCAATAACAATAATGCCATCACAATCTGCACCAAGAGACTGGCTTGGGTAATAAGGTCGATAATATTTAATGATTCAGGCATGTATGGGACTCATGGGTAATTAATAATAGCTGGTATGGCGCGACACGCAGACCAGATAGGATCTTTAATAACGAAAATATAATATGACAGTCATGATGCATATTGCTATCAGCCGCCTAGTGTACTGCTAAATGTCGAAAAGGTCATTTGTTAAAGTGTTAAATACCAAATAATTAACAGCTGTTTGTAGAATTCATAGTATCAGGTTAATTTATATGTGGATGTCTGAAATATTGTCTGGCTGTTACGTCTCAATTGACTGAAAAGGTGGGTTTGTACCCATAAGGCACTGGTAATGATTGAATTTGTACCGCAACTTCTCTAAAATGTTGCACCTTGTTACCGCTGTCTTTTGATAATGACGTCGCCATCCATTGGCTGACGTCATATTTATTTTAGGCATCAATAAATTTGTTCTTTCACTAGCAAGCTGGGCGCGACACTTATGAATGCAATTGAACGCTATTTTGGGATTAATGGTGAAAACACCACAGTCAAAACGGAAATCCTTGCCGGTATAACCACCTTTTTGACCATGGCTTATATCATCTTTGTCAACCCCAACGTATTGGCGGAAGCTGGTATGGATAAAGGGGCGGTATTTGTTGCCACCTGTTTAGCAGCGGCAATAGGCTGCTTTATTATGGGTATCTATGCCAGACTGCCGGTGGCACTCGCACCAGGTATGGGTTTGAACGCCTTTTTTACCTACGGCGTTGTATTGGGTATGGGCTACGCTTGGCAAACTGCGCTAGGTGCTGTTTTCTTATCGGGTTGCTTGTTTATCATTTTGAGTTTGTTTAAGATTCGTGAATGGGTTATCAATGCCATTCCAAACAGCCTTAAGCAGGGTATTGTGGCAGGTATTGGTGCTTTCTTAGCATTTATTGCGCTACAGAGCTCAGGTATCATTGTCGGTCGTGATGCGACATTGGTGATGCTGGGTGATATGACCTCATTTGCACCTATGATGGCTGCTTTGGGTTTCTTTATTATTATTGGTTTGGTCTATAAAAAAGTCCCAGGTGCCGTGACGATTGGTATCTTGGTTATCACCGTGATTAGCTTGTTGACAGGCCATACACAGTTTGCTGGCATCATGTCTGCGCCGCCATCTATAACACCAACATTGATGGAGCTTGATATTGCCGGTGCGTTTGACGTTGGTATGATCAGCGTTATTTTTGCCTTCTTATTCGTCGATTTATTTGATACGACAGGTAGCTTGGTTGGTATTGCCAATAAAGCGGGTTTAATTGATAAAGACGGCAATATTCCTAATATGGACAAAGCGCTACTGGCGGATTCTACTGCTACGGTCGCTGGTGCAATGTTGGGTACGTCATCGACCACCAGTTATATTGAGAGTGCTTCTGGAGTGGCATCAGGTGGTCGTACAGGTCTGATGGCAGTGACGGTTGGCGTATTATTTGTACTGAGTATTTTCTTTGCACCATTGGCTGGTATGATTCCTGCTTACGCCACAGCTGGCGCGATTTTCTATGTGTCGGTACTGATGTTATTTACCCTAAAAGAAATCAACTGGGAAGATTTGACAGAGGCGGCTCCTGTAGCGGTTGTTCTGTTATTGACCCCGCTGACGTACTCTATCGCTGATGGTATTGCGCTTGGTTTTATCACCTTTACCGCGGTAAAACTGATGACTGGTAAATTCTCTGAAATTACGATCCCAGTTTGGGTATTGACCGTTATTTTGCTGACCAAGTTGGTGGTTTTATAAGTTTTACTAGAATGCGCTGAGCGTTCGATATTACTTTACTGCTTTTGAGTTTTGTTACGTTAAATTCCTCTTTATTCGGAAACGATAAAGGGGTTTTTTTTGATTTAAAATGGCTCAAATTTCCCTAAATTTATTCAAGTGTTTGATTTAATAAAACAATTAATCGCCAATAGTAAATAGAAAAGTATAACCAGTGCGTCATAAGGGATAAAGTGCTGTTAACTGATTGTTTTTTAGAAATATATTAATTTGTGAAAATAAGCAATATCGTTAGTTTGAAAATTTTTTTCATGATATTATAGCCGAGTTAAGCGCATCACCTCAATCAACGCCGTAGAGGTTTTTCTTACAGTGAATTAGCAGCACCCCAGATGGCAGATTTTTTTGCTAAAGCGATTTTTTCGTTTTAATGTAGCGATATCTGATCATCACACTCCTTTCACTACAAACAAGAAGAAGGCACTAATGCCGCTTAGCTGTTCGTTGTTGCCTTTGTATTGTTAACGTAGCCCGTTTAACAGTCGAACGACCTACTTAACCGCTTCCAGCCTACGCTGGATTTTCTCGTTTTGTGATGGCGCCGTTTGGACTTTTGATTATTGTTATAAGTATCTATCGATAGCCATCATCTAAATGAATGATGGTGATGGCTAGTTATACCAGACGATCAGACTTCCTAAAGCACTATTTATGATGGTTTTTAAACGATAGTTATGGAGTTGTTATGAACCCAGTAGACCAGTTTACCCCGCAAGAGCCGATTTTGTTTAATCCTGTCGATTTACTATCGCCAGATTATATTGCCCAGTCGGCAGAAACTCTGCACGCCCGTATTTCGCCGTTGTATAGCGTTGATGAAGAGCGCTGGTTGTCCAAATTATTGCCACTTGCTAAACCCAGCACAGAAGAACGTGACGCCGCTGCTGAGCAAACGCGACAGCTGGTTGAACACGTACGTAATGATGGCAAAGCGGTCAAGATGGTCGACTCGTTACTGCTTGAGTATAGTCTTGATACCCAAGAAGGTATCTTGCTGATGAGCTTGGCAGAAGCTTTGATTCGAGTGCCAGACAATTATACTGCTGATGCCTTGATTCATGACAAAATGAGTGTAGCTGATTGGAAAAAGCACATCAAAAATGACAACGGTTTTATGGTCAATGCCTCGACATGGGGAATGATGATGACAGGTCGTGTCGTCAGTATTGATAGTAGCACCACAGCATCAGGCTTTTTGGATCGCATGACTAAAAAGATGGGCGAGCCTGTTATTCGTAGTGCCATGCAAAAAGCCATGCGTATCATGGGTCATCAGTTTGTATTGGGCGAGACCATCGAGGACGCCAATAAAAATAGCCAACCTTATCGTAATAAAGGCTATACCTATTCGTTTGATATGCTCGGTGAAGCGGCTATTGCGCATAAAGACGCTGAAAAATACTTCAATGACTACCTGCATGCGATCAGAGCCACTGCCAGTATCAAAGTCAAAGAAGGCATGCCTAAGCCATCAGTATCTATCAAGCTGTCAGCATTGCACCCTCGCTATGAAGCCACGCAAGAAGCCCAAGTCATGGGTTTATTGCGTCAACGCTGCTTACTGCTCATCGAAGCGGCACGTGAAGTCAACGTTGACCTTAGTATCGATGCCGAAGAAGCCGACCGCCTTGAAATTTCTTTAAAACTGTTTGAGTCTTTGTACCGTGACAATTTGACGGCTGACTGGGATGGTCTTGGCTTGGTCGTGCAAGGTTATTCTAAGCGTGCCATCGCTATTTTAGTGTGGCTGGCTCGCCTATCGACTGAGGTGGGAGATCGTATTCCAGTACGTCTGGTAAAGGGTGCCTACTGGGATACTGAGATCAAGCTTGCCCAGCAAAAAGGTCTGTCAGGCTATCCTGTCTGGACACGCAAAGAAGGCACAGATACTGCTTACCTTGCCTGTGCGCGCTTCTTATTGTCAGATCATCTGCGAGGCTTGATTTGGCCACAGTTTGCGACACACAATGCGCACACCCTAGCGTCAATTATGACCATGAGTAAGCATAGAGACTTTGAGTTTCAGCGTTTGCACGGCATGGGTGATGCGCTTTATGATCATATCTTACAAGCGTATCAAATTCCGGTACGTATCTATGCCCCAGTTGGCGCGCATAAAGATTTGCTGCCGTACTTGGTACGTCGTTTGTTAGAGAACGGTGCCAACAGCTCGTTTGTCCATCAGCTACTAGACAAGTCTTATCCGATTGAAAAGCTGACAGTACATCCTTATGACAAGCTACTGGCCAATGCGACGTTGCACAATCCAGAGATTCCGTTGCCGTTAGAGATTTATGGTGCGCGCCGTGCCAGTTTTGGCCCTAATATATTCGTAGAGTCACAATGGCTGCCCTTTAAATCTGCTATCGATAGCCATTTGCATAAAACTTGGTCAGCGACGTCCATCGTCAATGGCAAAGCAGTTGATGAATATGAAGTAGAGGGCGTAACGCATAAGCTTGAGACTCAAACCGTACATGCACCTTGGAACCACGAAGTAAGTGCTGGTGAAGTCACTTATGCCAATGCTGAAATAGCTGGTCAAGCGATCGATGCGGCAGTGGCAGGGCAAAGTGTCTGGCAAGCAGTATCAGCTACTAAGCGTGCTGAAGTATTGCGTAAGATAGCTGATCTCTATGAAGAAAACTATGCTGAGTTAATGGCGCTATGCCAAATCGAAGCGGGTAAAACCCTTCAAGACGGTATTGATGAAATCAAAGAAGCGGTTGATTTCTGCCGTTTTTATGCCGATGAAGCAGAGCGTTTAGACGACGTCGTGCATGAGTTTACCGATTTGGCTGGCAAGCAATCTCGTCAAGTTTATAAAGCACGTGGCACCTTTGTCTGTATTAGCCCATGGAACTTTCCATTGGCTATCTATACTGGTCAAATCGTAGCGGCGCTAGCAGCAGGTAATACGGTGGTGGCGAAACCTGCCGAACAAACCAGCTTGATTGCCCATTTTGGTGCTCAGCTAATGTACCAAGCAGGCGTACCAACACAAGCCTTACAGTTAGTGATCGGTGCTGGCGATGTTGGTGGTGCATTGACAGCGGCTGACAATATAGCAGGTGTGATATTTACGGGTTCAACCCAAACGGCTCAACGTATTAATCAAAGCTTAAATGATCATGCACAAGCCAGTGGTGAGTTACCTGTCTTTATCGCCGAAACTGGTGGTCAGAATGCTATGATTGTCGATTCAACGGCATTGCCAGAACAAGTGGTTAGAGACGCTGTTTTATCTGCATTTGGTTCAGCAGGTCAGCGTTGCTCAGCTTGTCGTATATTGTGCGTGCAAGAAGAAATGGCTGATAATTTAATTGAGCTATTACAAGGTAATATGGCTGAGCTATCGGTCGGCAATCCTTTATATGCTGCTACAGATGTGGGTCCAGTGATTGATGCGGATGCCAAACGTAGTCTTGAAGCGCATATCGAGCGTATGGACGCTGAGCCAACGGCGACTATCTTGGCACAGACGCCAATGAGTTCAAGCTCAGTTGTCAGTCAAGAACAGTCTACCTTTGTATTGCCAACAGCGATCGAAGTAAAAAGTATCGACGTGATCGGTGGTGAGCATTTTGGTCCAATTTTGCACGTACTGCGTTATCAAGCACGTGATCTGAATAAGCTGATTGATGCCATCAACGCGACAGGCTTTGGTTTGACCTTGGGTATTCATAGTCGTATCGAAAATACCGTTGAGCACATCGAGCGCCGTGCGTTTGTAGGTAATACTTATATCAACCGCAACCAAATCGGTGCCGTCGTAAACGTACAACCATTCGGTGGTTGTGGTCTGTCTGGTACGGGTCCTAAAGCTGGTGGCCCGCATTATGTCGCACGTTTGATGC
The DNA here is from genome assembly GCF_049896785.1 of Psychrobacter sp. TWP2-1-2. Taxonomy (NCBI): domain Bacteria; kingdom Pseudomonadati; phylum Pseudomonadota; class Gammaproteobacteria; order Moraxellales; family Moraxellaceae; genus Psychrobacter; species Psychrobacter sp. TWP2-1-2. Next base: position 446,005 of record NZ_JAFCVA010000001.1, on the reverse strand, counting down.
AGCTTAGCTCAGAGTCAAATAGCAGCAACCGGACGACTGCTAATACTACTACCCAAACCACCACTCAAACAGAACTCGCATAAGGAGTAGCAACATGGCGACTGAATTCAAAAAAAATCATGCCCAGGTTTGTGAATCTTGGCGATTACTTGGCGCAGTGAATCGCGCAACATATCTGCAAGCGGCTATTCCAAAGTTGGCGCTGCTGACTGGTGATGCCAATAAAGCAAAGCGTTTGTTCAATCATCTATTGAGTGCCGCGCCTAGCTTGGATGAGGTGCATCGCATGACTGGTGCAACTGGTGAATCCAACGATCTATATGTCACTGGTCGTGGTAAGACGATGGTTGTTGGTGGTGAATCTGCTAGAGCAATGGCGGTATTGGGACAGCTGGTAGCAGCACTATTGACAGGTAATGAAGTCATCCTGCATTGCCCAAGCCAAGATGAGATGTGCAATGAAGCTGCCAAGATACTATATGATACAGGTATCAGCGAAGATGTATTGAGTGTGGCGAATGACTCGCAAACCGTTACGCTTTTATATATCGATCGTCTGGCACAGGTTGCAGTCTCTGGTAATCGAAGCGAAGTGCAGGCTATCAGCCAAGAGCTTGCCAATACAGACGGTATCTTAACGCAAGTCATTAGTGTCACCGATATGGAAGGCTTGTTAGAGATGCTAACGCCTGATTATTTGCATCGTTTTGTCACTGAGCGTGTAAAAACAATCAATACCACAGCGATCGGTGGTAATGCTAGCTTGCTTGAACTTGGTACAGAATAACCGTATTAATTACAAACCCGCTTGGCTTTTATATCCGTTTTGATAAGTGCTAAGCAGTGATTGGTATAGCTATAAATACCAAATACGATTTATAAGAAAAAACCGCTATCTGAATAATTGTCAGATAGCGGTTTTTTTTATTTGCGTTATTTGATTAATGTCTGATTAATAGATATTATTCAGCAATATCAATCCACACCCAGCCGTTCTCTAGCCATTCGCTCAAATCATCTGCATCGACATCGGTGACATCTTGACTATTTAGGTGTTCGCCATTAGCCAAACGCACCAATACCGCTACTGTTGTATCATCAAGCCCGTCAATGCGCTGACCATTGGCATATAGCACAATGCCATCATTAGTCTGGCTATAGAGCAAACGATTGCTATAATCCGCTTGCAAGGTGGCACCTTCTGCTAGAGCTTGCATGAGCTCATCCGTATCTAGTGTATCCTCTGGCATCAGCGCATCATACTGGCGTTTGCTGACGACTTCAGAAACTGCTTGACGAATGATATCATCACCACGCTCAGACTGTAGCATTTGTAATAGCTGATCTTTGATCGCATTGATGCTGCTCGCTTGCAATTCACCTGACGCTTGCAGCGCTTGTGGCAACAGCATTGGGATAAATAAATCGCTATCGTTGGTGGCGATATCAGCTAAGTTGTCGATGATTTGCATCAAGTTGGGACGACGGCAGCCAAATGAAAAGGTTAAGCAATCGTCTTGTGCCACACCAAAATGCGACAGCTTCGGCGGTACGTAAAGTACGTCACCGGCTTCTAATATTTCATCAAAAATAATCTCACCCATGTCATCAAAGAGGCGAATCGGCTCATCGGCGACAAACTCGGTATTTTTATCACAGAATTTGCCCAGTTGCCAACGTCTAGACCCAAACCCTTGCGCTAAAAACACATCATAATCATCATAGTGTTTGCCGACTGAACCACCTTTTGGCGCATAAGAAACCATGATGTCATCACGTTGCCATTGTGGAATAAAGTCAAAGGCTTGCCACAATTGACCAAGCTCAGGCGACCACTGTTCCATATTCTGCACCAATACCGTCCATTGCTCAGGTAAGTTATCGAAATCAGTTTCAGTCAATGGGCTTTTTTTAAGTTGCCACTGCGCCTGACCTTCTTTTTTACTTGCTGCTTGAGTTAGTAAGCGCGCCGAGGCGTCTTCTTCTAGGGCTAGACCAAGCATGTCGTCAGGCTCAAACATGCCAATTAGCTGTGGTAAGCCTTGTTTAATTAAGAGTGGCTTTTTTTGCCAGTATTCGCTTAAAAATTGCTCAGGCGTGATAGAGTCGGGTAAACAAAGCGGTATAGAAGTCATGGGTAGATCCGTGTGTTTAAGTAGAAAGGATATCAAAGTAGACAGAATATAAAACTAGAACAGTGCTTTATAGCTGACATATATTGGTTTATGATTAACGTCTAGCTGATGGTCAAAATATAGCCATCAGTGCCTCTCATTATCCGTAGGAAATTTATGAAAAAATTACAGTTTATCGTTATTATCGCCAGTATGTTTATGCTGCAAGCTTGTGTGCATAAAATCGTCACCGTACCTGTAAAAGTCGCCTACAAAACCACTAAAGGTGTCGTTAAAGGCACTGTTGCTGTTACCAAAGCGATCATACCGGGTGATAGCAGTGATAAAAAAGATGAAGACGATAAAGAATAAAACCTCACCCATTAACTATGTATTTAAAAAAATCATAGTGTTTAGAGTAAGGTTTTTTTAAAAAGATATAAATGAATGCTCGTTTATATCTTTTTTACATTTCATAAAGATAAGCGCGTTGCCAGTTAAATCTTAGCAATCCACTCTTTAATCGTGCGCGCTTGCTCCGCCGCATTACCGATATAAGTGGCTGGTATCATCTCACGTAGGCGCGCTTTATCCGCATCGCTCACCGCAGATAGCTCATCACTTTCAACGAATGTTAGCATGGCTTCGCGAGTCATGGCGTTACCACGAGTCAGCGCTTTAAGCTTCTCATATGGGTTTTCAACACGATAGCGACGCATAACCGTTTGAATCGGCTCTGCCAATACTTCTTGTGCATTATCTAAGTCATCATTCAAACGCTGGGCATTCAATTCAAGTTTGCTGACACCTTTTAAACAAGCATCATAAGCAATCATACTTTGCGCCAGACCAACACCGATATTACGAAGTACGGTAGAGTCTGATAAATCACGCTGCATACGCGAAATAGGCAGTTTTTCACCCAAATGAGCCAGCATCGCGTTCGCAACGCCCAAGTTACCTTCAGAGTTTTCAAAATCAATCGGGTTGACTTTATGCGGCATGGTAGAAGAACCAACTTCACCATCTTTTAGGCGCTGTTTAAAATAGCCTAAGCTAATATATTGCCAAATATCACGGTTAAAATCGATTAGAATGGTATTAAAACGTTTGACAGCATCAAATAGCTCAGCGATATAATCATGTGGCTCAATTTGCGTGGTATAAGGGTTAAAAGTCAGCTCAAGGCTTTCATCAATGAAGCGTTCTGCATGTGCTTGCCAATCAACATCAGGATATGAAGCGTAATGAGCGTTATAGTTACCAACCGCGCCATTGATTTTACCCAATAGCTCTACTTGATTCACTTGCTTAATTTGACGGGCTAGGCGATAAGCGACGTTTGCCATTTCTTTACCAAGCGTCGTTGGGCTAGCGGTTTGACCATGGGTGCGTGATAGCATGGGTTGGTCGGCATGAGCAATCGCCAAATTCACGATGCTATCAGTCAATTGCTGCATTTTCGCAACCACAATCTCGCGGCTGTCTTTTAGCATTAACGCATAAGACAAGTTGTTGATATCTTCACTAGTACACGCAAAATGAATAAATTCTAATGAATCCTCAAGCGCTGCCTGACCACGGAACTTGTCTTTGATGAAGTACTCGACTGCTTTTACATCATGATTGGTCGTCGCTTCGATGTCTTTGATGGCTTGGGCATCTGCTTCACTAAAGTCATCAACGATACTGTTTAAAAAGGCATTGGTATCGGTATCAAATGCTGCCAATTCACCAATCGCATTGTTATCTGCCAATGACTGTAACCAGCGAATCTCGACAGTGACGCGGGCTTTAATGAGACCAAATTCTGATAAATAAGGACGCAAGCTGTCAGCTTTGGAGGCGTAACGACCATCGATTGGGGAGAGTGCGGTAAGTAAGTTCATAATAATGCCTTTAAATTAAAAAAGTAAAAGTGATGAAAACTGTGAAATCCCACAAATGAACACATCATATAAGACTGTGGTCAAAAAAATACGGGTAGTGTAGCAAATGTAGCCGTTGATAAAATCAAAATATGCATATAACGCGATTATTAAGGGGTATCGGGTGTATTAGAGTGTGTCGAGCCATACTTAGTATTAAAGTAAAAACTACGTTTTGTCCTTGGATCTAAAATTGAGGTTACCGTTTTGACAGTACCGTTATTGCCGATAGCGACACTGTCTGCGGCCTATTCGCTTGCTTGGTGGATTGGATTCGCAAGTTTTGACGTCACTATCGCGCCATTTACATTTCTTTCTTGCAAGACGTCTTGTAGAACAAAGTGATTGATACTAAGGTTGGCTCGATTGGTCGCAGTAATTTTGTAGGCAATACATTGTCCTGGAGTTACTTCAGATAGGGCGGCTTTACTATAGGCAAGCTGGTTTTCTAGATTTGGTAACAATGAGGCGATTTTGCAATCGTTAAGTGCTTGTTCTTTTTCAAGGACTAAAGCTACGTTTTTATCAATCACTCTGCCAAAGTTATTATTTTCATAGTTATACTTGTTAGTAGTCAAGGAAATAACCGTTTTTTCATTAGTAGTACGAATGGGATAAGTGCTACCACTATTTTCTTCAATCAGGCAGACAGTACTTTTGCCAGTTAGAGAAGCGATAGGTATTTTAATCTCATATTTACCGACAATATTAGTAGGAGTATTGATAGTTTCAAGAGGAGCATTGGTTGTACAGTCAACCAGCTTGACTGTGCTACCTGCAATACCACTTTCAGCAGAGTCAAAAGTACCATTGAAGAAGTTGGTATTGTTATATATACCGCTGTCTATCGTAGCGTTATCTTTTTTGACATTGATGTCGCTATCATTTATACCGCCATTATCATTGAATACAGTGCCTGAAAAGACGTAATTCAACGGTTCACTTTCTACCCCAAAGCTGATCCATTCGTTATAGGTTTCTCCAACCACATCCGCTTCAATAGCACTATTACCTCTCATGATGCCTTCGTAAGTTAAGATGATAGTCTTGGCATTCTTAACCGCAAGAACATAGTTGCTGTCCGCATTAGCGATACCATAGCTGACGTAGCTGCTATTATTAGCTATGATGTCATTTACGTTCAATGCCCGATAAGTCGTCTGATTATTGGGACTGGTAGAGGTTTCTTTTAGAATATTGGTAAAAGTAGGCATAGGGGGCAAGGTGCCTCTTTTTTGACCAGAAGCAAAAGATACTTGTCCACTACTATTGGTAGTAGGCGTAAACGAGCTACTATTACCACTACCGTTAAGCGCAGTGATCCCGTAATAATATAAGCCGCTATCCCCACCATTTGAGCTATCGAAGCGTAGCTGTGGCAAGGTAACCGTATTGTTAGAGCTAAAGCTATTTCCAGCCAGTTTTTTACCTATAAAATAATCACCCATGGCATTATAAAAATAGGGGATGTTTGGATTATTTCTGATAGTAGCTTGCGCAGGTGTACTAATTTGACTATTTTGGGTAAAGCTTAATGTTTGACGTGCAATCTCTGAGTTGCCACCCACTGAATAACTGGCTTGCCCAATTTTTATGGTATGTATAGAGGCGTTATCATTAGGCGTAATAGTAAAAGTGTACTTAAATTTATCTCTATCAATACTAGTATTAGAATCATTCCTGATCTCAATACCATTGGTACGCGTACCACTAGATGGTGTTATCTCAGCATTACTGCTATAACCAATATTTTCATTGCGAACCAAAGTAAAACGACCAGTAGCACCAGAACCTGCTGCTACATATGTGCCAGAAGCACTACCAGCCGAAGCATCAGAGCTGGTAACCGTAATACTCCCCATCTCTGCTGGTGCTGACTGTGCACTAAATGACGCAGCAATGAAAGTAAGCGTAAGACCTCGCTTCAGCCATATCGAACAAGAAAATGAGATATTCAGCAAGGCGAAAAGGCGAGCGGTCATTCAGTATCCTAAAAAAAGACAAATCATTGTATTAATTAATGTTAAATGAGATGTCAAATCCCGCAAGGCGCGTCAATAGAGGCAATGACACCGCCGCCCAAACAAACCTCATCGATATAAAATACTGCTGATTGACCTGGCGTCACTGCCCGTTGCGGCGCATCAAATATCACTCGTACTTCTAAACCTTTATCATCAACAGCAAACACTCGGCACGCTTGGTCTGGCTGACGGTAGCGCGATTTTGCCATACAACGTAAGCCATCTTCGCTAAATATATCTGCAGGCGGTAAACCATCGACCCAATCGAGCTTATAAGCTTGCAGCTCATTACTCAGCATCATGGGATGCTCATGACCTTGTCCAACGATCAAACGGTTGTTATCCAAGTCTTTTGCCAATACAAACCAAGGCTCTTCTGGGCGATCTTTGACACCGCCAATACCAATACCACCACGCTGACCTAAGGTATAATACATTAGCCCGTCATGCGTACCAATAGTATGACCATCGTCAGTGACGATATCGCCTTTTTGGGCAGGCAAGTACTGTTGTAAAAAGTCTTTAAAACGGCGCTCACCAATAAAGCAAATACCCGTTGAATCTTTTTTATTGGCAGTAATAAGATCATGTTCTTCAGCGATTTGACGAACCACTGGTTTTTCAAGCTCACCGACTGGGAACAGTGTCTTAGCGATTTTATCGCCGCCAACCGCATGTAAAAAGTAACTTTGGTCTTTATTGTTATCAAGCCCGCGTAATAGCTGCGCAACCTCAGTGCCATTAGCATTCGTATAGTTCATACTACGGCGCGTGTAGTGACCGGTGGCGATATAATCTGCACCCAGCGTCAAAGCATAGTCTAAAAACGCTTTAAACTTGATTTCTTTGTTGCACAAAATATCTGGATTGGGCGTGCGTCCTGCTTTGTATTCCGCTAAAAAATGCTCAAAAACCCGATCCCAATATTCCATGGCGAAATTGGCCGTATGTAGCTTCATACCGATTTTGTCACATACCGCTTGTGCGTCCGCTAAATCATCCATTGCCGTACAGTATTCGGTGCCGTCATCTTCTTCCCAGTTCTTCATAAACAGACCTTCGACTTTAAAGCCTGCTTGCTGAAGTAAAACGGCTGATACAGAAGAATCGACGCCACCTGACATACCGACAATCACGTGTTTGGCGCTAGGATTCTCGATATCGGCAAGTGTTAATGGACGATGAGGCGTAAAAGACTCAGAAACGGCTATGCTTGAGGTATCTTGTATGGCTGACATAAAGTGGCTCAACTATTTGTACGTTCTCCAAAATAGATATTGACGCCAAAAATTATGCCATTGCTACAATAGGTAGTCTTAGCAGAACGACGTCAGCTTATCTTTTGGATCTGGTATTATGATAAAATAAATGTCATATTATACCAGTTAATTGAAACTGGTGGCGACCGATGGTGTCTAGGCATTAGTAAAATCGCTTTAGAAATTTAGATGGTGGTTTTGAATTATTTTAATCACGTTTCACTCATCTTGGAATAATAATGATAAAAATTGGTCAAGGTATCGACGTTCACGCTTTTCACAATAATGGTCAGCAGCAGCAATATGTGGTGCTAGCAGGTGTGCCTATTGAACACACGCACAGTTTGCTGGCACACTCTGATGGAGATGTGGTGCTGCATGCGCTTGCCGATGCACTGCTTGGCGCATTGGCGCTTGGCGATATCGGTCAGCATTTTCCTGATACAGATGCTGCCCATGCAGGTTTGGACTCGCGGGTGCTGCTACGTTATGTCTACAGTAAAGTGCAAGAGGCTGGTTATAGTCTAGGCAACGCTGATATCACTGTGATGTGTGAGCGTCCAAAGCTGGCACCGCACAGTCAAGCCATGCGTGATAATATTGCCAGTGATTTGCAGACGGCGGTCAATAATATCAGCGTTAAAGCCACCACCACTGAAAAGTTAGGCTTTACCGGTCGGCAAGAGGGCATTATGGCCAATGCCGTGGTATTATTAGTCCCTAATGTTGTCGAATCTAGATAGCTTGGATCGGGTGTCATCGCTGCTTGAGCACTCCGAGTCATATTGACTTGGTCAGTTGCGCGTAGATTTTATATATGCAGATTTTATATATAGTCTATAGAGTTGTACTTGTAATACCGTGGCGCTTGCCCCATGTATCAGCCATCTCTTTTCTCAATCATTTTGTAATATTAATCACTGTTTTCAATGAACCGCTTTATCAATAGGAGCTTTTATGAGTGAGCAAACCCCAAATACTGCTGCAAACGACGTTGAACAATTGATCCGTGATCAAATCCGTGACAATAAAGTTATTATTTATATGAAAGGCACGCCGCAATTTCCGCAGTGTGGCTTTTCTGCTAAATCGATTGAAGTTCTTACTCAAATCGGTCGCCCATTTGCGTTTGTAAATATTTTAGAAAACCCAGAAATCCGTGCGACGTTACCTAAAGTGGCTAATTGGCCGACTTTTCCACAGTTGTGGATTGACGGCGAATTGATGGGCGGATCAGACATTATTTTGCAAATGTATCAATCAGGCGAGCTTAAGCCATTGGTTGAAGCAAACAGCCCTGCTGCATAATGCTGAAAACACTTATCTAAGCTTTTTTATTATCAAGCTGATAAGTTTTAACAATAAAAGCTCGAGCCAGTCCTTAGATGGGCGCTCGGGCTTTTATTGTTTTTGTCAGTATTGACCCCATATATGGCTCAACAGCAAGCATTATAAAAACATAAATAATGAGAGAGTATTATGAGCAATCAACCAATAGAACAACAAACACCTGAACCGGTAGCTGCTGAGCAAGCGGCAATCGAAAAACGCCGTGAGCATTTAAAAAATGAATCCACGCGCATCATTGAAATTGCTGGCAATGAGCCACATTCAGCCCTGAAATGTATTCATCAGCTTAGCGTGGCAGGCGGCGCAACAGAAGCCACTTATATTGCGATTGAGCAGCGTATCGTTGCGGATCAAGATTCTGCGGGCGCTTATCATTTGGCATTATTGGCACAGAATACGCCAGATTTACCCATCGATGCGCGTCAACTTATCGAGATGGTCGTTAATAAAGGTGATAACCACCAGCGTTTGGCATTGCTAAAAAACTTGCTGCTACCGCCAGTGGACATGATTAAAGAGCAAGTTCTGGCCAGTAATGATGGCGATGCCATTGGCTTGATGAATGCTTATTTGCAGATCAATCCAGAAGGTTATGGCAGTCAGCATATGCTGAGCAGTGGTCAATCAGATCAAATCGTACCGCTGAGCCCTGGTAACTAGGCGCTAATTATTAAGTTACTAGTTACTAAGTTTAAAAATGATGCTTAACACTTAATGTAAATAGTTTCTACTGCGGCATTTTTTAAGCATCAAAAAATTGTTATAATGATGGGTTAGTAATCCAATATCTAGCGGCTTTTCCAAGTCGTTAACTTTTTAAATCCGACTGACGTTTATTTGCTGATGACCATGCTATTTAGCCATAACATTCTGGTGATAATAGTTTTTGGCTAAAAGCGGCGTTATGAGTCAAGTGAGGCGTATATGCAATACCCAAAAAATTACGACGTGGTAGTGATCGGTGGCGGTCATGCTGGCACAGAAGCTGCTTTGGCAGCCGCACGTATGGGCGCGCAGACCTTGCTATTGACACATAATATTGAGACGCTTGGGCAAATGAGCTGTAATCCAGCAATTGGTGGTATCGGCAAATCCCATCTGGTGCGTGAGATTGATGCACTTGGTGGGGCGATGGCGCTAGCAACGGACAAATCGGGTATTCAGTTTCGAGTACTAAATAGCCGTAAAGGGGCGGCAGTTCGAGCTACGCGTGCGCAAGCAGATCGTATGCTGTATAAAGCCGCTATTCGCCATACGCTTGAGAATCAGCCAAATCTTGATATATTTCAACAAGCAGCTGATGATATCTTAGTCGAAAATGGTCGTGCGACGGCAGTGGTTACTGCAACGGGTATTATCTTTAATACGCAAACGGTGGTACTGACCTCAGGAACCTTCTTGGGCGGTGTGATTCATATTGGTCTCGAAAGCTCAAAAGGTGGTCGCGCAGGTGATCAACCTTCTATCAAGCTTGCTGATCGTTTGCGTGAGCTTAAGCTACCAGTCGGGCGTTTGAAAACAGGTACGCCCGCACGTATCGATGCGCGTAGCGTTGACTTTAGTGTGATGACCGTACAGCCGGGCGACACGCCGCTACCAGTGATGAGTTATATGGGTGATGTGTCTATGCATCCTGAGCAGGTCAATTGCTACATCACTCATACCAATGCGCGCACGCATGACATCATCCGTGAAAACCTCGATCGTTCGCCGATGTTCTCTGGCAAAATCGAAGGCGTGGGTCCCCGTTATTGCCCATCTATCGAAGACAAGATCCATCGCTTTGCGGATAAAGACAGCCATCAGATATTTATCGAGCCAGAAGGTCTAACCACACATGAGCTCTATCCAAATGGTATCTCAACGAGTCTGCCGTTTGATGTGCAGTTAGAGTTTATTCATAGTATGAAAGGCTTAGAAAACGCGCATATCACCCGTCCAGGCTACGCGATTGAGTATGATTATTTCGATCCACAAAATTTGAAACCAACGCTTGAGACCAAATCTATCGATCGCCTTTACTTCGCTGGACAAATCAATGGTACAACTGGCTACGAAGAGGCTGGCGTACAGGGTTTGCTAGCAGGTACTAATGCGGCATTGGTTACGACTAATAATAGTGAGTTTGAAACGTGGACACCGCGCCGTGTTGAAGCCTATCTTGGCGTACTCGTTGATGATTTGATTACCCATGGTACGACTGAGCCATATCGTATGTTTACGAGCCGCGCAGAATATCGTCTATTATTACGTGAAGACAATGCAGATCAACGCCTAACTGAAACAGGTCGTAAGCTTGGTCTAGTAGATGATGTGCGCTGGCAGGCTTATCTAGAAAAAATGGAAGCCATTGCCACAGAGACCTCACGTCTCAAAGATATGTGGGCAACCCCTGCTAACGCGCTAGGCAAAAAAGTCACAGAGCAAACGGGCGAGGTGCTGTCAAAAGAATCGACTGCTTTTGATTTGCTCAAGCGTCCGCAGATTCATTTTGCTGATATCGCTGCCATCACTGATTCGCAAGTCGATGCCCAAGTGGGTGAGCAGATAGAAATCTCTGTGAAGTACGCAGGCTATATTGATCGTCAGCAAGAAGACATTGATCAGATGAAGCGCCTAGAAAATACAGCGCTGCCACTGGACTTTGATTATAGCGTAGTATCAGGCTTATCAAATGAGATTGTACAGAAATTGACACAAGTACGTCCTGCTACGCTCGCCCAAGCTGGACGCGTGAGCGGTGTGACGCCTGCGGCCATTCAATTATTAGCTATGACGGTGAAAAAACAGAAAAAAGCGAAGGCTGCGCTAGATTCGTAATAGTAGTATAACTAGTATAACAAAAGCCCATAACGATATACTGTTATGGGCTTTTGTTTGTTTATAATACAGTTGCTGTTAAAAGAAAATAGAGCAGGTGCTTGTCTTACTTGCTATTTTGTCTCTATACTATAGTCAAGGAATTTTAGAATCGCTACAAGGCGACCGACCGCAGATAGTACACTGAGTACATCTAGGGCGGGTAACACCGTAGCGGTTTAAAAGTGCTCTGACTATAGGTTAGAAATTTTAATGATTACTTGTCAATTTATCTCGCTGATGTCCATATTATGATGGGCTTGTTAACGAACTGAGCCTATTTATGATTGATGCTATTGTCTTTGCTATTACCATTGTCTTGCCCAACCTTGCCTTAATGTGGTTGGGCTTTTTTATGCAGAGACGCGGTGAGGCGAGCCAGACTTTTATTGATCAAGCATCGAGCTTTGTCTTTAATTACTGTTTACCCTGTTTGCTTTTTTTTAGCGTCGTTGATAGTGATGTCGATTACAGCAAACAAATCACGCTGATAGTGGCTGGTATTCTGGTGACATTCATATTGTTTATAGGTGCAGAGATTTACGCCAAATATTTTGTGAGCAAACCGGCTGATCAAGGGGTGTTTGTACAAGGGATATTTCGGAGTAATATGGCGATTATTGGACTGGCAACGGTTGCTAATGCCTACGGAGAACGTGGCTTAAGCATCGGTGCTGTCTATATGGGTGTGGTGACGATACTGTTTAATATCTTAGCGGTTATCACTCTCAGCCGTGTGTCCAAAAGTGTGGATGATACTTGGCTCAGTCGCAGTACCATGATTATCAAAAAACTATTTACCAACCCACTGATTATCGCATTGGTAGCAGCATTTGCTTATAAGGCGTCACCGCTGCCGCCTATTACAGGTGTGATTCATACGACTGGTGATTTACTGGCCGCAGTGGCATTGCCCTTAGCATTGATTTGCGCCGGTGCCAGTATTGATTTGAAGTCGATGTTGCATCCTTCAGGGCTGTCCATGCAGGCGAGTATCGGACGTATTGTCGTTGCGCCATTGATTGCCATCGCTATTGGATTAGGATTTGGTCTATCAGGTGTGCATATGGGAGTGTTGTTTTTGATGGCAGCCTCACCAACAGCCGCCGCCAGCTATGTAATGGCAAAGGCCATGGGTGGCAATGATGTGTTAGCTGCTAATATTTTGGCTTTTACCACCGTGGTAGGTATGTTTGGAATGGCGATTGGTGCGGCAATATTACGCGGGTTAGGATTAATGTAGTAGCCGTTTGGCGTGATAAAACATGTTCTAATAATAAATGTATAAATAGGAGTACTCAAATTGCAATTACTAAACAAAGCAATCGTGACCGAACATCTCAATATGCAATCTGCCATTGGAGCGATAGAAGCATTGTTACATCAACAGGCAGCGCATCCCAATTGGATCAAAGCGCCTGAACGTTTGGTCATTGAAACTTTTAGTGAAGATGATGCCCATCGTTCAGGTTCGCATTTATCAATGCCTGCGACGATTTATGATGGTAAGAACGAGTATACCGCCGTAAAATTGGTCACCATTTGTCCTGATAATCCGAGCCGAAATTTACCAACCACAACGGCGATTATTATCGTGTCAAACAATGATACTGGTGAGATATTGGCAATTATGGATGGGGTTTATATTACCCAAGTGCGTACGGCAGCATTGTCAGGCATTGCGACCAAATATATGGCAAACGCTGACTGTCAAAGTGTGGCGGTGGTCGGTTGTGGTGGCATGGCTTATGAGCAATTACATGCGGTAATGACAGTACGTCCTGAGATTAAAATAGTATATTTATGGAATAGAAGCAGGGAAGGCGCTGAGATTTTTAAAGTGAAATTTACTCGTGAGTATCCGCAATGGGACGTTACTATAACGGTTTGCGAAAATATCAATGATGCTATCCGTGATGCAGATGTTATTAATGTCGCAACCCGCGCAACAGAAGGTTTGTTTGATCTCAACCATATTAAATCTAATGTACACATCAACGCAGTCGGCGCCTATCAGCCTTCAATGAAAGAGATAAGCAATGATGTCATTGCAAACAGTCGCATGGTCGTTGTCGATGATTTGGTTGGCAGTCTTCATGAAGCGGGCGATTTAATCCAAGCTCACGATAGTGTCGATTGTGCATGGACATGGGACGACCTCAGTGGTGACTTACAAGCGCTAGTCACAGGGGCGCTACAGGAAAAAACCGCTAAGTCTAATCATGGTGTTACGTTATTTAAATCGGTTGGTGCAGCCAGTTTTGATGCAGCAGTCGCTCTATATGTCGCACAACAAGCCGCACAAAAAAATCTTGGCTCGTCAGTTGAATGGTAATGCCATTTATAGTGACCGTACGTAAAGATTGCTGTATTTTTATTATGTAGCAAGCCAAAAAAAGCCCTCTTTCTAAATAAGAAAAGAGGGTTTTTTATATTGCTTTAAACGTTCAATTAATACGCCCCAGCATGTTTTTAGAGCGGTTATTAATTTGGATTGTCTTTATTGCGTTTGTCTTCGCGCCGCTGCTTACGTTTTGGGCTGGTGCGGTAGGTCAAATAACCACCGACAGCCATCACCGCAATAAAAGCCACAATGTACATAAATATTGATGAGCCGATAAGCAGTGAGGCACCGATAATAGGAGTTGCATCCATGTCAAACATCCAGATAAGGTTTATCAATAATTATGCAAGTGTCTGATTTCATTGTAAAGTAAATAAATTTAACTCAGGTGTAAGTTCCAGTGAACGCATGCGCGCTGCCTGATCGTAAACGTTAGCCGTCACAATTAGTTCGTCTGGCTGATACTGGGCAAGGAATGCTGCCAGTCTCGGTTTGACAGTTTCCACAGAACCGATGAATGACACTGACAATGCGCTATCCACCATCATTTTTTCAGCAGGGTTCCAGATACTATCCATATCGTGAGTGGGTTTAGGCATTTGACCTGTTTCACCACGGCGCAAGCGTACGAAGCTTTGCTGCGCAGAGGTAAAATGATACTGTGCAGTAGCATCGTCATCGGCGAGTAATAAATTGGCGGCCAGCATGACATAAGGCTTGTCCAAATAGGCTGATGGTCTGAACTGTTCACGATAAGCTGTAATCGCTTGCTCAAGCATTTGCGGTGCAAAGTGTGAGGCAAACACATAAGGAAGTCCCAAATGCGCCGCTAACGTAGCCCCAAAAAGAGAAGAGCCTAATATCCAGATAGGAACGTTTGACTTTGCCCCAGGAAATGCCTGTACTGGGCTATTATCTGTACCGTTCCCTAAAAAGTACATCAATTCTTGAACGTCTTGCGGAAAGCGATCAGCATCTTGCATCTGACGGCGTAGTGCCTGAAAGGTTGCGCCATCAGTACCCGGCGCACGACCCAGCCCTAAATCTACGCGATCGCCATATAATGCCTGCAAAGTGCCGAATTGCTCAGCGATGACGAGCGGTGCATGGTTCGGAAGCATCACACCACCAGCACCAATACGTATATGCTTGGTTTGGCTACCGATATGCGCTAGTAGTACTGACGTCGCTGCACTGGCGATGCCCGGCATATTGTGATGCTCTGCCATCCAATAACGGTTTAAGCCGACTTTTTCTGCTTGCTGTGCTGTCTCAACCGTTTGGGCAATGCCTTCAGCGATGGTTTTACCTTCAGGCACGGGTGCTAGATCTAAAAAGGATAAGGGAATAGCGTTACTCATAAATCACCTGTTTTTATGATGCCGCCTTTCAACGACATGGTTATATTGGTATTTGATTCTAGTTATAAAAGAAACTAGCGACAGCAATGATGAACTAGCACCTCAAGAATCTAGTGCTAATTCAATATTGCTGTAACTAGTCGTTCAATAGTTCATATAATGGGGCGGTTCTATTGAATATAAAGGTTATAAGTTAAGACGATAACAAATCTTAATAATGGGGTAGAGTTATAATAATCACATGCGTGGCAGTCGATTTTGAGTAGAAATGAGAATAGAAAATGGCATCATTATCTGTTGATAACGATGCCATTGACGTTTAGTGAAAATATGAATAAATGGTTCTTTACTGGCTAAATTGTTTTTGACACAGTTCCATAAATGCTCGACCATACTGACGAATTTCTGCATCATCACGTACCGCCATCCAACTGGTAAAGCGCCCAAAGTGATCCACTGGTATCGCAGTTAAATTTTGATAGTGACTCGGTTCAAACGCCATCTCTGCGATAATACCGATACCCAAGCCCAGACCTACGTAAGTACTGATTACATCAGCATCGAGTGCTGCTAGCACGATATCTGGTTCCAATCCTGCTTCTTCAAAAGTTTTGTCAATCGCACCGCGCCCCGTAAAGCCACCGTGATAGGTCACAATCGGATAGCTGGCGAGGGTCGGCAAATCCACAGACTCGTGATTGGCGAGTTCGTGATCGCTTGGTACAATGACGCGATGCGTCCAGTCATAATAGCGATAGCAGCGTAAATAATTGTTATGAAGTAAAGACTCGGTTGCAATGCCAATGTCTGCCTGCCCGCGAATGACCATTTGCGCGATGGTCTCTGGATCCGCTTGTTGTAATATTAGGTTGACTTTGGGGAAACGCTCTTTAAACTCTTTGACGACTTGCGGCAATACATATCGCGCTTGCGTGTGAGTGGTGGCAATCGTCAGCGTGCCAATATTCGGATTATTAAAATCGAGACTTAGGTTTTCAATCGTACGGATCTCGGCGAAGATAGATTCGATATGCGGCATTAGTGCTGTGCCCATGGTCGTAAGACCCGTTAGGCGTTTGCCTTGACGGACGAATACTTCCGTTTTGAGCTGATTTTCAAGTGCCGCAATATGTTTTGATAGGCTAGATTGGCTGGTGTGCAGTACGGTCGCCGCTTGACTTAAGTTATAGCCATTAATCACCGTATGCCATACTGTCTCCAACTGCTTGAGCTGAATCTGTAAATGCCGCTGATTGACCACTACGTCGATTGCCATAACTAAATCCTATTGTATAAATATACAAACCCTGTCTGTATACAAAAGTGAAAATGTACAAATATGCAGTAAGCAGGTAGTGTAAAACAAAGTGTTTATTCTTGTATATACTTAATGGTTATCTATTTATGTTTATTTGGAATATAGGATAAGTCGTTTGTCCGTTGCTAGAAGTAAATCATTACAATAAAAAAGCCCTCGATTAGAGAGGGCTTTTTTAAGATAAAGGCGTATCTATTTCAGCGGGTTTTAGCGAAAACGATCCGCATTCATCACTTTATTCCAAGCATTTACAAAGTCATGAACGAATTTTTCTAGGTTATCGTCCTGTGCGTAGAGCTCAGAGTAAGCGCGTAGTATGGAGTTTGAGCCAAATACTAGGTCTACGCGGCTGGCTTGCCATTTTACATTGCCAGTAGTACGCTCACGCACTTCATAGAGGGCAGGGGCGTCATTATTGTCTGTCTTAACGGGATGCCAAGAATAGCTCATGTCTGTCAAGTTCACAAAGAAGTCATTGCTAAGTGTCCCCGCACGCTCAGTAAAGACGCCTTGTTGGCTCTGAGCGTAGTTGGTATCCAAGACACGCATACCACCGATTAAAACGACCATTTCGGGTGCAGTCAAGCCCATCAGCTGAGTACGATCTAATAGCATCTCTTCAGGTGATATGGCATAGCTGCCTTTGATCCAGTTACGGTAGCCATCATGTCGTGGCTCTAAATCAGAGAAGCTCTCTGTTTCAGTCATCTCATCGCTCGCATCGCCACGACCCGCATCGAATGGTAGTTCAATTTGAACACCTGCATTAGCTGCTGCTTTTTCAATGGCGGTGTTACCAGCGAGTACAATTAAATCGGCTATGCTGACGTCTTTATCAAAGTTCGTTTGGATGGCAGTGAGCGCCTCAAGTACGCGAGTCAATTGCTCAGGCTCATTACCTAGCCAGTCTTTTTGCGGGGCTAAACGAATGCGTGCACCATTGGCACCGCCGCGATAGTCTGAAGCGCGGAACGTACGAGCGCTGTCCCAAGCAGTAATAATAAATTCGCGGTGGTCGATACCACTGCCTAGTATCTGTGCTTTTAAAATCGCAATATCATCAGCGCTCAGATTGACATTACCTTGTGGAATTGGATCCTGCCAAGTGAAGTCCTCGCTTGGCACATCCGCCCCTAAATAGCGAGATTTTGGCCCCAAATCACGATGGGTAAGCTTAAACCAAGCTTTTGCAAATACTTCATCGAAATATTCTGGATTTTGATGAAAGTTCTCTGAAATTTTACGATAAGCAGGGTCTTTAATCATTGCCATGTCAGCATCGGTCATTATTGGGTTGCGACGTACACTTGGATCATGTGCATCTAAAGGACGATCCTCTTCCTTGATATCGATAGGTTCCCATTGCCAAGCACCAGCAGGACTCTTAGTCAGTGCCCACTCATGATTTAGCAGTAACTCAAAATATTCATAATCCCATTGGGTTGGATGCGTGGTCCATGCGCCCTCGATACCACTTGAGACGGTGTCGCCAGCATTGCCTGTGCCTTTAGGGTTGCGCCAACCTAGACCTTGCTCTTTGATGTCAGCCGCTTCTGGCTCATCTTCTAATAAGGTAGCGTCACCATTACCATGACATTTACCAACCGTGTGACCGCCAGCCGTCAAGGCGACCGTTTCTTCATCATTCATTGACATGCGAGCAAAAGTGGTACGAATATCTTGTGCCGTTTTAATAGGATCAGGGTTGCCATCGACACCTTCAGGGTTGACATAAATCAAGCCCATCTGTACCGCTGCTAAAGGGTTTTCTAGTGATTCACGCTGATTATCATCTTCATAACGATTTTTGGTAGCCGCCAGCCATTCACGCTCGGAACCCCAATAGATATCCTTTTCTGGATGCCAAATATCGGTACGTCCACCAGCGAAACCTAACGTCTTAAAGCCCATAGATTCATAAGCCATATTACCCGCTAGTATCATCAAATCTGCCCAAGAAAGTTTGTTACCATACTTTTTCTTGATTGGCCATAATAGACGACGTGCTTTGTCCAAGTTGACATTGTCCGGCCAACTGTTTAATGGTGCAAAGCGTTGATTACCAGTGTTAGAACCACCGCGGCCGTCAGAGCGCCGATAAGTACCGGCAGAATGCCAAGCCATACGAATCATCAACCCACCATAATGACCCCAATCTGCTGGCCACCATGCTTGTGACTCAGTCATTAGATCTTTTAAATCTTGCTTGACGGCTTCTAAATCTAATTGCTTAAAGGCTTCTGCATAATCAAAGTCAGGATCCATTGGATTGGTTTTGTGATCCTGCTGATGCAAGATATCTAAATTTAAGCTATTCGGCCACCAGTCGGTTGCTGCCGAGGCGTTCGTAGTATGCGCTTGGTGCATGACAGGACAGCCACCCATGCTTGGACGTTGTGGCTCGTGCGAAGTATCTACATTTTCACTATGAATGGTTGGTCCATGACCATCTCCTTTATCATAAGTGGTGTTACTTGCAGCATCTGATGTTGAGTTTGAGTTAGTCATCATGTGGCTCCTAGGTAGTAATCAGATAAATGGCAATCGAGGGTGTTATTTACTATTGTTTGCAAAAATTATTTGTCATCTCTAGCATATAGAATAATGATTGATTTAGGGAACCAATTTATACAAACACCTTGTTTTATAAAATAAATGATATACCTAATAAAATTATATTTTTTAAATATATAAAAGTAAGGATTTAGTAATAATTTCTGGTTGTTAAAGCATTAATTATTAATAACTTATCAGGATGATGATGGGCTAATCACAAAAGAAAGGGGTTTGTATAAAATGGTTATGATGCAAAATGCGAGATTTTCCTTATTTTTATACCCATTCTTAATATGAAAGTAAACCCTAGTCTATAAGCTAGGTTTTATTAACCAGTAGAAAGAAAGGTTAATGCAAAAATATCGTTAGAATGTCTAGTCAAGGTCAGCGTTCTCAAGTACCATAATTCAATTTTGTTGTAATGGCTGTATTTGTGCAACGTTAAGCAATTTTTATCGATCCCGTTTATCAGTGCTATTTATCAATTACCGATAGATGATACTAATGATTGATAAAAATTGTGCGCGGTTGTGTTCTTTTTCTTAAGTGCTAGTGAGCGATTATGTCTGCTGTCAAATCTGTGCCACCCAATCAATCAGCTGTCAAAAAATCATGGGGAGAGGCTGCAAAGGCTTATTTAGACCCTCGTGTCATTATCATGTTGTTTTTGGGCTTTTCAGCGGGTATTCCTATACTGCTTATTTTTTCAAGTTTATCACTTTGGCTTAGAGAGGCAGGCATTGATCGTAGTGTTGTGACTATGTTTAGTTGGGCGGCACTGGGTTATTCGTTTAAGTTTATTTGGGCGCCATTAATAGATGCGCTTCCTGTGCCATTTTTGACCAAATGGTTGGGTCGTCGTCGCAGTTGGATGGTGGTATCACAGCTGCTTATCATATTGGCTATCTTTTTGATGGCAAATGTTAATCCAGTTAGTGAAGACGTTTTAGTCTACATGGCAGGCGCTGCGGTTTTGCTTGGCTTTTCTTCTGCGACCCAAGATATCGTGATTGATGCTTACCGCATCGAGCTTGCGCCGCCATCGATGCAGTCCATTCTATCCTCTATTTATGTGTCGGGTTATCGTATCGGCATGATCGTTGCGGGGGCAGGCGCGTTATATTTGGCAGATTTTTTTGGCTCGAATGAGACGTTTTATAGTTATGAGGCATGGCGAAATACTTACTACATTATGGCAGGTGTCATGACTTTAGGAGTATTAACCACGTTTGCCAGCTATGAGCCAACGGCTGAAACGTTGCAAAGTACAAAGCAAAAGGGTAACTTAAAAGTATTTCTTATTTATTCTGCTTTATTACTTATCCCAGGTCTGATTTTTGGCATTATTTATCTGATCAATATTTTGATTAATACAGTGTTCGATAGCACATTGGCGATGATACCGTTAATGGTCATGCCAGCGATTAAGTTTTACTTTTTGGCACTGGTCGCTTGCGCACCGTTGCTGCTGTTGTATTTCATCATCAATCAACCAAAAATTATTAATAAAGCCCCATTGGTTGCCGAAACTCGCGAAGATTATGTGAGATTGGTGGCATTGTTTGTGTTTTCAGTGATCGCATTTATCGCTGCTTATATATTAATGGGACAAGTATTGCCAGAGTTCGAAGGGGCATTTCCTAGCTTCTTTGTTGAAACATTGCATCTGCTGATAAGCTTGGGTGTAGCGATAGTAGCAGGTTATGCATTGGTACAAGTAGGGTTGGTGAAAAAAGAAGTAGCCATGGCAACTTGGGTCGAGCCGATTTTAGACTTTTTTAGACGCTATGGCAAAAAGGCGTTATTACTATTGGCGCTCATTGGGCTATATCGAATTTCAGACATCGTGGCGGGCGTTATTTCCAACGTTTTTTATCAAGACATGGGCTTTAGTAAAACAGATATTGCCAATGCAGTGAAACTCGTCGGCGTGATTATGGCGATTGCAGGTGGGTTCTTAGGTGGGCTATTGGCACAGCGTTTCCGTATGATGCATGCCATGATGATTGGGGCAATTCTTGCGTGTGCGACCAATTTATTGTTTGTACTACTAACTTACAACCCAGGCAGTTTGCCGTTTATGTATGTTGCGGTCATATTTGATAACTTGGCAGCAGGGCTGGCGAGTGCCGTGTTTATTGCTTTCTTATCCGCTCTAACGTCTATTCGTTTTACGGCAGTGCAGTATGCGATTTTCTCTTCATTAATGACGCTCATTCCCAAGGTGATGGGTGGTTATTCAGGTGCTATCGTCGATAATATGGGCTATCCATTTTTCTTTATCTTTACTTTCGCTATTGGGATTCCGATTTTGGCGTTGATTTACTTTGTTGATAAACATATCGTCATTGGTGATAACGATGATATTTATGGCGATGACAATAATGATGGAAGCAGTGATAAGTTGGCCAAGGCGAATCCAAACCTGACCGATACCAAAGAACCACCACGCGCGTCAGAGTAGGCTAAGCAGTGTTCTTATTCTCATTAATGCATAATATTTTTAAGAGTTACTTATGACAGCATCGACCATTCGTCAAATCAAGAAGCACATTCAGCAGTTGACAAATGAGGCTGCAAACAGCAATTTGCCGCCATTTTGGCTCACCGATTGGCTATTATATGTCATCGATAAGCCTGCGATAGCGCTAATCACAGATGAAGGTTACCAGCTAACAGACAGTGAGTTTGAGCAATTCAATGCAGGTGTAACGAAGATGCAGCAAGGAATGCCACTTGCGTATTTGACTGGTCAGCAAGAGTTCTGGTCGTTAAAATTTAGGGTCAATGAGCACACTTTAATTCCTAGGCCTGATACTGAAGTGTTGATTGAGCAAGTATTAGTCTGGATAGCAACTCAACCAAATCATGCAGGTAATAATCAGCCGAAGCGCTTACTTGACTTAGGTACAGGCTCAGGCTGCATCGCGATCAGCCTTGCGCATGAGATCAAGGCAAAAAATATTGGTCATACCTCCGATAGCTGGCAAGTGACTGCGGTTGATTTGTCATTAGAAGCGCTAAAAGTCGCTAAGCACAATGCAGTTATCAATGATGTTGCTGATATTGAGTTTATACAAAGCAGTTGGTATGACGAGCTGCCCAGTCATGGCGAGCTATTATTTGATGTGATTGTGTCCAACCCTCCTTATATCGATGAGGAAGATGAGCATTTGGCACGCCTTGTAGCCGAACCTATTAGTGCCTTAAGTGCCCCCAATCATGGGCTTGCCGATATAGAGCATATCGTAGGACAGGCACCGAAATACTTGCGTGTCGGTGGGCTACTGGCTATCGAACATGGTGTTGACCAAGGTGATGCCGTTCGCAAGTTGTTTGTAGACAGTGACTTTGAATCTGTGCGTACAGTACAAGATTATGGTGGTAATGATCGTGTTACGCTGGGTCAAATTAAGTCATCAGATTTTTGTTAGTAGACTTCTTTAATAATAGGTTATTGGTAATAAATATGGCGCACACATCAGATGAAGGGCAGTTGTTGGATGAAGAGCTGCTGCGTTATGCAAGGCAGATATTATTAGACGGTTGGGATATTGACGCTCAACTACGCTTAAAATCAGCTCGTGTGGTCATGATAGGGGCAGGCGGGCTTGGTTGTCCTGCTTCTGAGACGCTGGTGCGTGCAGGACTTGGGCAAATTCATCTGATAGATGATGACATTATTGAAGCCAGCAACTTGCAGCGCCAAACGTTGTTTTTACCTGAGGATATCGGTAAACCTAAGGCGCTAACAGCGGCACAAATGTTAGAGCGTATTAATCCTTTAATTACCGCGAGCGGTACAGTTGCAAGATTAAGCGAAGAAAATGCTTATGAATTGCTCGATATGGCGACAGGCAAGCCTGATTTGCTTTTAGATTGCACCGACAATTTTGCTACGCGTGATGTCATTAATCGTATTAGCGTGCGCTATAAAATCCCGCTATTATCTGCCTCAGCGATTGCGATGCAAGGTCAGTTGGCGCTGTTTGAGCCGCAACTAAACACTGGTTGTTATCACTGCGTGTTTGGTTCGGTAGTGCTTGATGCAGCGGCTGATGAGCGTACGTGTGCCAACTCAGGTGTGCTAGCGAGTACCACTGCTATCATGGGTAATTTGCAAGCGAATGCTGCCCTGCAGTATTTGGGATTAACCAAAAATCCACTGACAAATAAGCTATTAATATGGGATGGTAGCCAGATGCAGCAACGGCTGATGGGCTATCGCCAAGATGCCGCGTGTCCTGTCTGTAGTAGTCATTAGTGATTGACCATTAGTAGCTGTGTAGCTTGTCATTATTTATAATCGCCTATTCTCAAAAACCTTCCTTATGACCATAGTTGTTTTTTATGAAAATTCATCGTCCGCATTTATTAAAGCATACCTTCAATGTCATGAACCGTGTTCGCCAAACAGCCAGCGTGGCAGGTTTATCTGCGCTGAGAGTGGCAAAAGGTGAAAAGCCTGATGCCACATTATTAAAAGAAACGTTTGAGCAGTTGGGCACGACTTATATCAAGATTGGTCAGTTTATCGCCAGTACGCCTTCACTGTTTCCACGCGAATATGTAAAAGCTTTTCAGAGCTGTTTGGATCAGACCACGCCATTGTCCTATGCTTATATCGAGCAGGTATTGAAAGAAGAGTTGGCCGTTGATGGCATGACGCTTGATGATAAGTTCGCCCATATCGACTCAAAGCCACTAGCGTCAGCCTCTATTGCGCAAGTTCATGCGGCACGGTTGCATAATGGCGATGAAGTCGTATTAAAGGTACAAAAACCTGACGTCGAGACCATTATGCAAACGGATTTGGGCGTATTGCATGGGGTGACTAAGTTACTTGAGATCCTGATGCCGTCGATGAAGTTTGCCAGTATTGCGCCGATTATCGATGAGATTCGCCTGCGTATGCTTGCCGAGACGGACTTTATCGCTGAGGCACAAAACATCCGCGATTTTCAGCAGTTCTTAGCCGTATCAGGCAATACGCGCGTGGTAGCACCCAAAGTATATGAAGAGCTGACGACCAAGCGTGTATTAACCATGAGCCGCTTGTACGGCGTATCTATGGTCGATGAGTCGCTCATGCGTCAGTATTGTGCTGATCCTGCGCAAGTCATGGCGGATACCTTAAATACGTGGTTTGCCAGTCTCATGCTGTGCAACAGTTTTCATGCTGACCTGCATGCGGGCAATTTGATGCTATTAACCGATGGTCGTATTGGCTTCTTGGATTTTGGTATTGTCGGTAAACTAAAAGCTGAGAGTTGGCGTGCGTGCATGGGTATGATGCAAGCCATGCAGGACAGTGACTATCAAGCGATGGCGCGCCATATGATTGATATGGAAATGACCCATGGTGGCAATAAAGTCGATGTAGTGGCATTGGGTAATGATTTGCAGCGTATGATGAAGACTATTATGGCGGAGGACAAATCCTTTACCAGTGGTGTGCCTTTTAATAGTAAAGAACAAGCCGATGAGCTAAATAAAATGATGCTTGAGATTGTAGAAGTCGGTAAGCGCCATGGCATACATTTCCCACGTGACTTTGCTTTATTGACCAAGCAGATGCTCTATTTTGATCGCTTTATGCGTACGCTGGCACCTGATATGGATATGTTTAGTGATCAACGCGTACAAATGCTAGGACACACAGAAACAGATGTGACCATGCCACCAACAGTAAACGTATCGTAGTTTTCGCTTGTATGTTTGATTATTAATCCGCCGCTGCTCTTGAATGCTCTAACACAAAGGATTGTGTGCTAATTGCCGCAAAAATGGCTCTGTCATGATGACTGCTCTCAAAAGCCGTGCTTTTCCTCATATTACCAATGAAGCTGCCATTGCCTGTATCGGTATGTACTGCATGGCAGTCGTCATGGGCTATGGACGCTTCCTCTTTACTGCCACCTTGCCCGATATTATGGTGCAACTGTCGATTTCAACGACGATTGCAGGCTGGCTTGCCTCTATCAATTACATCGGTTATTTTATCGGTGCCCTCATCGCCATGTTTGTGCCTCAGCGCTCGACGTGGCAAGCGCTGACACTGTGGGCGATTGTAAGTGTCGTCACAACGATGCTACTTGTCGTACCTGATATGTCATTAACTGTATGGTATCTCATTCGTCTAATCGCAGGTATTGCAAGCGGGGTAGCGATGATTTTGAGCTCATCGTTTGTGATTCAAAGCTTAAGTCCTGAACGCCGCTCTGTACTGTCGGCAGTACACTACGCAGGTATTGGTGTGGGCATCAGTGCCTCTGCCATACTGACGTGGTGGTTGTTAATATTGGGCTATCATTTTGATGTCATTTGGTTAGTAGCAGGCTTTACAAGCTTACCTCTGGTATGGCTACTCTATGCGGTAAAACCAAGACAAGCACAGGGTTCCGTCTCGCTGCGGACTGATCCTAAACAGCACGTGTCAGTGCATCAAACCTATTTGAGCTTTAAGCGCGCTTTGTATGAGGCCATTGCTGGTCATCGTAAGGCTATTGCTTTGCTATCAGCGAGCTATATACTGGCAGGCTTTGGTTATATTACCTCTGCGACTTTTTTGCCAGTAATGGCAGCACAGCGCCTCACGACGCAGACGTATGCTGGATTGCTCATTTGGCTAGTCGTTGGTGTGTTTGCGATGTTATCAAATCCACTGTGGGGCGCACTTGCCAAGCGAATTGGTGAAATTAAAACGTTAATAGGCTTAACGATATTACAAGCATTTGGGATGTGCTTGCCCATATGGTTCGGCGGCGCTATTGGTTTGTACGGAAATGCTGCTATTTTAGGTTTGACCTTTGTGGGTATGGTATCGATGACGCTCACTTTGATTAAAAATATCAATCCTGCTTACTCAAATTTGCTGATAGGATTGGCAACTTTGGCTTATGCATTGGGTCAATTCTTGGGACCATTGGTGACGGTAGCATTGGCAGGGCAGGACGACAATTTCAATGCAGGGTTACTCGTTGCCGCCGCTGGATTGATGGTTGGATTGGTGCTGTTGCTATTGTTTCGTCGACAGCCACCGACTACCATTTAAACCACACTACGATTAAATATTTCTCGCAGCTCAAAACTGGTATGCACTTGAGCGACACCTTCGATACGATTGAGCCTATGTAATAAAAACTCCTCATAATGTGCCATATCGCGTACTCTTACCTTGATAAGGTAGTCTTCCGTACGACCCGTGACAATGCTACAGCTAATGACTTCATCAAAGCTCTGAATCTTACGCTCAAATTGCTCAAAGCGTTCAGCCGTATGGCGGTCCATACTAATCGCGATAAAGACGGCGAGCGGGTAGCCAAGTTTTTGCGCATCCGTTTTGGTGTGATAACCCGTGATAATACCAGCATCTTCTAAGCGTTTAATACGGCGTGCACAAGGCGTGGCTGACAGGTTGACGCGTTCGGCAAGCTCGGTGATACTCATACGTGCCTGAGTTTGCAATACGCGCAAGAGCTGTCGATCGATCTCATCAATATCGGCTAAATGTGGACTATCCAGATGACTGTTTGGCATGATCTGTTGCTTTATTAGTGAATTCATCTAATTATACTGAGTAAATTGTACTTTTTCACTAAAATAGTGTCATATATTATAAAAGAAAGCTGATTTCTATTGCATAAACTCTGATATTATTATGGTATAAACATTGGTTATCTCGTATGATAAACATTGATCTAATCACCAGCCGTCCAGCTAAAAACATAAATTCCCATATCATCTAAGGATTGATTATGTCTGACCAAGCCAAACGCACTGTAGCCTCAACGACTGCAAAGATTACACCCAAAAATGCCGCTTTTGATTATAAAAAGTATCGTCCATTTGCTTTTGCGCCCTCGCTGTCAGATCGTACTTGGCCGAGCAAAACGATTGAAAAGTCACCAATTTGGGCAAGTGTGGATCTGCGTGATGGCAATCAAGCACTGATTGACCCGATGACGATCGAACAAAAAATGCGTTTTTTTAAAACGTTGGTTGAGGTTGGTTTTAAAGAAATTGAAATTGGCTTTCCATCAGCGGCGCAGGTTGAGTTTGATTTTGCTCGTAAACTTATCGAAGAAAATCACGTCCCAGACGATGTGACTTTGCAGGTATTGGTGCAGGCTCGTGAGCATTTGATTGCCCGTACGTTTGAGTCATTGAAAGGCGCGAAGCGTGCGATTGTCCATGTTTATAATTCAACGTGCCGTGTACAACGTGAAAAGGTCTACGGTAAAGACAAAGCTGAGATTAAAGAAATTGCCATCACTGGTGCCAAGCTATTACAGAAGTATGCGGCACAGTATCCTGAGACGGAATGGGTGTTCCAATATTCACCTGAGAGCTTTAGTCAAACAGAAACTGAATATGCCGTAGAAGTCTGTGATGCGGTTTGTGAAGTATGGCAACCACAACAAGGGCAGGAAGTTATTTTAAACTTGCCAGCGACGGTTGAAGCGTCTATGCCCAATGTTTTTGCCGACCAAGTCGAATATTTCTGCCGTCATCTTGCCCAGCGTGAGCATGTCGTTATTAGCTTGCATACGCATAATGACCGTGGCTGTGCGGTTGCAGCAGCAGAGCTTGGGGTATTAGCGGGCGCCGATCGTATCGAAGGTACGCTATTGGGTAACGGTGAGCGTACGGGTAATATGGATATCATGGTCATGGCGATGAACTTGTTTAGTCAAGGTATCGATCCAGAGCTTGATTTTAGTAACATGAGCGAAATTGTACAAGTGGTCAGCGAATGTAACAATTTGCCCTTACATCCGCGTCATCCATACGTCGGCGAATTGGTCTTTACGGCCTTTAGTGGCTCGCATCAAGATGCCATCAAAAAATCTCTCGATTATAACGAAAAGCATCAAAACGAGACGGATAACGTTTGGGATGTGGCTTACTTGCCAATTGATCCGGCGCATATCGGTCGTAGTTATCAGGATGTGGTACGTATCAATAGCCAGTCTGGTAAAGGCGGTGTGGCTTATATCTTGCAGCGCAACTATGGCTTTAATTTGCCGCGCTGGATGCAAATTGACTTCAGCGGCGTGGTACAGAAGCAAGCTGAATCAGCTGCTCGCGAATTGCAGAATGATGAAATCTTACAAACCTTTGAAGATACGTATCTACAGCAAGGCAGTTTTGAGCTATTAGATTATACGGTCAATAATAAAGGCGGTGAAGTCTACTTTACTGGTCAAGTACAAATGAATGGGGACATCATTAATATTGATGGCACTGGTAATGGTCCATTATCATCTTTTATAGACGGCCTTGCCCAGCACACTGGTAAATCGATACATGTCATCAACTACGCTGAGCATGCGATTAATCCGCAGCACAATAGCGGTGATGGCATCGATGATGATACCAATAATGACAACAAAACTAATGCAAATGCGGCGGCTTATATCCAACTAAATGTAGATGGTGAAGTTTATTCTGGCATTGGCACTTGTAGCAGTACTGTATCAGCGATGCTTAAAGGCGCATTATCAGCGTTTGCTCAAGCAGTTAGTACTGCCACTGCTTAATGTTTTTATGATCGTCTTAATAACTTGTAGCTATAACGCTGTCGCTTCTTGTCTTTGGCAAGTAAAGCGATGGCGTTATTTTTTGCATGAAAAACGACAGTCTATATGCAGAAAATAGACTTTTATGACTATCGCCTATCTTGCAGTTGGCTAAAGCATCACGACTAATAGCATAATGTTACTTGTGTTTTTGATGTCTAAGACTTACGCTAATGTACATAACTCATACTATTATATTATTATAAACAAAAGGTTAATTATGGAACCTATCTCACTTGCTTCATTTTCATTGGCTGCTATTTTGGCGTCATTGCCAGTAAATGGCGAAGTGGTCACTAAACCAACTATTACCACTCATATCAGCCCAGCTATCGCGGGACAATGGGAAATCGACTTGGACAGTAGTATCACGATGACCAAAGAAGCCAAAGCCAGACAAGCTGTAGCAAAAGAGCTGAACCAGACAAAAATTGATGAGCCAGAAGTGACTGCTGGCACAGAAGGCGGTGTCCTTGTGCAAAGTGAAAAGCGCGTCCTTAATATTAAGCCAAATACCAACAACCAGTTAAAGGTCTCTGCCAAAAAAGCAAATCAGTGTCGCGAGCTATATAATTTTGCGGCCGATAATGAGATGTGGGCAGTGAGTGGCAAAGAATGGACATATGGTCGTTACCTAATCACGCACCGCGAAGAAGGGCTGCCCATTATTGCGCTAAAAACAGTCTATGACAACAATGAGGTAGATTGTTCAGGTAACCAAATCGACCAAACTGACGAAGCATTGATTGCGTTTTTAAACCACGATGGCAACCAAATGCAGTGGTGTGCGGATCCTGATGGTAATGAATGCTTTATGAATTTTAATAGAGTGTTGCCGTAGCATTTTCTTTACTTATAAAACTTAAAACTATTTTTTCTAAAATAGAAACATAAAAAAACCGCTATCTAAATAGGTAGCGGTTTTTTTATGTTTAACAAAAATCAAAGTAGGTTATACATCCGCCTTCTTTTTATTGCCAGTTAAAAGCTCTCTTTCAAGGTAATGAATATTTTGTGCTTCGTGAATAAAATTGTCATCTGCTAAAATGACATCACGATGCAGTGGGATATTGGTCTTAATACCCTCAATCACCAATTCATCGAGTGCATGCAGCGTCTTAGAGACGGCTTGCTGGCGCGTTTGACCATGGCAGATAAGCTTGCCAATCAATGAGTCATAATAGCTTGGAATCTCGTAGCCCGGGTAGAGGTGCGAGTCAAAGCGTACACCAGCACCACTGGGGGCAAATAACTGAGTGACTGTGCCAGGACAAGGCATAAAGGTCGCTGGGTCTTCAGCATTGATGCGACATTCAATGGCATGACCTTGAATCTCAATCTCGCTTTGACGATAAGACAAGCCGTAGCCGGCTGCAATTTTTAGCTGCTCGACGACCACGTCGATGCCAGTAATCATCTCAGTTACCGGATGCTCAACTTGCACACGAGTATTCATCTCAATAAAAAAGTATTCATTATTTTCAAATAAAAACTCAAAAGTACCAGCACCGCGATATTTCACCAACTCACATGCTTTGACGCAAGCATCCAAGATAGGCTGACGTACATCATCAGGGATATCAGGCGCAGGGGCTTCTTCTAATACTTTTTGGTGGCGACGTTGCAATGAACAATCTCGATCGTATAAATGAATGGCATTACCATTACCATCGCCAAGCACTTGTATCTCTACGTGGCGCGGATTTTGTAGGTAGCGTTCCATATACACGGTATCATCGCCAAACCACAGCTCAGCTTCTTGCTTAGCAGCCTGTACTTGCCCAATGACTTCTTCGAAGCGCTCAACCACGCGCATACCGCGACCGCCGCCGCCAGAAGCGGCTTTAATCAATAACGGAAAGCCGATATGGCGTGCTTGCTCTTCAGCATTATGCAACGTTACCGCGCCCACTGAACCAGGGACGGTCGGTACGCCAGCTTTTTTCATCGCATTAATAGCAGAGACTTTATTGCCCATTAATCGGATGTGGTCAGCATTAGGACCAACGAAAGTGAGACCTGCTTCTTCGACGCGTTCAGCGAATTCAGCATTTTCAGCCAAAAAACCATAACCCGGATGGATAGCGTCGGCACCAGTGATTTCAGCTGCGGTTAAAATAGTATTGATATCAAGATAGCTTTGATTGGCATTGGGTTTGCCAATACAGATTGCCTCATCAACAAAGCGCAGATGCATCAAGTTTGCATCAGCTGTGGAGTAGACACCGACGGTCTCTATGCCAAGGGCTTTGCAGGCTCGAACGATACGTAGGGCAATCTCACCTCTATTGGCGATGAGCAGTTTTTTTATCATGGGGTCATCCTTGTCGAAGCGGCGGTCATTGATAGAGTCGTTATTTTAGGCACCATTAAATCGAGCTACGATAAAGATAAAATAACTCAAGCTAAAATGCCAAATGATAACGAAATCTCTATCATAATGAGGTAAAGGTTGGTAAATAGTGTCGTTAAGCTCTATAGCGTATGACGGGTTGACCAAACTGTACCACTTCGGAGTTATCGACTAAGATTTCGTCAACGACACCACTTTGCGTTGCCTCAAGAGGATTCATAATTTTCATGGCTTCGATGATGCCCAATGTGTCACCAGCTTGCACCTTTTGTCCGACCTTTACGAATGGCGGATCATTAGGGCTAGGGGCTGAGTAATAAACACCAACCATCGGTGATGTCTCAACGCTACCCGCTTTTACCGCTGGCTTTGCTTCAGCAGTGATAGGGGCAATGCCAGCAGCAGGTGCGGCCATCATGGTCGGTGCAGGCGCATCATAGTGACGAGTTAAGCTGATATGTTCATCATCTGAGCTGATTTCTAAATTAACCAGTTCACTTTCTTCCATGAGGGCGATTAGGGTGCGTATTTTTTCAATATCCATAGTTTTAATTTTGCCTTCTACTAATTTCAAGAAATAGTGTAACTAAATATTGTGTAGGTAATTGCTAATGATACCTATATTCATGGCAATGAGCAATCGATGTACAGTTGTTAACTGAGTTTTTTTACATATTATGACGTAAGCATTTCTTACGAGTAAGAAATGCTTAATGATTTATCATAGTCTATGTGACCATGTAGCGCTAGTCATGGTTAGTAGATACTGCATTTACATCAGTATAGCTGATGCATTAACCCCACATCGCCGTCAGACGCTTTTGTTGATAGCGCAGGCGTAGGGTGAGTAGAATAGACGATAAGAATAACCCCGTGATTAATGCCATCCAAAACCCTTGTGCGCCTATATCGGTGAAGCGCACCAAATAAACACCGAGTGGCAATGCCACCAGCCAGTAACAAAACAACGTGACCCACATTGGTATCGTGGTGTCTTGCATGCCGCGCAATATACCAGCGACGTTGACTTGCCAGCCATCGAACAGCTGATAACCAAGGGCAAAAATAAGTAAATGCATAGATTGCGTGATAACGGCTGGGTTATCAGAGAATGCGGCTGCCAATTGCGGCCTAAATAGCCAAATACCAAGCATACACGTGAGCGCAATCAATACTGTCCAGATAAGACCAGTGGCTTGCACTTGACGTAACGCCATGAGGTTTTTTTCGCCAAAACGATTGGATACCATGATTGTCAGTGCCATAGCGACTGATATCGGAATCATAAACAGCTGGGAGGTTACCGCTAATGCCACTTGATGCGATGCGGTTGCTAGCTCACCTAATGGACTGATAACAAGAGCGCCCAAGCTGAACAAACTGGCTTCAAAAAAGATAGAGATACCAATCGGAATACCAAGTTTAAGGAGCTTTTTAATCTGTGCACGATTAGGACTGGCAAAGGCATAAAAGAAGCGCGTGCTGGCAAACTGCTGTCGCTTAGTAAAGCTGGTATAAGCCGCCAGTAATAAAACATTTATCCATAACACAATGGCTGTTGCGACCCCGCAGCCTGCGCCGCCCATTTCGGGCATGCCAAACAGACCGTGGATAAATATATAGTTAAGGGGAATATCGGCAAGTAGCCCGATAATACTAATCACTGTCACCGGCTCAGGTCGCCCAAGTGCTTCGCAATAACTGCGTAGCACCGCATAGACAGCCAGTGCGGGAAAACCAAACGACACGCCATGCAAATACTGCGTTGCTATCGGTTGGATGTTTTCAGGCACACCCATGACCCCAAGTACATTGGGTGCTAAATTAACGATGATAAAGCCCATAATACCAATGACACTGGCGGTCCATAAAGACTGCTGCGTGATATGCGGTACTTGATGGTGCTTATTTTGACCAATCGCCTCACCAATAAGAGGGGTGGTGGCGATTAAAATACCAGTGGCTAATAAAAACAGCGGCAGCCAAATACCAGAGCCAACGGCGACGGCTGCTAAATCAAGCGCGGAGACTTGACCTGCCATGATAGCATCGACCACACCAAGTGCTGCTTGGCAAAACTGAGTAATTAAAATAGGAAGCGCGAGCACGCCTAAGCGTAAGCTGTAGCTTTTAAAATCTCTAAAAGATAATGGGAAAACCATAGTGAGCAACTTTTTATTCTTTGCGGTAATTATGATAGATGAGCAAATATTGCCATCAACAAAACAATAGCGAGACGGTCATACCATGACCAAAAATTTGAGCAGAAAAGCAAATGAGAATGAGGACACGCCCTAAGCAAGTTTAACCAAGCCAATCCAGTTTTTTGGCTGGATGTAAAAGGGGGAGTCGTGCCGACGATAATACTCCGATAAATAATATGAGCAAGCCCATATAGACAGAGTATGCAAAAAAAGTCAGGCACAAAAATAAAAATAACCCGTCAATCCAAGCAGTGGATTGACAGGTCATAAATAAATAGAATGGTAAAGAAGCCACGCTATGATGTCAACGCTTTAAAAGCGTTGTATTGATCTTAAAAACTGACTATGAAAGGTAATCGATTCCATAAAATGTGCACTTGACGATAACCGTTCTAACTTATAGGCACATCAGCACATATTTATAGCGACTCAGGTAAATCTTGCACCACCGCTTGATAGCCAATCAAGGTATTATTGGCATCAAATGCTTGCACGACAATCACGTAATTGGTGGACATGGCTGGAATGACAGGGGCAAACTGTGTTTCAAGATTACTTAATATCACGTTCTGCACATAGCCGTTGGCACCAGACTCGGCTTTATTGACATCAATTTGGCTGACCAGTAAATACTTGGTATTGGCAGGATTTTGCCAAGTGACGGTCTTTTGACTGCCATTACCGATGATATCAAGAGTCATTTTGCCCAGACTATAATCAAGTTGGTACGTCTTAAAGTTAGAGCGATCGCTGATGGTGTAGGTGACGTTGCAATTTTTTTCGCTACTGGTTAGTTTTTTACCGCCAAGGCCATCCTGATACTCAAAGCTACCTCTCCAAGGTGATCCTGCTTCTTTTTCCTCAAAGCTCCCCGCAAAGGTGGTTAATAAGTTTGGTGTTTCTACGCCCAAATCATTGACATATTTAATGTCTAAAAACGCTAACGTATCGAGACTGCCTGTTATTTTACCCGCGATATAGTTGTCAACCTTGATGGCTGAGTTGATACCCAAAGTATTGTTTTCTTGGCAGGCTTGCTGCTGATAACTAACGCTACCATCGACGCTGCCAGCGCCATCTTTACTGATATCAAAGTAAACGGCACCGATATCGATATCGTCGCTGTCACCATCGTCAATCTCAATGAAGTGTCCGACATATAAACCGCCGCGACCGCCTTCTGGGGTTATTTTATCCAAGAAATTATCGAGTGATTCTTCTGGTAAAAATACCGACTCCAAAATCTCAGCCATGGACTTTTCATCATCGCTAAGCTTATCTTCGACTTCTTTATACTTCTCTTTGACCTTGTCTTCCACACGATCATATTCATCTTTCACCTGATCTTCTATTCGGTCATATTCCTCTTTGACCTTGTCCCCGTCACTGCCACAGGCGCTAAGGGTCAGACTGAACATGCTGACGGTTAATACAGATAATAGTAGTTTGGGTGCGCTCATAAGCGGGTCCTGATAATGGGGATAAAGGTGTGATAAAGAAGGTCGAGAAATGAATTGTTGAGCATAAATCGCAAATATAGCAAATTTTTTGCAGGCAGCGTATCAATAAGTGTTCGTTGATAACACTAAAAACCTTACTCAATCGTTGCTATCTCACCACTGGTTGCTCAGATAGTAGGTTAAGTGTTTCTGCCATATCCATAATGGTGTACCAGTGTTTGGGATCTAGTGGAATCACGGTAAGTTGCTCACAGCCTTTTCTCATTAATAATGAATCCTCAAGTGCGGGTAAAAATTTAAGGGCTGATAGTGGTAGAATATCAATAAATGCTTGCTCAAAAGTGACGTCTACCATATACCATCGTGGCTCATCTTCGGTGGCAATAGGATCGTAATGACGGTGCTCAGGATGGAACTGGCAAGGGTCAGGGTAGCCTGCTTTGCTTACCGTCATGATGCCAGCGACGCCAGACGGCTTAGCGCTAGAGTGATAAAAGAACACCTTGTCGCCGACCTGCATCTCGTCACGCATGAAGTTACGAGCGCGGTAATTGCGCACACCATCCCAACTGTCGGTCTCTAGGCGTTGCAAATCATCAATACCAAAAAACTTGGGGTTGGACTTCATTAACCAATAAGCCATATCTTTATCCTATTTATCATTATCAGCCATTCATTATTTGCAATATCACTGTATGCAATGTCATTTTATGCCATCATTCTTCACTATTTTGCCTATAAAAGTACAGGGTTAACATGCATGTTTGTGATTGGTTTTGTTATTGATCGGCTTTTCTTTAAGATAGCCTTTTTTTTAATCACATTAGCCGTTATCCTAGCGCTACTTTCTGCTAGTGACAGCAGTCATCCATTTATGTAACCTTTTTTATAGATACCTTCGTTTATGTCAAATATTAAATCTGACCATTTTTCTGATAATCTCAGCATCTCTAATAAGACTGCGAGTGGGATACAGGTAAGCGCCATTCCACTGGCGCTTTATATTCATATCCCGTGGTGTGTCAAAAAATGCCCTTATTGTGATTTTAATTCGCATGAGCTGCCGATGGATATGCAGCTATCTATGTATGACGAATATGTGGATGCGCTGCTGTCAGATGCCGCCATGCAGCAG
Source organism: Psychrobacter sp. TWP2-1-2 (assembly GCF_049896785.1). NCBI lineage: Bacteria > Pseudomonadati > Pseudomonadota > Gammaproteobacteria > Moraxellales > Moraxellaceae > Psychrobacter > Psychrobacter sp. TWP2-1-2. Next base: position 410,159 of record NZ_JAFCVA010000001.1, on the reverse strand, counting down.
TCGTTAACCCAAGCGCGTGAAATCAGTTCGATTTTTATCGGTGGTGGTACGCCTTCACTGCTACCCATTGTGCAATACCAGCGATTGTTTACTGGCTTACGCAACATTTTTAAGTTTGCTGATGGCATTGAAGTGACGATGGAAGCCAATCCGGGCACGCTTGAGCATGCGCCTTTTGCCCAATATTTAGAGGTGGGTATCAATCGTTTGTCGATAGGTGTACAAAGCTTTGCTGCTGATAAGCTCAAGACCCTTGGTCGCATACATGACCCTGCACAAGCATTGTCAGCGATTCGTGCGGCTCGCGAGGCTGGGTTTGAGCGAGTCAATGTCGATTTGATGCATGGGTTACCGCAGCAAACGATGAATGAGGCGCTGAACGATATCCAGATGGCGCATGATGCTGGGGCGACGCATATTTCTTGGTATCAATTAACGATTGAGCCCAATACTGTATTTTACCGTAGCCAGCCGATTTTGCCAGATGAGGATAACTTGGCAGATATTGAGCAGGCAGGTCAAGCGTTGTTGCAGCAGTTGGGCTACCGCAATTACGAAGTATCCGCGTGGGCAAGCGCGTCAGATAAAGCATGCCGTCACAATGTTAATTACTGGCAATTTGGTGACTACCTAGCGATTGGTGCGGGTGCACATGGCAAAGTAACGATTGCTCATGAAGCATTAGCATTAACAGAGAATGGCTTAAAGAATGACTTGCTAGCAGACTCTGGTATTTATCGTTTTAGTAAGTCACGACTGCCTAAGGATTATGTGGATTATCAAGATATCACTGACTCTTCTATTAAACAAAGCGCACCACAAATGGTGGGTTGGCAGGAAATTGATAGTGAGGAGTTGGTGAGTGAGTTTATGCTGAATGCGCTACGTCTACATGACGGCGTCGCTTGGTCGATGTTTACCGCAAGGACAGGGCTGAGTTACGATGATATTGCTGTACAAGTGGCGCAATTGATTACTCAGGGATTGCTAGTAGACAATACTGAGCGGCTACAGCCAACGCTATTGGGTCAACGTTATCTCAATCAGATATTGCGAGCTTTCTTATAATTAGAGATGTTTACTGTTCTTTAATGTCAGTCTTTACTATCGAAAAATAAAGTCATAAAAAAAGGCTTATCACATAAATGATAAGCCTTTCAAATACGCAAAAAAATCAATACTTAGATTTTATTTTGTACGTCTTGTGCGCCGCCAGTAACAGCTTCGCCAGCGCTTGATACGTCTTGGCCCAAACCTTTAAAAGTGTTGCAACCAGTTAGAACAAACATAGCAGTTAAAGATGCGATGATTAATTTTTTCATAATAGAATCCTCAAAAATGGGTCGTTATAAATAATAACAGTGATGCTAAGCATTAGGCTTGAGCCTCACTGAGGGGTTATTGGATAAGATAATAATTGATAAATACTATCTCGATATCCGTTAGAGACATCATAGTGAAAGTTAAAAACTGTGCAAAGTATCAAAATGTAATTATTAGCAGTAAACTGTAACTTTTAATTACCTTTTGCTCAGAAATTCAAATAACCATCATTTTAGTAGAGTCTGTCCACATTATCTTGGATCGACGATAATACGCAGATTTGACGACTTAAGGAGTCGATATGACCACTCATATTGTGTTGGTAGCGCCAAAAATGCCTAGTAACACGGGCAATATTATCCGCTTATGTGCCAACACGGGCGCGCAGCTACATTTGGTCAGGCCATTAGGGTTTGAGCTTGATGATAAAAAGCTACGGCGTGCAGGTTTGGATTATCATGAATACGCGCACCTACAAGTACATGATGATTGGGCAGCAGCAAAACTGGCGCTACAGGCAGCGGATTGTCATATTGTCACAGCATTGACCACCAAACTGAGCAAGCCCTTTTATGACTATGACTTTGGTGGGCAACAGGTGGCTGCCGAATCTGCTCGTGCTCTGATGCCTGAGCAGATACCTAATGTCGCCTTAGTATTTGGCTCTGAAACAGCAGGTCTGGCAGATGATATACGTGAAGATATCGGCGCTGATCACTGGTTGCGCTTGCCTATGCTGGCTGATTCACGCAGTTTGAACTTATCGAATAGTGTGGCGATATGTCTGTATGAGGTCTGGCGTCAGCAAGGCTTCACTGGTGATGAAGGTCGTAGTATCGGGTATGAGACGTTGACAGTGTACGATCCAAAATAGCCATGCATTTTTTACTGATTGCAGGCGATGATCCAACATTTAGGTATTCATCGCCATTCATAACACCTTATCAATCATATATGCCATATATCTTATAAGCAGTTGGGTGGTTTGGGCAGACCGGCAAGGCGATTGACATGGCGGGCAACCAAGCCAGTGTTGAATAACTGCTGTAGTTTCTGATTGCTGATATCATGCTCTGGCAAGGTTTTCTGTAACCATTTAATCAGTGGGCGCGTGGCTGGTGCGTGATTAAACTGAGTAAAAAATGCTCGTACCTGCTGTAAAATTTGTAAATGCTCAGTTTCTAGATGCACCTCTAGAGTATTGGCCAATTTCTGAGCGATATCAGGGGTCCAGATGTTATGGTCACATAAATGACCGTCTTGATCTAATTCAACGTTGATTGCCGCTGTTATATCATGATTGGTTATATCGTGATTGATCGTATTATCGTTATTCATAGGGCGATGGTCACTACTTTGTCAAACCCCGCATTATTAGCACTCGTATTACTAGCATTGGTATTACTAACACTAGTACTCTGAGTTAGATTGACCCATTCTTCATCCGTTAACAGCCCACTCAACTTGGTCTCTAGATTGAGCTTCGCGCTGGTATTGGTACTTAGCTGCGCCACATCCTCGGCTAAGGCATAAATATTTGCGATGCCTTGTATTTCACTGTCACTCAAATACGCATCAAGCCAACTGATAAAAGCCACGGTGCTACCAAGCAAGAGAATACTGTCACCAGTGCGCCATGTACGTGACATCTCATCGACACTGCGCCTGAGCGTATCCATTGTGCTGTGTATTTGATATAAAGTTGCCATAACAGTGTCCGATTCGTTGCTAGATTTAGGATAAGGCGTGTTCTCATTTTTATCTCTATTTTTAAAATGAGGACACGCCCTAGTATTTAAAGTATTACAAATAAAATTGCGAGGCTAAAAGCGTAGTATTTGCTCAAAGTCTGAAGCGTTCACCACTTCAGGTATCAATGTCAATTGTGAAGCCAAATCAATAGGCAGCATACCCGTGACCCACCCGCTAAAGACATCGTCAGGTAGCCAAGCGGCTGGCATGTCATATAGCTCAAGCGACTGAATCATGCCATGCAAACGCGACGCAGGCTGCATCAACAAGCCAAAAACAGGCGCATCCAAATACAGCTGTACTTCATGACCAAAGGTTGCTAGCGTTAATGCAAGCGCACAGCCTTCATAACTTGCCATTTCAGTCGGCGTGAGCAGCTGAATTAATAATTTCATGGTTAATTCCTAATCTAATTGGTCGCTGACAATTATTATCATAAAATGTAATCTGTCTGCACGGCAAGTCATCAAAATTGCATCAAACGACAGTCGCCTTGCATCATCATCGCCAGCTCACTCAGTCCGACCAGTGCAAAGCCGGTGGCAAGGTTGTCACCATTAAGTTGATGGCGTTTGCTGTTATCCGTGTCGCTAATGCCGCGACTGAGTGCAGTACTGACACAGACAGGCAGCGCTAACTGGAACTGCTCAGCGAGCGTTTGCCACTCTTTGGTCAAATTAATTTGATCCGCCGACTGCCAGCGTAAACCATTGGCAGTATGAGCTGCATCGCCATAAAAAAACACGTTTAAGGTGACACTATCATTGGTATCTTTATTATTGGCAGCATTTTTCAGATAAGCGCGTGCATAACGTAGCGCTAAATGGGCAAGTGGGTGGCTAGGATCAGCAGTAATCAGAAGCAATGGGGTCATGGTTGTCATAAGAGCTCTTTTCAATCATCTGCGCTAAAGTTGTTTATGCTACCATAAAGCGCTCAAAAGCAAATAGGGTCACTGTCATTAAACGTAGTTTTATATTAAATACTGACATATTGAGTATCGTTAGTTGATGCTGTGACTGCTTCGTAAGAAAAAACGATAAACTTATGCGCTAAGTTCACGTAGTCTTATCTCTCTATGCAAGGAGTTATGTTCCCTATGTCACCCGCTATGCCTTCACGTGCGACCCATGGTACAGATTGTCAGTATACAACCGAACAGCTGCGAATATTGCAGACAGCAAGCGAGTTCGCTTATCAAATTTGGGAGAGTCGAACGGTTTCATGCCAAACGTTTTTACGTAGCTACCCGTTAGATCGAACCTTAACTCGGCAGCAAATCGATGATTTGATTCAAGATTATACGTTAGATGATAATTACCAACTTGCTGATGAAGTGAAGGTGATGAGTGGCCTGCGTCATCTACGTACACTGCTGATGATGCGCTGGATTTGGCAAGATGCCTTACAACTGATAGCACTTGAGCAATTGACCGACGAGCTGTCTGAGTTTGCAGATGGCTGTATCTCATTTGCCAAAGATTATACCTACCAGCATTTGATTAAACAGTACGGCGAACCAACGTTTGTCAATGCCAAAGGTAACGTGCAAATTGATGACATGGCGATTATGGCGATGGGTAAGCTTGGCGCTCATGAGCTGAATCTATCGAGTGATATAGACCTTATCTTTGTTCATCAGGCTCGCGGTGTAACCAGCGGTGATAAATCAAAAGGCACGCGCAGCATAGATAATAAGCGGTTTATGACAAGGCTTGGTCAAGGTATTATTAAATTATTGGATCAAAAGACGGCTGATGGCTTTGTCTTTCGGGTCGATATGCGTCTGCGCCCTTGGGGTGACGGTAGTGATTTGGCCATTCATTTATCCGCATTGCAGAAGTACTTCTCTCAACATGGACGTGCATGGGAGCGCTTTGCATGGTTAAAAGCACGAGTAGTCGGGCAGCTAGAACAGCCGTTTTATGATGAGATACAAGCGCTCATCAAGCCCTTTGTTTTCCGTTATTACGTGGATTATAGTGCTTTTTCAGCGCTCAGGGAGATGAAATCCCTTATCCAAAACCAAGTCGCTCAGCGGGAGGATTTGGATAACATCAAGCTGGGTGCTGGTGGTATCAGAGACATTGAATTTATTGTGCAGGCCTTTCAGTTGATCTATGGTGGCAGGCATCCTCAATTGCAGGTGAAATCTTGTTTACAAGCAATGCAGGTATTACATAAGCTTGAGTATCTAGAGAGGACTACTTATCAAGAGCTCCAAGCTGCGTATCGTTTTTTGCGTCGCCTTGAACATGCCATTCAAGCGATTAATGATCAACAGACTCAGCGTTTGCCACATGATCCGCAGTGGCAGTATAACTTGGCAGTTACCCTTGGGTTTGACGATTGGAACGCACTGTTAGATACCCTTAACCACCACCGAGACAATGTCAATGTTCCCTTTGAGCGTATGGTGACCGAACGTCAGGTACCGGATCATGAAGACACAGATCTTGAGCCCGAACATCTTGATGAACAGATTGCACGATTGAATGATGTGTTAACGGCAGAAAACCGAGTGCTATTACAAGATTTTTGGCAGTCAAAGATGGTCGCTAACTTAAGCGATGAGGCTCGCGAGCGGTTGGATGACGCTTATCCTGTGATTATCCATGCGTTACTCGCTCATCAAGAGCAGCAGCAATTGGCCAATACCGCTTTGCCGCGTCTCATTACATTGCTCGAAGCGATTTGTCGTCGTTCTATCTATTTGGTGATGATTGCAGAAAATCCCAATGCGACGATTGAGCTGATACCCATGCTATCGGCCAGTCCTTGGATTGCCAAAGAGTTGGCACATTATCCTGTGCTTTTAGATACTTTTTTACAGCAGCGCTATCGCCACTTGCCGGACAAGCCAGAGTTGCGCGATATTTTGCGTCAACAGCTATTGCGCGTAGAGCCTAATGACGAAGAAGAGCTGCTCAGCGTATTAAGACTATTTAAGAAGAACCAAGTATTGGCGGTTGCCGCTAGTGATGTATTGGCTGAGCGTCCGATTATGAAGGTGTCGGATTCTCTTACGTATATCGCAGCGGTGGTACTAGAAGCCGCATTAGAACGGGCTTTTGCAGAAATTGTCAAACGCTACGGCTATCCTATTGGTCAAGATGGCGATCCAGTGACCGAGGCAGACTGCGGTTTTGCCATCATTGGTTATGGCAAGCTTGGCGGGCTAGAGCTGTCGTATTCTTCAGATTTGGATTTGGTGTTTTTGCATAAGATAAAAGAGCAGAGTATGACTACGGGTGAAAAATCAGTCAGCGGTATGAAGTTTGCTGCCCGTTTGGTACAAAAGCTGATGAACTATCTCAATACCCAAACTCGAGATGGCCGCGCTTATGAGATTGATATGCGTCTGCGCCCCTCAGGTAATGCTGGCATGATGGTGGTGTCTTGTCATGCTTTTGAAACCTATCAGCTAGAAAAGGCATGGTCGTGGGAGCATCAAGCCTTGGTACGGGCGCGAGCGATTTGCGGTGACAAACGAGTGACGGCACGCTTTTGTGATATTCGCCGAGACGTATTATCATTACCACGCACGATAGAGCAGGTGCGTACAGAAGTCACCAGTATGCGTATTAAGATGCAAAAACATCTGGGCACCAGTCAATGGCAACAACAAGCAGGTAAGTTTCATCTTAAACAAGATGCAGGCGGGATCATCGACATTGAGTTCTTAGCGCAATTTGCAGTATTGGCTTATTCGCATGAGCATCCAAGCCTGACCAAATGGAGCGACAACGTTCGTATTTTTGAAGAAGTGGCATCACTGGGTATTTGGGAGGAGCAAGTCTGCCAAGATTTGACGGATGCCTACCTCAGAATTCGTGCTGCTACTCATCAATTGGCACTATCAGAGCAATCGCTATTGGTGGATGAGTCACTGTGGAAAGAAACACGAGCATTAGTACAAGCGCAATGGCAACATTTGATGGGTGTTAATTTGGCAGATGACGATTCGCCCAATTCTTAAGAAGGTTTTTGCTTATAAATAATAGCCTGTGATACTCAAACTAAAAGATTTCATTTGCTAGCACCGCCAGTGATATAATCGGCGACACATTACGATAAAGCTGTCAGTTGTTGGTTATTTCTGAGTAAGGATAACACTATATTTTAGCAATAAAATTTGACGCTGCGGTGTTATCATATGATGTTGATAAATAAGATTAAACAAAACCTCTAGTCGAAGCATTTATACGTGCGTCGACTATACCTAAAAAAATAGCCGTTAGTGCTAACATAAGGATTATAAAATGAATATGGCAACACAAGATGGTAAGCTTTGGATGAATGGCACAATGATTGAGCAGCCAGATGCCAAAGTCCATGTGCTGACGCATAGCTTGCATTATGGCATGGCGGTGTTTGAAGGTGTGCGCGCGTACCAAACTGCGGATAATCGTACGGCTATTTTTCGCCTAAAAGAGCATACCGAGCGTCTGTTAGGCTCTGCAAAAATCTTTCAAATGAATGTACCGTTTGATGCAGCGACTCTGGAGCAAGCGCACAAAGATGTGGTCAAACAAAACAACTTGGCAGAAGCCTATATTCGTCCGCTCATTTGGGTCGGTGCTGAAAAGCTTGGTTTATCGTCACGTGATAACAGCATCAATGCAATGGTTGCTGCTTGGCATTGGGGCGCTTATCTGGGTGAAGAGGGTATCAAAAACGGTATCCGTGTAAAAACCTCGTCATTTACTCATCATATGACCAATGTGACCATGTGTAAGGCAAAAGCCTCGAGCAACTATCCAGTGTCCATCATGGCAAACCAAGAAGTCACTCGTAATGGCTATGACGAAGCTATCTTGATGGATCCACAGGGTTACGTCTGCCAAGGTGCTGGCGAAAACTTATTCTTAGTCAAAGACGGTGTGCTGCATACGCCAGATTTAGCGGGCGGTGCACTTGACGGAATCACGCGTCGTACTATTATTCAATTTGCCGATGATCTAGGTATCAAAGTCGTTGAGCGCCGTATCACTCGTGATGAGTTTTATTTGGCAGATGAGATATTCATGACGGGTACGGCGGCTGAAGTGACGCCTATCCGTGAATATGATGATCGTACTATCGGTAATGGTGGACGTGGACCTTTGACTGAGCAGCTACAAACCTTATACTTTGATGTGGTGCATGGTCGCAATGAGCAGTATATGGATTGGTTAAGTTTTATTGATTAAGACTAATTCATGAGATAGTAGACTTTAATAAAAGACCCAAAACAACGTAGTTGTCTTGGGTCTTCTGCTGTATTTATAAATTGGTTGCGAATAAATAAAGATCACATTGATAACTATCATGGTCATAATTCTAATGCTTAGTAGAATAATAGCTAATTTTGGATTTTATTTTTTTTCAATCTTTCGAACATTATGGCTATTAATCGTTTTGCTCATTGCCCTAAAAGGAATGAATAATTTTTCACCAATGCCATCAACCAATACAAACTCAGGAATACCTTGTCTGTGCTCGGTATACATAATGCCAGCAATATTAACTTCACCCAATACCACATGCAATTCACAACACTCATCAAAAAACTTATTTAACGCCTGTGCATGTGTGTCATTAAAAAGATTGGTATTAGAAAGCTCGTAAAGTGTCATGGTTGAGCCGCTAGGGTCTATGACCTTTTCCGTCACTAGGCCCAACCCTTTATCCGTTGCGATAAAGCCATATACGGTTTCCATTGGAAACGTAAATCGTTGCTGACCATAGTTGTTCTTACAAAGCTGTAAATATTGCAATATCTCTCTGCGAAACTGTTTGTATATGCCCTGAGAATGATGACCGCGCAAGTAATGCTGACCCTTTCTACCACCATTATATGTCGCATGCTCAGGCTTCATTATTTTGATAATCTTATCAGTATCAGATGGGTGCTCATATATATACTTCTGAGTGCCTGCATCTATTCTTTTTAGATTTTGAATTAAAATCATAATACATCTCAGTTAGTCATATAAAAAATTCAATGAATAGTCTAAGCAAAAGAAAAAGGTAATTTATATTATAGTGACAGTCCGCATTAGTAATAAAGCTGTATTTAAGTGTTTTTTAATAAGTATTCATAGTACGAATCAGGTCTGACTTGTTTAACATAAGACATTTTATGGATACCAGCTTGTGAGACTATGTTTTGATAATCGGCTTCAGCATAAGGGTTATGCAAAGTAGCAACTAGTAAATGAGGTTTAGTATCATCGATGATAGGGCATTGATACTGTGCAAGTTTGCCCTTAATGAGCGTGTCAAATAAGATTTGAAAGAAAAAATAATGAGGAATATATTCTTGCGTTTTCCAAAAGTTTAACATTAAATCCAAACACGTATGAATGACCGGATTTTTTTTGTGAGAAAAGATAACGCTATTCAGCAAGTTTACCTTGTGCTTACTATCCCAGTTAAAATAGTAGCTATTAAATTTATGCCATTGTTGTTTATTATGTGCGTCTGTGGTGCGCTGGTACATAAAAAAACCATTATCCTTTAACATATTAGGCAAAGGTTCGGTGAGATAGATAGTTGCATCTAACCAAACGCCGCCATAAACATCAAGTAATGCTAAGCGTAATAAATCTGCAAAAAATGCTGGTTTAAATCCTGAGAATGTTTTTTTATCCCAAACAAATTTAGGTATATCTAGATATTCATGAATATTACTGTCATCTAGCCGGATTATTTTATAGTCTGGACAGTGTTTGTCTATCGATTTGAAATATAATTTAACTGCTGCAGGCAACTGATTTTCATTAATGCCTTGACCCCAATACTGCCAAATTATTTTTTCATCATAAAATTCTTTTTTTGGCTGTAATGAAAAATATTCTAGCTTGTCACTGTAATATAGCTCAATAAAAGATGTCCAACACGTGGCTACTTGGTTTTGTTGCTCAAGATTGGCCTCTTTTTCGAACGCTTTGCGTTTGCTGTGTGGGGTGATTAAGTTATATAGATAACGATAAGGCTTTTTCTTTTTCTTTTTAAGCTGTTTATGGCTCTCACTATCAGAAAAAAAGTGAGGCGATATATTGCTTGAATCGAGTGTTGAGCTTTCTTCGACGTTTGCCATTTTTCTGTTCCCAGTCAGATTTTGTAATTTTGTCATTTGTTTCAGCTCTTAAATAAGCATGTCCGCCAAATCGATAATGTGTTTTATCCGAAAACATTATTTTTGAGCTTTTTTTCCAGTATTCGTGCTCTCCACGTGTGAAATAGGGTGGTAGAACTTTAATGTCTGTACGATCTAATGCAAATTTGTTCAATTGACTTTCATCATGCCATAGTGCAATAACGTTATTTTTTAAATCTAATTCTGTGTTTTGGTTGAGATTTTCGCACATCTGTAAATATGCATGAGATTTCCCACCATTCAACGCACCTGTGAAATAATATTTTCCTTTATGATAGGGAATATATGCTTGTGATTGAGGGTTACGATCATAAGTGTAGGCACGTTTATTGAGATGAAACATATGAGGCTGAACGCCAAGACTCAGCTCCTCATGGTGATCGAGAGGCAACAACTCATCTTCAGTGATATCAGAAAGAAACTCTGTATTGGCATTAAAGTAGAATATGAAGTCATATTTTTCAATAATAGACTTTGCCCCTAAAAAGAATTTAAAGCGCATCAATGTGCTATAAGGCCATCCTAAAGCCTCCTGTTTGATCATTGTGACATTCGGATAGTCAGTCTGCCTGCTGATTAATGCTAGGTTATCAGTAAATAAAACATAGTGTTTGTTACTATTGGGAAGTAAGTGTTTTTCAGCAGAGCAATAGAAGTAATCCCAAAAAACGGTATATCGACCAGTGGCAATATATAATATGGCTACAGATGGTTTGTTATCTTCCGTCATTACTTTCCCATTCCAAAATTATTATCATAATAAAATATTTAACGATAAAAAATACTATTTAAAAACTACTTCTGTCGCAAATATGGATTTCTTAAGTTTCATCGCAACCCTGTTAATTTCGCGCTTCGCTTTAAACATAGCAGGTTTTTTCTCTGACTTCATACGACCTTGACGATCTGTAATTAGGGCGCTTGGAAGCGAGGGATTGCCTTTATTTAACAGCATTTCTTGAATGCATAGAGCAGGGGTCATTTGATAGACGGGTTCAGCGTCATGTTTGATAAAATCGTCAAACATTAACTCATCAAGCGGTCGCAGTTTGTTTTTTGAGATATAGTCCAAATATACTTGCGCACCGCGCAACGACAAAATATAACCGGCGGTACCTAAATTTTTCCCCTTTAATTGGGCAATGCGCCGCCTACTTGAGACAATCTCAGAGGAGTTGGAGGACAAAAAAACTTTTTCGGAAAAGGCTTCTGTTTTAATAATATGCCAGTCAGGTTTTATCCAACTCGTGGTGGTTAATAGCGTTTCTGCATCTTCACCTAAATATATATCGTCTTCAAAAATGGCTAAATACGGTATATTTTGATCAATCATTTGTTGCCAAACGGAAGCATGACTCATAAAACATGCCAATTCGCCACCAGTCAAAGCGATGTTTTCTAAATTAATGGGCAAATTTTGAGCATAAGCATGAGCCAAATCTGGAGTTAACGCATCAAAGAACTCAAAATCTACTTTATGTTTGCCAAACTCTTCGTGTATATGCTTTCTGCGCTCTGCCGCAGATTCTAAACTTATTACGATATTTTTCATAAAATATAAACTACTTATTTAGGTATAAGTTGGCAACAGCTGTGGTTTTATTTTGCCACATTCTTTTCTGTTTTTTTATATTATAGGACAAGTCTCGATTTTCTTTGTCTTTGCGTTTTATGTTTTGCGAAGCCTCGGTTCCTAAGATATCGCTGTCAAGTCCCAAGGGCTTCACCAATGCAGGCCAAACCCCCAAACCTTTCCCATTGTCACTCAGCCATTGTTGGAAGAATATATCAACGGGCATAGAGATGGGTTTGGCGGCTGCTATAAATGCTTCAGCACCCTTACGTGACCAAATGAGGCCAAGACCACGAATAGGGAAATAATAGGCGTGCCATAATGTATGTTTATCGAAGCTAACGATATCCCGAGCAAGCTTTTTCTTTTTTGCTGCAAGATTTATCAAGTACCAGTCCAACGTTGGATGAGCATATAAAAACGCTAGGGTTTCATTGACGATTGTCTTGAAGCTGGTAGACAAGGTCATATCATCTTCTAGTACAACCAAAAAGTCAGCATCCGTCTGCAAAAATTGTTCAGCGCAGTTGTAATGACTTAGATAGCAGCCGATTTCGGAGCTTAATAAGCCACGTCCTAGATTTTTTCTGGCTTGAAAATCATCATAATCTACAAAATCAGACAGCTCTTTGCCGCGACCATCATAGGCAGGTATCCTTTCAAATGGCCAGTCTATCTGCTCTAACTGCTGAGTTGCGCTCTCTAGACGCGTATCGCTTCCATCTAAATTAATCAAATATGTCAATGTCTTCATAGGTTGACTCTTCCTTGCTATATCTATTCTACGACTTATCGAGTTTTATGCTTGCTGTGATTCTGTTGGTTCTTCTAAATAATAGGCTCTGTACCAATTTACAAATTTTAAGATGCCATCTTCGATACTGGTTTCGGGTCTAAAGCCAATGTCGGCTGTTAGCTCGTCTATGTCGGCATAAGTCGCTGGGACGTCACCTGGCTGCATGGGCAACAAGTTTTCTTTTGCTTTTTTACCGCATGCACTTTCAATTGCGGTAATAAAGCGGCGCAGCGTTACGGGTTGGTTATTACCGATATTATAGATTTGGTAAGGCGCTATCGCTGTGGTCGCAAAAGATTGTTGTGGTTCTGGAATTTTATCAATAATACGAGTGATGCCTTCGACAATATCATCAATGTAGGTGAAATCACGTTGCATCTCACCATTGTTATAGACATCTATCTGCTCGCCTACCAGTATTTTTTTGGTGAATGAAAAGTACGCCATATCAGGGCGACCATAAGGGCCATAGACCGTAAAAAAGCGTAACCCTGTCGTGGGGATATTGTATAAATGACTATAAGTATGTGCCATTAATTCGTTAGATTTTTTGGTCGCAGCATATAAGCTAATGGGATAATCTACACGATCTCCAGTGCTAAAAGGCTGCTTGATATTCATACCGTATACAGAGCTAGAGCTGGCGTATACCAAATGTTTTACCTGAGTCTGTCGACAGCCTTCAAGCACGTTCAGAAATCCTACTACATTGGAATCAATGTATTCATGTGGCTTTTCGATAGAATAGCGCACGCCCGCTTGTGCGCCGAGATTAATCACGATATCAAAGCCATGTTCAGCGAATAAACTGGCCATTGCTTCTCGGTCAGCCAGATCTAAGGTGATAAAACTAAAAGTATCTTCGTTTGATTGTTCGTTTAGGATTTTGAGACGGTCTTTTTTTAATGCGACCTCATAATACGAGTTTAGGTTGTCAATACCGACAATAAAGCAATCTTTGCCCAGCAATGCTTTAATTAAATGAAAGCCAATAAAACCTGCAGCACCAGTCACTAAAATTTTCATTAATCGTTCCCAAATAAATCTCTAGTAAACACTTTATGCGACACATCTTGGATGTCTGCAGATAAGCGGTTCGCCACGATAATATCGCTCATGGCTTTGAATGCGTCCAAATCCTTAATGACTTTTGAGTTAAAAAATTCCTCTTCTTTTAACACGGGTTCATAGACAACCACTTCGATACCTTTTGCTTTGATACGCTTCATAATGCCTTGAATAGCAGACGCTCTGAAATTGTCCGAACCGCTTTTCATGACTAGTCGATGGATACCGACGACCTTTGGTTGTTTTTCAATGATTTTATCAGCAATAAAATCTTTACGAGTGCTATTAGAATCAACGATGGCTCTGATAAGGTTGCTCGGGACGTCATCATAATTTGCCAATAGCTGTTTGGTGTCTTTAGGCAAGCAATAGCCACCATAGCCAAACGATGGATTGTTGTAATGATTGCCGATACGCGGGTCTAATCCTACGCCTTCAATAATTTGCTTGGTATCTAACCCAAAAGTCTGGGCATACGTATCCAGCTCATTAAAATAGGCAACACGCATTGCTAGATAGGTATTGGAAAATAATTTAATAGCTTCCGCTTCAGTAGATTCAGTAAATAGCTGAGGAACGTCTTTCTTTATTGCACCTTCCAAGAGCAAATCTGCAAATTGTCTCGCACGTTCCGACTGCTCACCGACGATAATTCTCGAAGGGTAAAGATTGTCATATAGCGCTTTGCCTTCACGTAAAAATTCAGGTGAAAAAATGATGTTATCTGTCAAAAATCGTTTTCTAATGTCATTGGTATAGCCGACAGGCACTGTTGATTTTATAACGATTAGCGCATTTTTATTAACGCTCAGCACCTCTTCAATGACGCTTTCAACACTTTGGGTATTAAAATAGTTGGTCTTTGAGTCGTAATCCGTAGGGGTGGCAACAATAATAAAATCTGCGTCTTTGTAAGCTGCTTTGGCATCTAAAGTGGCTGTGAAATCGATGGGTTTGTTGAGTAAAAAATCTTCAATATCTGGATCTTCAATAGGAGATTGTTTGGCATTCAACATCTCGACTCTTTCTGCTATGACATCGACAGCGATTACTTTATTGTGCTGGGCAAGTAACATAGCATTGGATAAGCCGACATAGCCTGTACCTACTACTGTTATTTTCATAAAAATTCCAAGGTTATATTTTTATTATTATAAGATTGATTTTATTTAGTGAGATTTAGCAATAACGGTGATGGCAGATGCTGGGAAAACTTCTGAATCATCGCCTCGGTAATATTGTTACGGGAGTCAGGGTCAAGCAAGTCTAAGCTTTGTATACACCCATATTTGATAGATTGTTTTTGCAAACCTATTAAAAAATCCTCAACACCGTTTTCATTTTTTAGATAGTTGATTGCTACGGGCGGCTTGAGACAAGCTTTTCCTTGTTGAATCTTTAGGTGATTCATTAGGGTAATAGGATTTACCTGAGCCACATCTCTAAACTTATATTGAATTTGCTCAATCAATAGCTGAGGGTTATGCAAAAGATAGTTTTTTAAAATATTCTTATCGACAATATGGGGGTAGTGGTGCACTTCAAAAAACTGCTTCATCCCCAAGATTTTAGCGCTGAGCATTTGGGCAATCGTATGTTTGGGTTGAACTTTTTTGCCCGATAATTTTTGTAGAGATTTTCGATATTGGAGTTTAGCTTGTAGAAGGGTGTTTTTTCGCCAATGACCATGAATGATAATCGTGTCGTCATCTAAAAAATCTGTAATAACAGCAGGTTGGTTGAAGAAAAAGTCATCATTCATGTATATAAAATAATCAGACAGATCTGAGATATTCCATAGCATGCTTTCAATAGACCGCGTGTTAAAAGTAGGCAAAAACTGCTCATAGCCCGCAAAGAGGTCTTTATGATCGATGATACGTATCTTGTCTTTTGCACAAATATCTTGTTCAACAAACGCTTCAATCAGTGCCGGTTGCTGTTGGTCGGTGACGATATAGATATGTCGACAGAAAGGTACGTATTTTATGATGGAGGCAATATTGTAATATATTTCATCGTTACTGGCGAAACGTGTTGAGCTGATAGCATCAGATGCCGCGCTGGTTGTTTTTTGATAACGCGCTCTTTTTTGTTTAAGCAGTGGCTCATCACCATCTACCCAAGCAATTACAATATCTATTTGCTTTTCATCATCTGCTTTCATGGTATTTCCTATGGGTTTATCGCCAATAATCTTTTAGCCAAGGGCTTGGCTTAACATGACGATACCATTTACCGCCGCTACCATTGATGGCATCTGGCGGATTAATCTCACCATGAAAGATGACAATCTTTGCACCATCTGGCAGAGTAGGTGCGCGCACAAAGTTAAAGGGAATAGGGGCGATGCATTGGTACTTGAAGCTGACACACCATGTTTTATCCCAATACTCTAAATGATGATGCTCACGTAAATAGTTAGACAGATAAGCCTGCTCATGGCGCACTTGGGTACGAATGGTGGCAAAGTTACGCTCAAAGTTTGCGAGCAAATCAGGGTAGGTGTTCATGCCAATATTGAAACGATAAACAGAGCTATTACCAATCATTCGCCACGGTTTTTTCCAATCACGGATAATCACCACGCTGTCTTTGTGCTGAGCTTGATAGGTAAAAAAGGCATCTATGTTATCAACAATAACAATGTCGATATCTAAAAATAAAGCCACACCCTTGAGACCATATAGTTCAGGTTTGAAAGTCGTGAGTTTTTTCCAACCACGCTCAGGCCCAGCAGGCAAATCCATCTCTGGAATAGGATGGCAAGTCACAGCAGGGTCGATACCGCTACTATCATCAGTGAGGCAGATCATTTGGAAGCCTAAGGTCAAATGGCGACTGACCATATTATAAAGACGGTTGACGTACTCAGCGCCGTATTTGTCACCCCATTTCATACAGATAACATAACGCTGCTCAGCAGTGCTGCTGCGTGCGTGCGTGTGGTCTGTCGATGAGGTATTGGTTACGTCAGTTGCCATAATGCACTCATATTAATATAAATAAAAAATATTTAGGGCGTGTTCTCATTTTTAACATGGTGATAAAAATGAGATAAATTGCCGTCAAATGAAAAAATAGCGCAGACAATATTGAGCTATTGACTGACTATTTGACGCTGTTTGGCAAAATTTAGCCATCTTTAATCCATTTATAGGACGATCGATTGAAATGAGAACACGCCTTAGTAACGTTTAAAGGTACAAAAGTCAGCCAATACTATCACAGCTAGGATTCACGATATCTCTAAACGTTTGGCTAATTGTAAGGTCATTGTTCATTATTCATTGCCGGCGCGTGTGGTTGTATCATGAACGTTTTGATCAGCCCGCTTGTTGTCAAGAATGAATTTGGCTAAAGTTTCTTCATCAACGTTGTAAGGATTCCCTAATGTGGGAATGTGTTTGAAACGTCGATAGCCCCACATATAGTGACTGCATTTTTCTTCAATCATCTGTTGCATGGCTTGGTTAAGTGCATAAGCGGCGGTCTCGGCATGACGATCATAAAGTGCTGGATCATCTAGCTTATAACAATAGATGTCAAATCCACGACCATCGTCACGGCGAATACAAGATAAGCCGACCAACGCACATCTGGTTTTACTAGCAAGTTTAGAAGCAAGCGTACTGGTTAGCGTTTTAATACCAAAAAAGGGCACAACCACGCCGCCCGAAGGGTCGGGAACATGATCGGGTAAGACGATACTAAAGCCACCTTGTTTGAGTGTTTTAAATATGGCCTTGACACCGCTACCATCGGTTGGCACTAAGGTTGCATTAAGCCTTGAACGCCCTTGTAGCACAAAGTTGTTGGTGATGTCACCTTTAACAGGTTTGTACATAATGGTTGGGGAACCAAATTGATTGAGCCAAGCGTTCATCATCTCCCATGTACCGAGATGCGGCACGATAGCGAGCATGCCGTTGGCACTCGCAAGTCCTTCTAATAAAATGTCTTTATCATGAACGTCGCGAATCTGAGCGATACTCCACTCAGGTGGCATGGCCCAGCTTTTGATCGATTCAATACTGGTCAAACACTGGTGATAAATAATCTCTTTGGTTAATACTTGTTTTTGCACATCAGTCAGCTTAGGCGCAATTAACGCCATATTGATACTGACTGTACGCATGATACTTACACTGGGTATCTTGATAATTACCCACGCAACAAAACGTGCCAGTATCTGCAAGACAGACAATGGCACGATTTTAAAAATATGATACGGATTCATAACCATTCACACAGTGATGAATCACGTAATAAGTACTGAAAAAAATATCCGAACATCGTTAGACCATTTATTGCGCAGGTTTGTTGGTGTCAGCCTGTGCTTTTTCGCGCACACGGATACCAAGATCACGTAGCTGCTTGCTATCGACTTCAGCAGGTGCTTGAGTTAGTGGGCATTCAGCAGTTTTAGTTTTTGGGAAAGCGATAACATCACGGATAGAGTCAGCGCCTACCATAAGCATAATCAGACGATCCAAACCAAAGGCCAAGCCACCATGCGGCGGCGCACCGAATCTTAATGCATCAAGCAAGAAACCAAACTTGTCTTCAGCTTCTTGCTCGCCGATACCTAACGCTTCAAGTACCGCTTGCTGCATATCAAAGGTATTGATACGTAAGCTACCACCGCCAACCTCTGTACCGTTCAATACCATATCATAAGCGATAGAGAGGGCAGATTCTGGATTGTTTTTCAATTCATCAACAGAACCTTTAGGTTTAGTAAACGGGTGATGCATTGACGTCCAACGACCATCGTCCGTTTGCTCAAACATTGGGAAATCGGTGACCCAAAGTGGTGCCCACTGACAAGTAGTCATTTCAAGGTCTAGACCAATTTTTTGACGTAGTGCGCCGATTGCGTCATTGACGACACTGGCTTTATCCGCACCAAAGAAAATAATATCGTTGCTTTCTGCACCAGTACGCTCAATCAAGCTTACCAATACGTCATCGGTCATATTTTTGATGATAGGAGACTGAAGACCAGATTCTTGGTCAACGCCGTTGTTAATGTTGCTCGCATCATTGACTTTGATATAAGCCAAACCACGTGCACCATAAATGCTAACGAATTTGGTATAAGCATCGATTTGCTTACGGCTTAATGACGCGCCGCCCGGGATTCGTAGGGCAGCAACGCGACCTTTAGGATCGTTAGCAGGACCGGCAAATACTTTAAAATCAACGTCTTTCATTAAATCAGCAACGTCGATGAGTTTTAATGGAATACGTAAGTCAGGCTTGTCTGAGGCATAGTCACGCATTGCTTCAGCGTAAGTCATGCGTGGGAATTGCTCAAACTCAACATCCATCATGGTTTTAAATAGATGCTTGATAAGCCCTTCGTTGATATTCATAATTTCTTCTTCGTTTAAGAAAGAAGTTTCAATATCCACTTGGGTAAATTCAGGCTGACGGTCAGCACGTAAGTCTTCGTCACGGAAACATTTAGCGATTTGATAATAACGATCAAAACCTGACACCATCAGCAACTGTTTGAATAACTGTGGTGATTGTGGCAAGGCGAAAAAGTTACCTGGGCGTGTGCGTGATGGCACAAGATAATCGCGCGCGCCTTCTGGTGTCGCACGAGTCAAGATAGGGGTCTCAACGTCTAAGAAACCATGGTCATCTAAGTAACGACGAATCGCTGACGTGGCTTTAGCACGGAAAACCATACGCTCTTGCATTTGCGGACGGCGCATATCAAGGTAGCGGTATTTTAAACGCAAGTCTTCTGATACCGTGGTTTTTTCATCATTTAATGGGAAAGGCGGTGTTTCAGATTTCGCCAATACTTCAATTTCTTTGCCCAGCAGCTCAATCTGACCACTGGTCATATTATTGTTTTCAGTACCCGCGTAGCGTTGACGTACGCGACCAGTGATTTTTAGCACATATTCAGGACGTACCGCATCAGCAGTAGCAAAGGCTTCTGGGGTATCAGGGTCAACGACGACCTGCAAGATACCAGCGCGGTCACGCATGTCTAAAAAAATCACGCCACCGTGATCGCGACGACGATGTACCCAGCCTACGATACTAATGGTTTGATCGATGAAGCTTTCGGTTACGGCTCCGCAATATTCGTCTCGATATTCGCTATGCGTCATAGTGCTTTGCGTCATAATATAATTATCCAGTTGTCAGCCCAATTCGAAATACAATAATGCAGCCATTGCTGTACGGTTCAAGCTATCCGCTAAAAACGCACAAACACCGCGATTAAGACAAATGGTCATCACGTTGGCTACAGAAAATTTGGTGTAAACGCATATTATGCCTAATCTGCCCTTGTTATACAACCAGTGGCGTCCAATCAAAGCGTAGGAAAGTATCAGTAATGGGCGTATTTATTCAGTAACATTTGCATTGGGTTAAATATTGTCATTTTGCTTGAAAATATCAGCCACTGTGCACATATCAGGCTCACTTATAAAATCTTATTAAAATTATTCTAATCATGTAAGGAATGCTACTCATGCTTTTTCACCCTGCTAAGAACCCTGTTGAGCTACAAGTTGTTCATCTAAATAAAAGCCAAGAACAACGCCGTGAAGACTTAATGGAGGCAACTCAAGGTAAAGCCGCGCTTAAGCAATTCAAAAAAGTAATGGCTAAAAAAGCCAAGCAAGCATTGAAAGCAAAAAGCAAAAATAAGAAAAAAAACAGTGATAATAAATCACAAGTTTTCGTTCTCGACTTTGACGGTGATATCAAAGCCACGGCAGTCAAGCATTTACGCGAAGAAATCAGCACATTAATCAGCAGCGCAAATAAAGGCGATGAAGTCGTGGTACGTCTTGAATCAGGCGGCGGGTTGGTTCATGGTTATGGTTTGGCAGCAGCGCAATTGGCACGTCTAAAAGAGGCTGGTTTAAAACTAACAGTCTGTGTCGATAAAGTCGCGGCCAGTGGTGGTTATATGATGGCTTGTGTGGCGGATAATGTAGTGGCTGCGCCATTTGCTATTATTGGCTCAATCGGTGTGGTATCACAGTTGCCAAACTTTCATAAATGGCTAAAAAATCATGACGTCGATTATGAGATGTTTACCGCTGGTGACTATAAACGTACTGTCACTATGTTTGGTGAAAATGACGCTGACGACCGTGCCAAATACCAAGAAGAGCTGGAGCAAACGCACGAATTGTTCAAACATTTCGTGAACACCTATCGTCCAGCATTAGATGTTGCGAAAGTCGCAACAGGCGAGCATTGGTATGGTGAAGATGCGCTAAAACTGAATTTAATTGACAGTCTGCAAACCTCAGACAGCTATATTTTAGAGCGTATGGAAGACAATGAAGTCTATGCGCTGCATTCACGTCAAAAGCCAACGCTGGCCGAAAAGTTGGGATTGTCACAAGCGGCAGAAGCCACCGTGAATATGGCGATTGACAAGCTGCCAGATGTATTGGCACGTTTTGATTTTAATAGCCGTTTAAATATCCTAAAGTAGTTTTCAATTTTTCACTTTAAATAAATGCATTGTTTGTATTTTGTAAAAGGCGTGTCCTAGCGGGTCGCGCCTTTTTGCTGTTTATTCATAAATGCTGTGTTATAAATGTGGCATACAGAACAGAGTATACGCACGTACACTATAAAATTAGCATTGGGCTTTTTATAAAAGCTTTATGTGAACGTGATGAAAATCATTAACCATCAGCAAGGAAAAGGATGCCAGCTATGTCTGAAAACACATTGATGTTTACCGCCACCGAACATGGTCAAGCCATGCATGCCAAAGTCAAAGCATTTATCGAAACCCATATTGAGCCGATAGAAGCACAGTTTTGGGCGGATTGTCATGCGCAAAACCCAGACGGCAATTGGAAAAATTGGCAATGGCCAGAAAAATACGAGAGTTTGCGTAAACAAGCACGCGAAGCCGGTCTATGGAATTTATTTTTGCCAGATGACACGCTAGGGGCAGGGCTGTCGGTGACCGATTATGCACCGATTGCCGAGCTCACTGGTCGCAGTTTATTAGCGCCTTATGTGTTTAACTGTAATGCCCCTGATAGCGGCAATATGGAGCTTTTATGGCGCTATGGTTCTGAGGAGCAGCAAGACAAATGGCTAACGCCAATCTTAGAAGGTAGAACGCGTTCGGTATTTTGTATGACTGAGCCTGATGTCGCCTCCAGTGATGCGACCAATATGCAAGCGACAGCTGTGGTTGATGGCGATGAGATTATTATCAATGGCAGTAAATGGTGGTCATCGGGTCTTGGCGACCCTGCGGTCGATATTTTGATTGTGATGGCGTACACGCCTGATGAGAATAAAGACCGTCATCATCAACATTCGATGGTATTGGTCCCAGCAAAGACAGCGGGTGTCAACATCGAGCGTATGCTCAAAGTCTTTGGCGATTATGATGCGCCGCACGGCCATGGTGAAGTCAGCTTTGATAATGTACGTGTGCCCGTCAGTCACTTTATCGGTGGTGCAGGTATGGGCTTTGAGATTGCGCAAGGTCGCCTAGGACCAGGTCGTATTCACCATTGCATGCGCTGTATTGGCGCTGCCGAAAAGTCGCTAGAGCTGGCTGTTAAGCGCGGTATGGAACGTACCGCTTTTGGTAAGCCATTATTACAACTGGGTGGTAATTTTGAGCGTATCGCTGAGGCGCGTATTAAGATTGACCAAGCGCGTTTATTGACACTATATGCAGCGCAAAAAATGGATGCGCAAGGCACAAAAGCAGCATTGACTGAAATCTCTGCTATTAAAGTGGTTGCACCAACCGTGCTACAAGAAGTGGTCGATATGGCGATTCAGATTCATGGTGGCATGGGCGTTTGCCAAGATACGATGTTGCCTGCTTTCTTTGCGCAAGCACGAGCGCTGCGCTTAGCTGATGGTCCTGATGAAGTGCATAAAACGATGATTGCTAAATTAGAATTAAAGCGTCAGGGTTTTAGCCGTTCCTCAAAGCCTGTGAAAGCCTAATTTTCATTTGCAATAATCGTATAGAAACTGGTTTAAATGAGCATTTGCTTGAATTAATTTCTCATTGAAATTCACTATTACACCGTTAATAGTGAATTTTCAGCCCTATACTCACTGATAAAACATAATTGAGCACACGATAAGGAATGTCATATGGCAACTGCTAATCAAAGCAAAACTACCATTAAAGAAGTAGCTAATAAAATCTTAGATAAAGGCGGCGAGGTTCGTGAGGGCGAAGAGCTTGATGCCAAAGCGGTCAGCTCATGGCTACGTGATCAGGGTGTGGATATAAAAGGCGAACCTACCGTTACTCAATTTTCAGGTGGCGCATCAAACTGGACCTATCGTTTGCAATATGAAGGCGAAGGTAAAAGCCAAGACTTAATTTTACGCCGTCCACCAAAAGGCACCAAAGCAAAATCAGCACACGACATGGTGCGCGAATATACGGTTCAAAAATCCTTAAAAGATGCTTATCCTTATGTACCTAAAATGGTCGCGCTATGTACGGATGAGTCCGTCATCGGTGCTGACTTTTATGTCATGGAGCGTATGGAAGGTATCATTCCTCGTGCCAATTTGCCAAAAGGTATCGATTTAAATGAAGAGCAAACGCGTGCATTATGTACCAATGTTATTGATGCTTTGATTGAATTGCATCAAGTCGATTATAAAGCGCATCCTGATTTGGTCAATCTTGGACGCGGTGAAGGTTATTGCGAGCGTCAAGTAACTGGCTGGGACAAGCGTTATGTCAAAGCCAAAACGCCCAACGTCCCAAGTTTTGCCTTAGTACGTCAATGGCTCGGTAAGCATACGCCTGCTGACAGTAAGACTTGTCTCATTCATAACGATTGGCGCTTTGATAATGTGATTTTGGATGCAGCAGATCCGACCAAGGTGATCGGCGTACTCGACTGGGAAATGGCGACCTTGGGCGATCCTTTGATGGATTTGGGCAGCGCATTGGCGTATTGGATTGAAGAAGATGACAACATCATTATGCAGCAGTCACGCCGTCAGCCCACCCATTTAAAAGGCATGATGACTCGCGATGAGGTGGTTGCTTATTATCTTGAGCAGACAGGTCTAGAGATAGACAACTGGACGTTTTATGAAGTGTTTGGGTTATTCCGTCTAGCGGGTATCGTTCAGCAGATTTATTATCGCTACTATCATAAACAAACGACCAATCCAGCCTTTAAAAATTTCTGGATTATTGTACACGTATTACATGCCAAATGTCTGAAGTTGATTGCTCAATATGAAGGTGAGATTTTATTTACTAGCCGAGTACAGCCGCATCTACAGGATATGGGTGTTGATGCTGCGATGATTGAGCAGTTGCCAAGTCCTATGCAGGCTGTTATCAAAGGTATCTTACCAAAAAGCTATTTTGGACAAAGCGCACCTAAAGCTGAAGAGTAAGTAGGTTAAAAATTGAAAATCTAGGGCATGTCCTCAATTCAATAGAGCATTCTCTAAATGGGCTAAAAATGGCTGGATTTTGCCAAACTGCGTCAAATAGCTTATGAATATCTCGATATTATTTGCGCTATTTTCCTTGTTTGGCGGCAATTTATCTCATTTTTTTCATCATTTTAAAATGAGGACACGCCCTAATACGTTTAAAAATTATAAGAGTGCGATTAATAAGGCAATATTTTATGACAACCATACTTTTGGCCCGTCATGGTCAAGCGTCATTTGGACAAGAGAATTACGATCAACTGTCAGAGCTGGGTGGCAAGCAAGCGCAGATGCTAGGTCAGCATTACGCGACGACTCAGCGTCGAATTGATGCGATTTTTACTGGTAGTTTGGTTAGGCAGCAAGACTCTGCACATCATTTTTGGCAGCGTTATCAGTCATTTGTTGATAGCGATAGCAATATCTCTAGTAAGCCTGCGATCGATATAAGTGCGCCGGATAGCTATGTACTGCCACAATTTGATGAATTTAATCATAAAGACGTGTTTATAAAGTCTAATTCTGCTTTCATGAGTAAAGGTGCTATTGCGGCTGAAATTGCGCAAGCAGAAGCGCCATCTATGCGTTTAGCGGAGTTGTTTGATTCTGCGATGCAGCGCTGGCATGCAGGTGACAATGACAGTGATTATATTGAGAGCTGGTCACAATTTAATGAGCGGGCAAAACAAGCGCTTGAGCAAGTGCGTTTGCAAGTGGCTAATCTGAATTTAGAGTGTGATAGTACGGTGCTGGTATTTACTTCGGGCGGCATTATTGCGGCTATTACCGCGCAGTTATTACAACAAGGCAGTCAAACTGCGTATCAAATTAATAAAAGCTTGGTTAATACGGGCGTGACGTCTATTACTTTAAAAGCGCAGAGTACACGGCTATTGTCTTTAAATGAATACAGTCACTTATTTGCTGATGGTAAACGCTTCGTGACGTGGCGATAACATAGCATGTGATGGTGGTAAGACATCAAGGTCATAATTAAGCAATGACTAAGTCGTGATTAACATCAGGATAAAATGATCACTCTAAACTCGTAGCCGATTTTTATGTTATTAAAATCGGCTATGATAATTGTTGAGTACTTTTTGTGTATTTTTATGACAGACAAGCCGCACTTATCAATTTGCGATATTATAGACTGTCAACTTCATATAATATGGATGTAAACAGGACGTTCTATGCAAAATAAATTGATCAATTTAGTCACCAAAAGCGCCAAACAAAGTAAAAATCAGCTATTTAGCGCAATTCAGCCCGCACGATACCTAAAAGGTTTAAATAAGCAGCAGATTGGTCGTGGTAAAACAGTATTAATCACGGGTGCCAGCTCAGGACTAGGCGAAGGCATGGCAAGATTGTTTGCTAAACTTGGCTATAATTTAGCGATTTGCGCGCGTCGTACCGACCGTCTAGAAAGTCTACAATCAGAGCTGATGGCAGAATATCCTGATATTCGTGTTGAATATCGAGCATTAGATGTCAGTGACTATGATGCCATATTCGATGTATTTGATGCGTTCGCAACTGACTTTGGTCATATCGATCGTGTGGTGGTCAATGCAGGAGTCGGGGATAGTCGCCGTATTGGTAAAGGGCGCTTCGATACCAACCGCCGTACCGTTGAGATTAACTTTGTCTCTGCGCTCGCGCAATGTGAAGCGGCGATGAATATATTCCGCGCACAAAACAGCGGTCATCTGGTGGTGATATCAAGCATGTCAGCAATGCGTGGACTGCCTAAGCATTTGACCGCTTATGGCGCAAGTAAGGCAGGTCTGGCTCATCTGGCAGAAGGCATTCGTGCTGATATGTTATTAACCAAATTGCCCATTAAAGTCTCGACCATTTATCCGGGTTATATCCGTACTGAAATTAATGAAAATGCCAAACCACTACCGTTTGAAGTGGATGCAGATACGGGCACCAAATCCATCATTGCAGCGATTGAGGCTGGAGTCGATGAAGCTTGTGTACCAAGTCTACCGTGGTCTATCGTCGGTCAAGCAATGAAGCATCTGCCATTACAGGTGGTCAATAAAGTCAATTAGTAACTAGTTGACTTCATTGCTTTGGTATCAGCAGCAATGAAGTCAAAAAGAAGACAATAAAAAACCCTCAGCATCAAAGTTGAGGGTTTTTTATTGTCTTCTTTTTAAAAATCTAAAATCTATGCACTACAGGGTTTGAGGATTATCCGACATATGCTTTTCACGTAGCTTTTGACGCAATATTTTACCCACATTACTCTTTGGCAACTCGCTGACAAATTCGATATGACGTGGGCATTTATAACCAGTCAAATTGTCCAAAGCAAATTCTTTAATATCACTCTTGGTAACATTATTATCAGCAGGGACGATATAAATTTTGACTGCTTCGCCTTGGTGGTCATCAGGAATACCGATCACTGCGCAATCAATGATGCCTTTATAATCTAGCATGACTGACTCGATTTCATTTGGGAAGACGTTAAAGCCTGAAACCAAAATCATATCTTTTTTGCGATCAAGTAAAGTGATATAGCCCTGTTCATCCATACTGATGATATCGCCAGTACGGAAATAACCATCGCTAGTAAAGTCATTGCTATTGTCTTTATTAAAATAGCCTGAAGTGATGTTTGGGCCTTTAATGCACATCTCGCCAGCTTGATGTAAGCCGACACGATTACCTTCATCATCAACGACAATGATATCTACGCTAGGGACAGGTATACCAATCGTACCGTTAAATTTGCGATCAGTGATGACGTTAGCCGTACCAGCTGCAACGCCTTCAGTCATACCCCAACCTTCGACCATCGGGCAACCAGTGACTTCTAACCAGCGAGCAGCTGTTTGTTCAGTTGCTGCCATACCACCTGCTTGTGAGATGCGTAGCGAGCTAAAGTCCAAGTCTTTAAAGGTTGGTTGGTCAAGCAAGCCTTTAAACAAAGTATTTACCGCTGGCAATATATGGAACGGCTGTTTTGATAGCGTTTTAACAAAGCCCGGCATATCGCGTGGGTTAGGAATCAAGATAAAGGTGTAACCTGAGCGCATGCCTAACAGGGTCAGCATAAAGGCAAAAATATGATAAAGCGGTAACGCCATCACCATATTGATATAGACCTCATTAATATCTGAGGTGATAGGGCGGTACCAAGCTTCTGACTGCATCGCAGCGGCGACAACGTTACGCTGAGTCAAAACAGCGCCTTTCGACAAACCAGTCGTTCCACCAGTATATTGCAAAATTGCTTTTTGTTGCAGTGTGGTTTTTGGTGATTGGATAGGCAAATTTTTGCCTTTCTTCAGCACATCAGGAAACTTGGTCACATCGTATTTAGGGTCATTTAGGTTATATTTAGGCACTAAGCGTTTGACCTGACGGATAACCGTATTAACCAAAATACCCTTTAGCCCCATCATATCGCCCATTTTCGAGAGGACAATACGCTTGATGTCGGTTTCTTCAATGACTTGTTCGAGCGCTTGAGCAAAGTTATCAACCACAAAGATAACCTGAGCACCCGAGTCATTCAACTGATGGCGCAGCTCACGACCAGTGTAAAGTGGGTTAACAGGGGTACACACGTAGCCCGCTCGCAAAATACCAATCATCGTTGGCAGATATTGCGGCACGTTTGGCATCATGAGTGCGACCACACTGCCTTTAGGAATGCCTTGCGCTTGTAACCATGCGGCAACGGCAAGTGAGGCTTTATCCACATCACCATAAGTATGAGTGACACCCATACAAATAGTCATAGGATGCATACGAAAACGATTGAAACATTCCTCATACAGCTCTATGAGGCTCTCATATTGATCAGGATTAATGGTCTTGGGTACGTTTTCTGGATATTGCGCCAGCCAAGGCTTATCTACTGTCATACTTAGCGTCCTTAAATGTTGTGATACGTTAAGGTTCTATAAAAGAGTAGTCACATCCTTGTCAACAATATAAATCATCGCCTTGAGAGCAATGGATTGTCGCGTGCTATCCTATTGATTCACAGACTGCTAAAATACGGTGACCTCTATATAAATTATTTAACTACAAGCTCATTTTACTATAAAAAGCAGTGATCTAAATGCAGTAAACAGCTGGTTACTATTATCCTTACTAAGAAAAGCACCACTTGCTCATAAACTGACCTGAATTGAACGACTATCGACTCCCACTAATAAAAAATAGCGTGACTTATTTTGGCAACACATTAACATAACTACAATTGATATTGTTATTTTATACAAGAACTTGATAGTTTATAATTAAGTTTGATAAAGCAAAAAATATATGTTGTAACCGTATAGAGGATAAGCGGTTAGCAACAAGGTGCGAACGGCATTTTCCTTGGAAATTTGTGAGTCATTATACGAATCATCTAGTTTGTAGAAAAAGTTGTTATGTAAAAGCATTAACATTATAGTTACAAATTAATGATTTTCTGTATAAGAATGATAGATTCACATAAAAAAAGCGCTCTACATATGATGTAAAACGCTTTTGATAATGATTTCTTTATTTACAATTGTGGGTTGTCAGACATATGCTTTTCACGCAGTTTTTGACGTAATACTTTACCCACATTACTCTTTGGCAACTCACTGACAAATTCGATATGACGCGGGCATTTATAGCCAGTCATATTGTCCAATGCAAATTCTTTAATGACTTCCTTGGTGACATTGTTATCGGCAGGGACAATATAAATTTTGACTGCTTCACCTTGATGCTCATCAGGAATGCCGATCACCGCACAATCAATAATACCATCACAATCTAGCATCACTGATTCAACCTCATTTGGGAAGACATTGAAGCCTGAAACCAAAATCATGTCTTTTTTGCGGTCTAATAATCTAAAGTATCCTTTTTCATCCATGCTGACGATATCGCCAGTGCGAAAGTAGCCATCTGCCGTAAAGTCATCACTACTGTCTCTGTTAAGATAACCTGAGGTTACGTTAGGACCTTTTACACACATCTCACCAGCTTCGTTGACACCAACGCGCTTGCCTTCATCATCGATGACAATGACATCGACACTAGGAACAGGGACGCCAATTGTACCGTTAAACTTGCGATCAGTGATGACGTTAGCGGTACCTACAGCGACACCTTCTGTCATACCCCAACCTTCAATCATAGCGCAACCAGTGACTTCTAACCAGCGTGCCGCTGTCTGCTCAGTTGCTGCCATGCCACCTGCTTGTGAGATGCGTAGTGAGCTAAAGTCTAACTCTTTAAAGTTTGGATGATCAAGTAAGCCTTTAAATAAGGTATTCACCGCTGGCAATATATGGAACGGCTGTTTTGACAGCGTTTTAATAAATCCTGGTATATCACGTGGATTAGGAATCAAGATAAAGGTGTAGCCTGAGCGCATGCCGAGTAGACTGAGCATAAAGGCAAAAATATGATAGAGCGGTAACGCCATGACCATATTGATATAGACCTCATTAATCTCTGACGTAATCGGTTTGGTCCATGCTTCTGATTGCATCGCCGCGGCGACGATATTACGCTGCGTTAAGATAGCCCCTTTAGATAATCCTGTTGTGCCACCTGTATACTGTAAAAATGCTTTTTGATCTAACTGCATTTTTGGTTTGTGGAAAGGAAGGCTTTTGCCTTTCTTCAGCACATCAGGAAACTTGGTCACTTCGTGCTTAGGGTCATTCAACTTGTACTTAGGCACTAAGCGTTTGACCTGACGAATGATAGTATTCACCAAGATACCTTTTAAGCCCATCATGTCGCCCATTTTCGAGAGGACAATACGCTTAATATTGGTCTCGTCAATGACTTGTTCGAGCGCTTGAGCAAAGTTATCAACCACAAAGATAACCTGAGCACCCGAGTCATTCAACTGATGGCGTAATTCACGACCAGTATACAGTGGGTTAACAGGAGTACAAACGTAGCCCGCTCGCAAAATACCAATCATCGTTGGCAGATATTGCGGCACGTTTGGCATCATGAGTGCAACCACACTGCCTTGAGGCAGCCCCTGCGCCTGTAACCATGCAGCAACGGCAAGTGAAGCTTTATCAACATCATCGTAGGTATGGGTCACGCCCATACAGATACTCATAGGGTGCAGACGAAAGCGCTCAAAGCATTCTTCGTACAGCTCCATGATGCTGCTATATCTATCGGGGTTGATAGTTTTTGGTACACCATTAGGATAATGGGCAAGCCAAGGTTTATTCGGCGTCATAGTCAGCGTCCTTGAAGTTTAAAATAGGGTGAATTCTGTCGTAAAGCAGTCATATCCGTGTCAATAAAACACATCAGCGCTGACGTAAACCGTTTGCCGCTGAGCGTGATAATATCCTTATCTATTGACTGGCTGCTAGGTTTTATTGCTATCGTACAAAACGACTTAATCATTACTAAAGGATAATGACGTCAATTGAACGAACAGATCGCTTAATCATAAAAGCATTTTTGCTCTTAAATAAGCTCTACCTGTTATCTAACACTAAGGTATCAGAAAATAATGATACATTTAAGCAATACAGTAGCATGAATGTCATCAAATACTATACTAGTGTGAAATACTGAGCAGTGCATAAATAAAGCTGAAAAATATGATTTTTATGGAATTTCACGTGATTAGATAGTTGTGCTGTTTGTCACTTAAGATACGCTATTCGCCGCTTAATAAGTATAGAAATGAATGAGTATAGAAATGAATGAGTATAGAAGGATGAGTGAAGCAAAAAAGTTATCATAGCCAACATTAATATATCAACTAGAGATTTGTCAGCACTCCAACTTAATGTAGTTATGCCCAATTATCAAGGTGATATCAGCTGCTTGTTTTTATTAAAAAAGCGTCGATAAATGAGTAAAGCACTGATTGTACAGCCGAGCGTACTGCTCACACATATCAAAAACATGGTGACTATCTGATAGCGAATCGCTTGAGTGGGGTCAGCGCCAGCCAATATTTGACCCGTCATCATTCCGGGCAAGCTAACGATACCGACGACTAGCATAGAGTTCAGCGTCGGAGTCATGCCATTGACAATGGCGGCGCGTATTGGCTCATGCACTGCTTCAAATGGGCGAGCAGATAGGCTGAGCATCATCTCTATACGTCCTTGCTGCTCATGAAAGGATTCAATCAACTGGTTGCTGGTCAATGAGATAGCGGTGAGCGAATTGCCCAATATTAGCCCCAATATCGGAATAACGAATTGCGGTGTGTACCAAGGCTGTACCTTTAAAATAATCATGATGGCTATGGCAGTGACTAATATAGCCGAAGCGCTTACTGCCAGCAAAGTGTCAGTTAACAAACCTTTATAGCTACGTTTGACGCGATTTTTGGCAGCAGCGCCTGCAATCAAGGTCATAATGGTCAAAATTAACAGGACTTCATACCACTGTTCACGAGCAAAAATCCATGCCAATATCAAACCGATAAAACTAAGCTGGAGCACCGTGCGGATAGCCGCGATTAACAGCGTTTTGGTCAGCTGTAAGCGTAGCCGCCAAGAGATAATAAGAACGATGATAATTAAGCTGCTGGCAAGGGCAATATCACCGTAAGTTAAAAATACTTGTATGTCATCTGTACCGCTCATAGTGGCTCATTATATAAACTGACGAATATAAGATAGACGTTAATGCGAATTTGTTAAAAAAAGTCATCTTAAAGAGTGACATGACAGGGTTAGCTCAACGTTAGAATATCTCAGTTAATACCCCTGCTTGCATCTGCCAATGCTGATCGGCTAATGGCATGATGTCTTGTGTATCGTGAGTTACCCACAGTAATGTACGCTGCTCATCTGCCTGTAACCAGTTTATGAGTAGATTGACGAGCTCGGCTGATGTGTCACTGTCTAGAGCCGCGGTAGGCTCATCTAGTAATAACACCCGAGGGTTCAATTGTAAGAGGCGTAACGTGTTGACCAGTTGCCGCTCGCCGCCCGATAGATGATAGACTTCTTGCTGCAAAAAGTCAGCGCTGCGTTGCAATTGCTCAAGCTGTGCGATATGCCAGTCGATATCAAACCTGCGATGCTGATGCGCTTGTAGCTGATAAGGCATTTGCAAGTTCTCAAGCACACTGCCTTCTAATAATTGTGGGTGCTGGGCGAGTAGGGCAACGTGCGTGCGCCACTGTATCGGTGCAGTATCATGGATACTACAATAAGCACTACTGGTTGATTGGTCATCAGAGCGCAAACACACATTGCCGCCGCTCATGGGCAATAGTCCAGCCAATACCCGTAATAATACCGATTTACCACTGCCAGAAGCGCCTGTCACCTGTCAACACGGCTACTTGACCTGCTAACAGCTTGCCTGTGGCGCCATCGATTAATAATCGTTGATGTGCAGGTATGATTGGCTGAGAGACAGGGTTTGGTCTTAGTTTGCTGATCCATCTTTGATAAATGGTAGATAGCGCAGATGTTGTAGATTCTGTGGCTTCCATATTTTTGTTATTAATATTTTTATCGTCAACCTTGTTATCATTATAGGCAGGTATGCTGGCTGTACGTTTACTATGTACCTGAATATTCTCGAATATCAGTATCGGTTTATTATTATGAAGATGCATAAGTCGTTATCGCTAATTATTCAGCCACTAAGTGTCCAATCATTGGGTATCCAACCACTAATTATCCAACCACTAAGCATTCAACTGCTCGTGGATCGCTTGCTCAATGGTATCGCGTAAATGCTTTGGAACACGAATAGGGCGCATGGGCATGGCACTAGCAACCGCAGTATCTACCTTACTATTGGATAGCGGTTTGGTTTTGACTTGGTTTTGCACACAAGCAATGACGATTTTGCCACTACTTAATAAGCTGCTAGCATTAGCATTGCTATTAGCATAATCAGGAGAAAGGCTGTCTGGGCTGTGACGATAAATGCTCTGATAAAAGATAATGCTGGCAGGTTTTAACTCGACTTTATCGATGCGCACACTGATGACTTCATCTAACAAAATAGCTCTTTTGTATTGCAAGTCTGCTTGACTGACGACAAAATGCTGGATTTCTCCATCGTCAGTCTGCAAAAAATACCCGTTTAAATTCAGTTCCCCAAACCAATCACGGCGGCAGTTTTCAAAAAACACCAAATGATTGGCATGGTAGACTATACCGCCTGCATCAGTATGGTTAATATAGACATTATAATTTTTGGTAAACAATGGCGTATATTCGCCGCCTACACTTGCCACTGTGTTTGTATTTTTGCTGTTATTTTTTATCATAAAGATGCTCGGTCATTGTTTTAATAAATATTGTTCGATGTTCATGATTAGATGGCCAAAATTTGATAGCAGCCATATTAACCACAACTACTCTAGCTTAAGATATCAGGGCGCGCAAGAGTTAGGTCGGTCGACGTCTGTTATGATAGTGGATTGTGCACTTTCATAGCCCATTTCTTTATATTAGCACCGTATTTTCATCAATTAGTATAGGATAATTTATGACCCGTTTTGTCAGTTTTAATATCAATGGTATTCGCGCTCGTCAACATCAGCTTGAGGCCGTGCGAGAAGTGATCGATCCTGATGTGATGGGTCTACAGGAAACCAAAGTACATGATGAGCAATTCCCCCTAGAAAACATAGAGAGTCTGGGCTATCACGTAGAGTACTTTGGTCAAAAAGCCCATTATGGCGTGGCATTACTATCCAAGGTTGCACCTATATTTGTGCAAAAGGGTTTTCCTGGTGAAGATGCTGAGGCACAGAAACGCTTTATCCATGCCCGTTATGATTTTGACGGTCGTGAAATTGATGTGCTTAATGGCTATTTTCCACAA
This sequence comes from Psychrobacter sp. TWP2-1-2, assembly GCF_049896785.1. Classification (NCBI taxonomy): domain Bacteria; kingdom Pseudomonadati; phylum Pseudomonadota; class Gammaproteobacteria; order Moraxellales; family Moraxellaceae; genus Psychrobacter; species Psychrobacter sp. TWP2-1-2. Next base: position 376,244 of record NZ_JAFCVA010000001.1, on the reverse strand, counting down.
GGCGAAAGCCAAGATCATCCGACCAAATTCCCGATGAAGCGCGCTTATTATGCAGATTTAATGGCGTATATCGATACCCTAAAAGCAGAAGGTCGCTCGCTCATAATCATGGGTGATATGAATATTGCCCCAGAAGATACTGATATTGGCATTGGCGACGTCAATGCTAAGCGCTGGTTGAAAAATAGAAAGACCTCGTTTTTACCAGAAGAACGCGAGTGGTATGCGGCGCTGATGTCACGCGAGCTGACAGATACCTATCGCTTACATTATCCAGAGAGCACAGAGCTATATAGCTGGTTTGATTATCGCAGCCGTGGGTTCAATGATGAGCCGAAACGTGGCTTGCGTATCGATCATATTTTGTGCAGCTCGGATCTTGTTGAGGCCTGTGTTGATGCTGGTATTAGTTATGAGCTACGGGCGATGGAAAAACCGTCTGATCATGCGCCAATTTGGTCGGCATTTGATTTAAAAAAACGGTAGTATTTATATAGGTCGTGTTTGATACTTCAGCAGCAGTAGCCTCATGGTTGAAGGCTCAACGCGCCTCAGTATTTATCGCATCAACCGTTATAAATAATGATAAAAATTTCACAATAAGGATTAAACCATGGCAGTCGGAAATGTTACAGTACCTGATATTATTTATCCTATCGAAGGAATCAAGCTAAGCGCCACTGCCGCAGGCGTACGCTATAAAGACCGAGATGATTTAGTACTGATTGAGATCGCTGATACCGCGACCACTGCGGTTGTGACCACCAAAAACACCTTTTGTGCAGCGCCTGTAAGGGTATTGCGCGAGCATTTTGCCAAGATGAGTCCGCGTTATTTGGTCACTAACACAGGTAATGCTAATGCTGGGACGGGTGCTGATGGCAAACGTCGCGCCGTTGATATCTGTGCCTCTCTGGCGAGTAAGGCTGGCGTGGATAGTAATGCAATATTGCCATTCTCGACCGGTGTCATTGGCGAGCCATTAAATAGCGATGCGATCATCGCGGGCTTAGATAATGCACTTGCCAATTTGGGGGCTGACAATTGGCTTGCCGCGGCGAATGGTATTCGCACCACAGATACGATTCCGAAGCTCGCTAGCCAAAAAATCGACGTGGCGGGTAGCAGCTATCATATTACCGGCATGTCAAAAGGCTCAGGCATGATACGCCCTAACATGGCAACCATGCTAGGTTATGTGGCAACTGACGCCAATATTGCTGCTGACCTATTACGAGAAATGCTAAGTGCCATTAATGAGCAGTCTTTTAACCGCATCACTGTCGATGGCGACACTTCAACCAATGATTGCTGTGTGTTGATAGCCACGGGTGCTGCCAGCTCAGATATCATTGATAGTCCAGAACATCCGCATTATCAGGCTATATTTTCGGCTTTGACCGAGGTGTTTGTCCGTCTGGCGCAATTAATCGTACGTGATGGCGAGGGTGCTACCAAGTTTATGACCGTCAACGTCACTGGTGGCAAGACCACGCAAGAGTGCTGCGATGTGGCATATGCGGTCGCGCATTCACCGTTGGTCAAAACCGCGTTCTTCGCTAGCGATGCCAACTGGGGTCGTATCTTAGCGGCGGTTGGTTATGCTGGTATCGAAGACTTGGATACGGAACAAGTGGATGTCTATCTCGATGAAGTCATGATTTGCCAGAATGGTGGCGTCGCGCCTAGCTATACAGAAGAAGCGGGCAAAGCAGTCATGAGTCGTCCCGAGATTACCATTCATATCGATCTTGCTCGCGGTGATTCCAGCGACACCGTTTATACTTGTGATTTGTCCTATGACTACGTCAAAATTAATGCGGATTATCGTAGTTAAGGGTTATCACTGTCAGCTAAGTAAAATACTGTTTAATGAATAACTGAGCCAGAGTGACTATTACTCTGGCTTTTTGATGTGTAAATTTTGCTCAGTATCAATTTACTTTACTATTCAATACGCGCGATTAACAACAGTTGCAAAAGCTGACGTTACTTTACAAAGCAGTTATAGAGCAGAAGACGAGTTGCGCTCTATACTGACCTCAGTAAACAAACAATAGACGACATTATTGAGACGTAATAGGTTTATTCGGTAAAGCTAAATCAGGTGAATACTCTTGCTTGGCTCAATATCGACAGTAGTATTACACCCATCGCAAAAATTGACTGATATTTTTAAAATATATTTACCAGCATGATGTGTCCAAAACAATAATCTCAAACCATCAATAATGTATTTATAACCATTAACTGAGGATTTAATAATGAAAAAATTAGTACTTGCAGCAGTAATGACCGCCTTTGCCCTGTCAGGTTGCTCTACCATGGGTATGGATAACGAACGTACGATGGTTGTCGATGGGCAACCTATGAATGTTAAAGTGGTTAACATTCCAAGTTTTAAAATAGAAGTAGCACCACTGAAAGCCGTCTGTGAGCTGTCAACAGCTGAGGGTACTAAGGTTGAAGCAGAATGCTTACAGTATCGTCAGACTTATCAGAAAAACTACACACCTTTAAACGGCAATATTCAGGGCTTTACTTATGAGCCAAACTATCGTTATATTCTAGATGTTCGCCAAGAAGTCATGATGGATGAAAATACTAACATGACTAAGCCAGTTTGGATTCTAAACGAAGTGGTTTCAAAAACAGCTGAGTAATGAATCATTGAGTATGTCTAGTTAACAAGCATATTTAACCAAAATAAAAAAGACCTCTAATGAAGAATTAGAGGTCTTTTTTTATTTCAGCAAATACTTGGAAATGTGATGTCAGGATAAGCTATATTAAACAATCGTTATGTTAGCACTGACTATATTTTACACTGACGCCATGAGTGGCAGTAGGAATACGATTGTCTGCATAAACGGCAAGACCGCCTCGTGAGGTTTCTTTGTATTTATCTAGCATATCCGCACCAGTGACTTTCATGGTTTCAATCACTTTATCTAAAGAGACAAAGTGCTGTCCATTACCACGGCAAGCAAGTCGCGCCGCATTGACAGCTTTGACGGCGCCCATGGCATTGCGCTCGATACAAGGCACTTGCACTAGACCACCAACAGGGTCGCATGTTAGACCTAAGTTATGCTCAATACCAATTTCGGCCGCATTAAGGCATTTAGCTGGATCACCGCCTAAGATTTCTGCCAATGCAGAAGCTGCCATGGCACAAGCAGAACCAACTTCACCTTGGCAACCAACTTCAGCGCCAGAGATGGAGGCATTTTGTTTGATTAAACTGCCAATAGCAGTCGCATTTAACAAAAACTTGCGTGCACCATCTTGGCTATAGCTTGATAAAAAGTCGCGATAATAATGCATCACCGCAGGAATAATACCTGCTGCACCGTTGGTGGGGGCAGTGACGACATTTCCGCCATTGGCATTTTCTTCATTGACAGCCAATGCATATAAATCAATCCAGTCCATGGCAGCGAGTTTGTCATTTTTGGTAATGGGTTGGTTTTTCTCGGCGCACAATTGTAGATGTAATGCTTGGGCACGGCGTTTTACATCCAAGCCACCAGGTAATATGCCACTGTTTTGACAGCCTCGCGTCACGCAGTCCTGCATTGACTCCCAAATAGAGTCTAAGTAAGCAAAAACTTCTGATTGATTGCGGTAATGACATTCATTTGCCAATACCAATTCACTCACGCTCAAGTGGTGTTGACGACATTGCTCTAGCAATTCTGCGGCGCTATTAAAAGGGTAAGGAATGGCGTCAATGGTCGGCGTGGCGTTATCTTCATCTGGATTGGTGGCATCTTCTTCATTGATAACAAAGCCGCCACCTACCGAATAATAGGTTTGTTGATAATGACTGCCGTCGGTCAATAATGCACGGATAGTCAAGGCATTAGGATGGTAGGGCAAAACGGTTTCGTCATACCAATGAATATCGCGCTCTGTCTCAAAGGCAATAACATGCGTGCCTGCTATATTGAGCTGTTTGTCTGAAAAAATCGATGACAAATATTGACTGGTCAAACGGGTATCTATCGTACTAGGAGCATGCCCAAGCAGCCCTAATAATATAGCAGTATCGGTTGCATGCCCTTTGCCTGTGGCTGCCAAAGAGCCATAAAGCTCAATTTCAACGCCTGTAATAGCCGTCAGCTCTGTTTGCTTGGTTAATGAGCCCAAAAAAAGATTGGCGGCGACCATGGGTCCTACCGTGTGTGAGCTTGATGGGCCAATACCAATTTTAAATAAATCAAAAACACTAATCATAATAACTTACCAAGTTTTTTAAGTGCACTAACATGTTGTATAGCTGCTTTAGGCACTTTCATTGAGGATATAACAGGCAGCTCTCGCTTATAGCACCGACAAAGGTGTAGAGGAAGCACCGCCCATGGAAGTATTAACGCAAAAGAGGAAAAATGGTGATTGAATAATAACTTTTATTTGTTTTGAAACTCCGCTATCATGCTCGGAGCTAATGGCTATGTAACATCCTGTAAGTTGATTGTCGCTGCAGAGTACACTGAGTCATAAGCGACCATAACCATTTTTTAGTTAAACATATCCGACCACATACATCTACCAAAACATGGTCATCATACCAAATAATACTTTTGGTTTGCCATATTGCAACATAAATGAATGAGTCAGGGCGACATATTATAAATGAAATGATGCGGATTTTACTCGTTATCATAATTTCTAGCCACATATTCTTGCCGATTGATGCTCTGATTTAACTCGATTTTTATTTTTCATTTACTGTTGTCTATTATTTTAGCCCAGTTTACATAGGACAAGCGTGTATGCCCTCTCAAAAAGACCCTTCCTCGCCTTTAGAAAACAGCACTCAAGCACCATCTGCTGAACATGGATTAGAGGCTGCGGCGATCAGTCCTCCGTACAATCCAGACTTTGAAAATGGACGCTGGTTTCCGACATGGCGTCCTTATCAAGGCGATTTAGATCGTGATCCAGTCGGTATCAATGAATATCTGCCACCGTCAAAAAGCGTGCTATTAGGTGTACAGCATACTTTTGCGATGTTTGGTGCGACCGTGCTTGCGCCGCTGTTAATGGGCTTTGATCCCAACTTAGCCATTTTGATGTCAGGTATCTGTACGGTGATGTTTTTTCTGATCACTGGTGGGCGCATGCCGAGCTATTTGGGCTCAAGTTTTGCTTTCATTGGTCCTGTTATCGCTGTGACAGCTTATGCAGGCGCAGGGTTCAATGGTAATTTGAATGTCGCTTTGGGCGGCATCATGGCTTGCGGTATCATTTATGCGTTAATTGGGCTGCTGGTGATGAAAACGGGTACTGGCTGGATTGAGCGTTTGATGCCGCCTATCGTTACTGGTGCTATCGTGATGATTATTGGTCTTAATTTAGCGCCAGTGACCATTCAAGGGGTGTCTGCCAATCAGTTTGATGCTTGGATGGCTACCTTGACCGTATTACTCATCAGTGGTGTGGCTGTTTTTACACGTGGTATGCTGCGTCGTCTGTTATTATTGGTTGGTTTAATATTATCCTATTTTGCCTATTTTATCATGACCAACATCATGGGTTTTGGCGCAGCGATTGACTTTAGTGGTGTGTCAGCTGCTTCGTGGTTTGGCTTACCTAGTATCCATACGCCTCGCTTTGAGATGAGTGCTATTATTCTGATTGCGCCTGTGGCCTTTATTTTGGTGGCTGAAAACTTAGGGCATTTTAAGGCTGTCGAAGGTATGACCAAAGCTCGTGTAACGCCTTATATGGGTCGAGCATTTTTTGCTGATGGTTTGGCAACCACTTTTTCAGCAGGATTTGGCGGTACTGGTGTAACGACTTATGCTGAAAACATCGGTGTGATGGCGGTGACTAAGGTATATAGCACAACAATATTTGTCGTGGCAGGCGTAGTGGCTATTTTATTGGGGCTATCACCAAAATTTGGTGCCATCATTCAGACGATACCAGCGGCTTTATTGGGCGGTGCGTCCATTGTGGTGTTTGGTTTGATTGCTATTGCAGGGGTCAAAATTTGGATAGACAGTCGTATCGACTTTAGCAAAAACAGCAATCTAATTATCGCGGCTGTGACCGTTATCATGGGTACGGGTAATTTTAGTTTGCATTTAGGCGGCTTTGATTTGGGCGGTATCGGTACGGCGACTTTGGCAGCGATTGTCTTAAATGCGTTATTTAATCAAGGATCTGAAGCGAAGGCCGCTCATCAATCATTGGCTAAGTAATCAGCTTTTATGATGCTTAGGTTTTAAACCTATCAGTTAATGACGGTAACAGCGTATATCACTCCATAAAAAGCGCCCATGCTATTCGGTAGCATGGGCGCTTTTTATGGAGTGGCAACAAGTGCATGATAAAAATGCAGAATAAAAGCTATTTGTAGTCTCGCTTGTAAAATTTTGAGAAAAACCGATAACGTCGTAGGGCGCGCGGCTTAGGTTTCAGTGAACCCAAATAGATTGCAAACATGGTCAACAGAGCACCGCTCCACTGTAAGCTATTAATCGGTTTGTCCAGCCAGCTATAATCAATGACCAATGCGGCAATGGGTTCTGATAATAATAATAATCCAGTTAACGCCAAAGACAGTTTAGGAATGGAATAGGCAATTAGTCCCCACGCCAAGCACTGCATCACTGTGCCGTAGATAAGCACCCAGCCAATTTCAGACCAAGTATTTGGCAAAATATGGCCACTATCCAACACAAACATAGGAATAATCATCGCCAATACACCACCGATACTAATCAGCTGCATCAGCATAAATATGGGTGTGGGTTCAGTATCATGGGTCTTACGGATAAAGGTCATCGATGCCGCCAGCATTGCCCCTGAGACGATACCAGTGATGAACCCCCAAGTGGCGGCACTGTTATGCGCAAACTCAGGACTGCCTATCATGGCCACACCAAACATGGCTAAAAACAAACTGATGAGCTGCAATATAGATTGGCGCTCGTTAAAATATAAAAACCCAATGGCGGCTAAAAAGAAAATCTGTAGGCTATTCAATAAAGTTGAGATGCCAGGGCCGACCGCATAAATACTCTCGTGCCAGAGCGCCAGATCTAAGCCTAAAAAGACACCTGATAATAAACCATAAAAAATAGCGCGCCTTGAGCGGGGTAGACGCTGTCCCATGATTTTGGCCAATACAGCGAATACGACACCTGAAATAGCCAAGCGCCAAAATGCCATTGCCCAACCGCCAATATCAACGTGAGCGACTATCAAACTACCCAGACCAAAGATAATACAACCAATGACCAACCCAGTAGAGGCAGAGCGTGAAGAAGCAATCGCCATATAATGTCCTTATATCCGTATTATTATTTTATCTTACTGTATCAACGATAACGCCAATGAATATTGACGCTAATACAAGCCGTATTGTCTAGGTTTTGACGCTAAAATGAAATGGTCAAACCATCATTTATGCTTATTGTTTGATTTATTATCACGATATCAGGTTTTATCTCTGTATATGCTAGGTATAAAATCAATGATGACCTTAAGCTTCTCTCATATAAGAAAATCTCTATAACAATACGAATATATGGTGGAGACATCCTTACAGGAACGATGTTGGCGTGGATATCACTATTTGTTAATCTAGTGGTTTATAATCACTGTAGTGGCACAATAAAACAGGATAGTTTCTTATTAGTCTTTACATCAAGTACTTCAATATCATTAGCCTAGGTTCATCTATGTTGCGACGTTCATTATCCCTACAACAACTACCATTGATATCTGGTTTTGCTATCATCATCTTTGCTATTACGCTATTTATGGCGCCAAGCGTACAAGCGGCCAGTTGCAAAATTCCAAAAAGTTATTATAAAAACGTGGATTGTACGGCAAATAGCGGCTATTTTTTGGCGACAAAAGATTTCGGCGCGCCAGTTGCTCTGATTAATAGTAAGGGCAAAAGCGTCGTTGATTTATCACGTTATCAAAAAGTCGATGCCAGTAAGATATCGGCAGGTTTACTGCCTGTACTGCGCAATGGTCATGTCGGTTATCTTAATATGCAAGGTCGTGAAGTAGTACCTGCGATGTATGATGTGCTTAAAGAAGGACAGGGTTGGGCGCGTCCCGTCTCTAACGGGCGTATCGTGGTAAAGCAGGATGGTAAATATGGGGTCATTACTACTAGTAATAAAACCATCGTGCCGTTTTCGTCCGCGATTAGTGACATTGATGATTACCAAAATGGTATCGCCCGTGTACGTAAAAATCAAGCGATCAGTTGGATTGATGAAAACGGCAAAACGACCAGTGACCCAAATGGTAGTAATAACGAGCAATCCACGACGCCACGAGCACCTGCCAGCGCTAATGGCAATGCATCCTCATCCAACCAGACACTTTCCAATCGTTTTACGATGCTACAACCGCGTCAGCAAGATGGCAAATGGGGATTTATCGATGACAATAATGTGACCATGATTACCTATTCTTTTGACGAGGTGCGTCCCTTTGCCGAAGGCTTGGCTGGCGTGCGCATCGATGAGAACTGGGGCTTTGTTAATCTTGGTGGCGAGTTGGTGATTCCTTTTCGCTTTGCCAATAGCGGTGTGTCGGCTGGTGATCTTTATCAAGGCAAACCCGCCTTTACATTTATTGGTGGTAAAGCGTGGATTGGTAATCTAAAAAACGGCAATAAAATGTGTATCGATAAGGAGGGCACAGGAGTAGGCTGTGATTAAGCGGCGCGTCCAAATCTAAAGACTTACATGATCTAATGACCTAGGTAAAATTACTAGCATAAAAAAGAGCGTAAAACCTATGAGTCAATAGTAGGATTTACGCTCTTTTTTATGGATTGTGTGACAACTAAAACTATTCGTCTAATAAATGATTACTGATTAAATCCACCATATAAGGTTGATAGTATTCAGGAATATCATGCGCCATGCCTTCGATTAAATGAAACTTGGCATTCGGAATGGTCTTGGCAACCACGCGACCTTGTGAGGCGGGCAGTAGTCCATCTGCGCTACCATGCAGTACGATAGTCGGTGCTTTGACTTGCTTGCTAAACCGGCTAATAGAGCCTGATGCCAAGATAGCATTGAGCTGTTGTACCGTGCCGAGAGGATGAAAGTTGCGCTGATAACGCAATTTGGCAATTTCACGCACCATACGTACGTTGACATGCCCAGGCGTACCGACTGTCTTCATAAACCACACGCTGTGGCGCACGATATCGCGCTCAGAATGACTTTCAGGGCGGTTGATCAGGGTATATAGCTGCTTAGGTTTTGGTGGTTTTAAAAATGCACGGTTGGTCGTGGTAAACATCAACGCCATACGCTGCACTAAACTTGGATAACGTGCCGCTACGATTTGCGCAATCATGCCGCCCATCGAAGCGCCAATCAGATGGGTTTTGCCCAACTGCAATGCTTTAATCAAACGAACAGTATCTTCTGCCATATCCGTTAAATTATAAGCAACTTGCGTACCTTTATTGGACAACCCGGTTTGCAGGCGCATCATCATTTTTAGCTGACTGATACGCGGTAGTCCATCAATCTGCACTTTAGAAGACAGACCAATATCACGATTATCAAAACGAATGACAAAAAACCCGGCATCAATAAGGCGCTTGATAAAATTATCTGGCCAAAATATCATCTGTGAGCCAAGTCCCATAATCATGAGCAGTGGTGGATTATTAGGATTGCCACCTGCCTCAACACACAGCTCAATGCCATCGCCGATATCAATCATTGATTGATACAGATGCTTGCTAAGGTCAGAGTCTCGCCATTGGTGCGCGCCAAACTTTTGCCACTCAGGAGTAGGGTAGCCACCTAAGTCTTGTTGTAGTGTTGCCGATGGTTTGATGTCATTCGATGTTGTCATGAAGTGTCCTAATTAGAGGGTCGTCTATTACAGCTCAAGCATCTCAAAATCAAGCTTGCCCACACCGCACTCTGGGCAGGTCCAATCATCAGGGATGTCATCCCACTTGGTGCCTGGGGCAATCCCTTCTTCGGGACAGCCGAGTGCTTCATCATATATCCAGCCGCAGACGATACATTCATAACGTTTCATAAATAGTCCTATCGAGCATTATCAGTGTTTATAATCCGTGTTACAGGGTGTTTTTAACGTTCATATTTACAATCACAGCCGCTAGATGAGACTGTAAAAGCGCACATAGTTTAGCATATAACCGTGATTTTCGTCGTTAAGTTTACACTTGTATATTGAGATTGATTGGTTTTTATCAAGGGGTTTAGGTCTTCTGTCTGTCAGTAAGCACCTGTACGCTTACGCGCTCAACTGCGATATTTCTATCAATTATGTTATAATAAGCGCCGCTAAATTCACAGTATTAGCCATCATTTATTGTTGATAGATTATTATCTAAATTACATTATCTAAGTCATATAAGCTAAGGGTTACCATGAGCATAAATGCTGCCGCTACATCTAAAAATGTCGAAAATGAGTCGTCTAATAAGCTCAATACGGATCATCCCTTTTGGCAAGTGATTCGCACAGTACCAGACTTCCCGAAAGTCGGCATTGATTTTTATGATATTACGCCGTTACTGCGCAGTCATATTAATGAGGTGATAGATGCATTGCTCGCCGCACTGCCTGAAGGCGTGATGGATGAGGTAGATTGTCTAGGGGCAGTTGAAGCGCGTGGTTTTGTCTTTGCAAGTTTGCTTGCAGGTCGATTGGGCAAAGGGATGATTTTGCTACGTAAACCCGGTAAACTGCCACCGCCCGTTGCCAATAAAGCGTATGCTCTAGAATATGGTAAGGACACGCTTGAGATGCAAAACAATCTACCGCCTGAGCGCGTGCTATTGGTCGATGATATTTTAGCCACAGGCGGCACTTTAACCACCGCTTATGAGTTGTGTAAATCGGCAGATCATACTGTAGTGGGGGCGTTAGTATTGCTAGATTTGGTTGATTTGCATGGCGAATTTCCAGTGCCTGTCTATACGGTCTTAAAGGCTTAAAACTGGCAACGCTTAGTGAATAGCGTGAAATGAAGCAATCAAAAAAGCGCGCTGAATGAGTTTAGCGCGCTTTTTTGATTGCCTGTATTTGCTTTGTCTTAACGTACGTTACTTGTCTTGCTGGTAAGGTAAGTTTTACACGCCTGTTCTATTAGCATGCGACTAATCGTTTTTGGCTTGGTTATCTTAAAATCTTTGGTGGTTAATATGGGTTTTTCTGATTGCCAAGATTCTAATACCTTGTTATTGGCATCATAGTTAACGTAAGCGCGTCTATAGTAACTGGCGTCTTTGCAAGAGATGAGCAATTGCTGATCGCTATGATGAATCGCTTTTTCTTTACCTTCCTTATCTACTTTTGTTTCATCTTTTTGTGCAGGGTATGTTCTGCGGATAGATACGGTGATGTTTTCGACACTTTTTTCGTCTATGATATTGATGTCGGAGCTTTCAATAGAGTCTAAGTCTAAGCTAAAAATTGATCCAGTAGGACTTTCTGATATTTTTGACCAGTTCACTGCATGCGTGCTGACTGCTAGAACACCACCCACTAATAACACTGATAGCCGTTTCATAATCAAGCCTTGCTTCTTGTTGTGAGAAGTGAGCCATGATAGCCAACTTACTATTAGCAGGCAAATTTCTTTTATAACCTGCGACTGAGGTTTGTAAAGTGCTGATCATATTCATCACCGTTTATATCGCTCGACGCTCATATCAATGACGCATCGCTGCTAACATCTGAGCAAGCTCATCACGAGCACCAATAAAGCCGTCGATACCTTTTGGTAATAAATCTTGTGTAACCGTGTCTTGCTGATAGGCGCTACTATATTCCTCTCGCGTTAGACTCACGCGTTTCATGTCGGCTACATCTAATGACATGCTAGGTGACAGTTGCTGTATCACCTCAGTATCCATCGCTGCCAGAGCGTCGATAAGGTCAGGCGCGATGGTCAATAGATCACACCCTGCTAGCGCCAATATCTGTTCAGTCGAGCGGAAGCTTGCGCCCATCACTTGCGTATTATAGTTATGCTGCTTGTAGTATTGATAAATACGCTTTACAGACTGCACGCCCATATCATCAAAAGCGGGCACGTTTTGACGATTTTGTTGGCGTTTTTGCCAGTCTAAAATACGACCAACGAAAGGCGATATCAATGTCACGCCTGCATCCGCACAGGCAATTGCTTGATGCTGCCCAAATAACAACGTTAAATTGCAGTGAATATTTTGAGTTTCAAGATAGCGTGCTGCCTCAATACCTTGCCATGTCGCGGCCATCTTAATTAATACGCGCTCTGAGTTAACCCCTGCTTTTTGGTAAGCTTCCATAAATGCTAAGGCTTTATCAATCGTCGCCTGAGTGTCATAAGACAAACGAGCATCCACTTCGGTAGAGACGCGGCCTTGGATAAGCTCTAAAATATCACAGCCAACCTGAATGGTCAGCGCGTCAATCACTGCATCTATATTGCCACTATGACGACTCATGGTTTCTGACAGCATGCCTTGGTTGTCAGGATGGAGGAGTGCTTTAGTAATGAGGCTTGGATTGGTGGTCGCATCGATAGGTTTTAAGCGCGCAATGGCGGCAAGGTCACCAGTATCAGCGACAATGGTGGTCATGGTACGAAGCTGTTGTAATGCGCTCATCATATATCCTTTTTGATCAAAAACAGATTGTGTTCAGTTACGTGGCGATTTTCTACTTTATAGTGCTATTTGCTATCAGTTTTAGACTGTAACATAGTTTTGAGTGGATGTTCCTTCATAGTTTTGCCGTGCATCGCTGCCATATTGCCTCTGTTTGCCAATATTGACGAATTTACGCGCATTTACACATGGGCACTGTCGATAGTTTTTGTTATAGTAGAGCGGGTCAGCGATCTGGCTGCTACATTTGCATGCTGGTGTGTGTGACTAACATACGGCAATAGTAGACGACAACGCTAGCAGTGCAGGGTGTTTTTGAGAGACTGCTTGCTATGTTAGTGTGATTCCTATCGAATATCATTGCTAGTATGCTTGACACCTCTGACCGTCATTGAGTGCTGATTCAATAATGAGATGATTGGTTGTCGATAATTAGCAATACTTAAAGACTTCAAAGTTAAAAAAGCAGTACCTAACTAGTAAAAAACTCAGTAATAATTTTAGAAAAAGGATAGGCGGTAATGAGTGAGCAGTCATCAGAGCAAAATATGGATAAGCTAAATCAAGCCATCGCAGGGGCTAACGATACTGCAACTGAAAAAGCGTTTTTGGACGATATTCGCCAAAGTATTGATACAGTAGACTGCGAAATCCAGACATTGATTAATAACCGTGCCAAGTTGGCTCAGCAAGTGGCCGCAGTAAAGAAACAACACATTGTCAATAACCCGACTGCCGACAATAGTAATCCTATTTTTTATCGCCCTGAGCGTGAAGCGCAAGTGCTAAAAGCGGTGATGGAACGCAACACAGGTCCGATCGCTGATGACAAAATGGCGCGGTTGTTCCGTGAAATCATGTCGGTCTGCCTTGACTTAGAGGCACCGCAGCGCATTGCTTTCTTGGGACCAGTAGGTACTTTTACTCATGCTGCTGCGCTCAAACATTTCGGTAAAGCCGCTGATACCGTACCAATGACCACCATCACTGATGTATTCCGTGAAGTTGAAGCAGGCACAGCGATGTATGGTGTGGTGCCAGTCGAAAACTCGTCTGAGGGTGTGGTCAACCATACGTTAGATGGCTTTTTGTCTTCTACCTTAAAGATAATTGGAGAAGTTGAGCTGCCGATTCATCAGAATTTCTTGGTCGCTGAGCATACCAAACTTGATGGTTTAAGCCGTATTTACTCGCATCAGCAGTCACTAGCGCAGTGTCGTCATTGGCTCGATGTCAATTATCCTAATGTCGAGCGCGTGGCGGTATCGAGCAACGGCGAAGCGGCCCGCCGCTTGAAAAATGAATGGCATTCAGCGGCAATTGCAGGTGATGTGGCTGCTGCTGAATATGGCTTGCATAAGCTATATTCAAATATCGAAGACAACCCGAGCAATACCACGCGATTCCTTATCATCGGTCATGAAGCGATTGCGCCATCAGGTCAGGATAAAACGTCTATCGTCGTATCAGCACATGACAAAGCGGGCGCATTGATCGAGATTTTGAAGCCTTTGTCTTATCATGGCGTGTCGATGACCAGTATCGAAACCCGTCCTGAGCGTCCGAATAAGTGGGCATACGTATTCTTCATCGACATGAATGGTCATATTGACGAGCCAAACGTCAGCGCTGCTATCGCTGATATCCGTCCATTGGTAAAAGATGTGCGCGTTCTAGGTTCTTATCCAAAAGCAGTGCTATAGTCCCTCTACTGTAAAAGAGTCATGGCGTTTACCTCGCGTAAAGCATCACATAATCATCTGCACTCGGTTGCCTTGGTTCCCCTTGACTCGCTTTGAAATTGAACCAACGATATAACGCCGAATGGGTCACATCACTTGCCAAAATCATATCTAAGGATAAATCATGCCGTCATCTCATTCAGTAGAGTCAAATTTATCACCGCTTGTACCTGCCTATGATAGTATTTTAGAGCTGGTGCCTTATCAAACGGGCAAGCCGATTGAAGAGTTGACGCGTGAGTATGGCGTCTCAGATGTGGTAAAACTTGCCAGTAATGAAAACCCAAGAGGCTGCTCACCGCACGTCACGCTAGCGATTACTGAGCAATTGGGTCAGTTGGCACGTTATCCTGATGGCAACGGTTACTATCTAAAACAAGCACTGGCTGACTTCAATGATGTCAGTGTCGAGCAGATTACTTTGGGCAATGGCTCTGATGATTTGCTTGATATTTTAGCGCGTAGTTTTGCTGGTGCTGACGATGCTATCGTTTACAGTCAATATGCTTTTATCGTTTATCCGATGTTGGCTAAAATACAAGGGGCGACAGGTATAGAAGTGCCTGCCCATCGCTTTGGTCATGATCTAAAAGCGATGAGTCAAGCGGTTCAAGACAACCCCAATACTAAAATAGTCTTTATCGCCAATCCTAATAATCCAACTGGCACGCAGCTTGAACCTCAAGAGTTACGAGCATTTATGGCTAGTATACCAAGCTCGGTATTGGTGGTATTAGATGAGGCGTATATTGAATATAGCCCTGAGAGTAATAATCGGGCGTTGTTAGATGAATTTGATAATGTCGTCATCGTGCGCACTTTTTCCAAAGCTTATGGACTGGCGGGTTTACGTGTCGGTTATGCGCTTAGCTCAGTGGCTGTTGCGGACTTACTCAACCGAATCCGTCAACCATTTAACGTGAGTAGAGTGGCTTTAGCTGCTGCGGCTGCAGCACTTGCTGACTCAGACTTTATTGAAAAAACTCGTCTGATGAATGATGAGCAAATGCGCTGGTTAGAAAAGCAGTTTGACGCGTTAGGGTTGGGTTTCATTAAGTCGCATGCCAACTTTATTATGGTGGAAATAGCCGTTGAGATGGAAGACATCACCGCTGCTTCTATTCATCAAGCATTGCTAGAGCAGGGTGTTATCGTCCGTCCATTAGAGGGCTATGGCTTACCTCATTGGCTGCGTATCACAGTAGGGGTGGCAGAAGAAAATATGCGCCTGATTGATACACTGCGCTCAATCTTGACTGATAATTGATCAGAAGTATGTTAGGTCGTTTTGGATAAGTAAATAATTTATTAATCATTTTTATGACACTAGCGTTGGCTTGTTTTAGTCATTCTGACGCTAGTTTGTTTAACGAGAAAAGCCGTGAGTCGCCAGCAAAAAAATATAAGCAATCAAAACATAAGCAATCAAAACATAAGCAATCAAAACAATAATATGCAGTGTATGAATACTCAGCCGCCGTTATTTAAACAAATTTGTGTGATTGGTCTAGGGCTTATCGGTGCGAGCCTTGCCCAAGCCATTAAAGACAATGGTTTGAGTGAGCGCTTGGTGGCGGTTGATAGACATGTACCAAGCATCGACGAAGCCATTCAGCACGGCTTATTAGACGCTGGTAGTGCTGTCTTAAGTGAAGTAGTGTTTGGTAGTGATTTGATTGTTATCGCCGTACCAGTACAAGCGGTGCAAGCCGTATTTATTGATATCAAAGCAGCGATGGATAATGGACAACTTGCCACTGACTGCATCATTACTGATGTTTGTAGCACCAAGGTCAATATAATTGACGCTGCCAAAGCCGTCTTTGGCTCATTGCCTATAGGTCTTGTTCCAGCGCATCCGATTGCGGGTGCTGAGAATTCAGGATATCATGCCAGACGCGCGACATTGTTTGTTAATCATAGTGTCATTATTTGTGAGCTACCTACTACAAGCAATGTAGCGATTACCAAGCTGCGGCAGTTATGGGAAGCGGTGGGTGCAAACGTTATGTCAATGGATGCGGAACACCACGATCGTATATTGGCGCACACCAGTCATTTGCCACATTTGCTCGCGTTTAATTTGGTTGAGCAATTGGCGAGCCATGATGATAATTTAGATATGTTTCGCTATGCAGCGGGCGGCTTTCGTGACTTTAGCCGCATCGCTGCCAGTGATCCTAAAATGTGGCACGATATATTTTTTGCCAACGAAAGCGCGATTGTTAGCGCCCTTGATGAGTATGGCGTTTACCTACAGACCATGCGCCAGCTTATCATCGATAAAGATTCAACCGCCCTGATGGGACTTTTGGGCCGCGCGCAAGCCGCACGGCGACATTTTGGCCATATGTTAGCCAGCACCCCTTATACGGATACTTCTGCCATGTCAGCTTCTTATAATATTACTCCTAGCAATACTGTATTGGGCACTATTGCCATTCCTGGTGACAAGTCTATCTCGCATCGCAGCATTATGCTGGGCAGCCTTGCGACAGGCGTGACCAATGTCACTGGATTTTTGGAAGGGGAAGATGCGCTTGCCACCTTGCAAGCATTCCGTGATATGGGCGTGACCATTGAAGGGCCAGACAATGGCAAATTGACCATCCATGGCGTGGGTATGAACGGTCTGAAACCGAGTAAAACACCATTGTATATGGGCAACTCAGGTACTAGCATGCGCCTGCTGGCTGGTATTTTAGCGGCGCAATCATTTGACAGCGTGTTGACAGGTGATACCAGCCTGAACAAGCGCCCAATGGAGCGTGTGGCCGCACCTTTACGCGAGATGGGTGCAGTCATTCAAAGTACGGGTCATAGTGGTACGGCACCACTTAGTATCACTGGTCGAGCGACTATCGGTAAGCCATTACAAGGCATCGATTATGAGATGCCTGTGGCTTCTGCGCAGATTAAATCTTGCTTATTGTTGGCTGGACTTTGGGCAGAAGGCACCACAACCGTTACCCAACCGGAAGTCAGTCGAGACCATACCGAGCGTATGCTTTCAGCTTTTGGTTATCCAGTAACGGTTGATGGCAATCGTATCAGTGTAACCGGTGGCGGGCAACTCACAGGTGGTGATATCGCTGTCCCTGCTGATATATCCTCTGCGGCATTTTTTATGGTCGCTGCTGCGATCAGCCAAAATAGCGAGCTTACCTTGACGCAAGTAGGTATTAATCCGACACGCACGGGCATTATCGATATCTTAAAATTAATGCAAGCAGATATCAGCTTAAGTAATGAGACACATGTCGGCGGCGAGCCAGTCGCTGATATCACTATTCGTAGCTCAAGCCTAAAAGGTATTGAAATCCCAGAGCATTTAGTGCCATTAGCGATTGACGAATTTCCAGTATTGTTCATTGCTGCCAGCTGTGCGCAAGGTCGTACGGTGTTGACTGGTGCCAAAGAGCTGCGCGTAAAAGAGTCTGATCGTATTGCAGTCATGGCAGAAGGATTACAAACACTGGGTATTGATTGTACAGTGACGGAAGATGGGCTAATCATCGAAGGTAAAGGCATCGAAGGTAAAGGCATTGAAGGCGAAGGCATTGAAGGTCAAAATAGCAATGTCAATAATAGCCAGCCTGTCTTTGGTGGCGGTCATATTACCTCGCACCATGATCATCGCATTGCCATGAGTTTTGCAATTGCCAGCTTACGTGCATCCAAGCAAATTACTATTGAAGGTGTTGAAACCGTTAATACCAGTTTCCCAGGATTTGCAGAGCTTGCCAATCACATTGGAATGTCTATTAAAGTTGATAATGCCACGGTTTAATACCACAAACTATATTAACTTGCTGAATAGTATTATTGGCTTTTGCAACACTGAGCTTTAAAGTGCTGACTTGTAAAATGCTGGCTACAGCATTCAATAAAGTCTAAAAAGTTGCTTATCAGCCTTGATGTAAATGTTGTTTTTAAAGTTGTTATCGTTAGCAATGTGTTGATGCCTATATTGGCATGAGCGCATTGCTTTTTAACTTGTATCCTATCTGTAGTGACCCTGCGCTTTTGCCATTGAATTGATATAAAAATTAATATGGGGCAAGAGTGCGCTTTGCTCTAAAAAGTTGTACTGTACTATGACCACCCAAAACGTCATCAAAAAACCAGTTACGCCCATTAAAACAACCAGACGTGGCATCATCACCGCCCTCATTGCCTTTTTTATCTGGGGTGGGTTTCCATTATATTTTAAACAATTGGCCGCCTACGATGCGACCGAAATTATCGGTCACCGTATTATTTGGACGTTTGCTTGCTTGCTTATCGTGTTGGTAGTCACCAAGCGCTGGCAATGGATCGATACCTTAAAGAAAAATCCGAGATGGATCGCGTTCTCATTTATATCGGGTTTGATTATTGCCACCAACTGGCTCACTTATGTATGGGCCGTCAATCACGACCGTATTCTCGAAGCCAGTTTGGGTTATTTTATCGGACCATTGGTGGGCGTTGCGCTATCGATGATTTTATTCAAAGAGCGCTTACGTACGCTGCAATGGGTTGCTATTGGTTTCGCCTTATTATCCGTGGTCATTCAAGTAGTTATGATTGGTAGCTTGCCATGGATATCACTGATACTAGCCTTTAGTTTTAGTACTTATGGCACCATTCAACGGCAGACGCCTTTGACAGCTGTCGATGCTATGTTTGTCGAAACAACGATGTTGGTGCCGATTTGCTTATGGTGGTTCTGGCAAGCAGATGTGGTTAGCAGTCAATTGAGTTTTTGGTTTAGTCCCAATATTTGGCTACTAATGATCGCAGGGCCGATTACCTTGATACCGCTGTTATTGTTTAATAAATCTACCAAGCTCGTTGCTTATAGCATTTTAAGTTTTATGAATTATCTGACGCCGACCTTTATCTTCTTCTTAGCGGTGTTCTATTATAACGAGCCATTTGATTTACAACGTCTTGCAGTGTTTGGTCTGATTTGGTTTGGTCTGTTATTATTCAGCATTGACTTATGGCGTCATCGCCCTAGTAAAGCGCTAAAAGCCGCGCGTTTGCGTGAAGAGGCGTTGCAGAAAACCAATTAAAAACCTGAGTTCAAAATCTAATTGAAATTTAGTAAACAAGGATGAGAGCATGTTTCATACCGAATCTGATGTAGTATTTGTTAAAGGCTTGACAGTGGAAGCCGTCATCGGTGTTTATGCATGGGAGCGCGCAATCACGCAGCCGCTGCTGATTGATATAGCACTTGAAACAGATATCAACCGTGCGGCTATCTCAGATGATGTCAACGATGCGCTGAATTATAAAGCGGTTTGCGATGATGTGAGCGCGTGGTGCCAAGTGATTAAAGCTCAGTTGCTAGAGCATTTAGCGGGGCAAATCGCTGATAAGTTGCTTGCCAAATATAGCTGTCATAAAATCACTTTAAGCATTGCTAAGCCCACTGCTATCAAGCAGGCCGATGCGGTTGGGGTACAGATCACGCGTTATGCAACGGCCATTGAAGATAAGCCAGTTGTAAGCAAGGACGATGATGCATAATATGCATAAAAATTTGGCTGATTTGAGTCTTGAAACGCTAAAAAAGCAGACGCCTGAACTGTTGCAAACACAATCTGTGACGGCAGTATTATTGGCTTTAGGCAGTAATTATCAAGCTGAACATTATCTGCCGCTTGTCCGAAAGGATCTAGCGGCGCTAGGGGGAATACAGTTATCTACTGCATTTGAAAATCCTGACTTTACATCGACCGAAGCGCAACCAAAGCCCGATTATACCAATCAGTGCGTTTATTTGCGTTTGGGAGAGCCAATGACACTGCAACAGTTACAGCAGGTTTTTAAAGATCTTGAGGGTGACTGTCATAGGCAGCGTCTAACAGAAGCTCAGACGCCAATAAAAAAAGTTACGATGGATATCGATATTCTATTGATAGAAACGCTATTAATAGAAGTTGTTTCTGATGAAAATAGCCTAAGCAAAAATAAGGACTTTGAAGAGTCTAATTGGATTGTAATGGCAGATCGTTACCCATTCAAAGCGCATGAAAGAGCAGGGATAGAGGAGTTGATTAAAGGTCATTTTTTAAAAGGTCACATGAAGCAGCCCAGATGCTATTCTAAATAAATAAAAATTATTGAGGACACGCCTTAGTGTTTTTCTTAAAACCTCTCAAAATAAAAGCTGAGCAAAATGCCCAGCCTATATCACATTTAAAAAGTTTAACTATTACGCCTATTGTGCGGTCAAACCACCATCAATGACAAACTCTGAACCCGTCGAGTAGCTTGAGTCATCAGAGGCTAAAAATAACACCATGCTGCTGACTTCTTCGGGCTGAGCCACACGTTTCATTGGAATAGTTTTGGCAAATGCTTCAACCGCATCTTTGGTATCGCCTTGCATAATCATCGGTGTGGCGATGACGCCTGGATGAATGGAGTTCACGCGAATGCCATGAGGGGCACACTCTAATGCTGCCGCTTTGGTCATACCGCGTACCGCAAACTTAGAATCGGTATAGCCGATAGCGCCGCCAACCAAGCCGTTAATCGATGAGATATTGATGATAGAACCTTGTTTGGCGGCTTTCATGGTTGGAATGACTGCTTTCATGCCTAAAAAGACCGACACTTGGTTAATCTCAAGAATCTTGCGATACGCTTCTACTGAAGTATCTAAAATAGATTTGTGCGTAGTGATACCTGCATTATTTACCAAGACATCAATTTTGCCAAATTTATCTTGGGTGGCTGTAACAACTTGCGTCCAATCGTCTTCACTAGTGACATCATGCTTAATAAATAAAGCGCTATCGCCAAGCTCTTTTGCTAATGCGTCGCCTTTATCAGCATTGATGTCGGTCAAGACCACTTTAGCGCCTTCTTGCATACACAAACGTGCATGAGTCTCGCCCATGCCTTGAGCGGCACCAGTAATAATGATAACTTTATCTTGTAAACGCGCCATGAGTTTTCCTATTTTTTTAGTTATGAATAATGAAAGAGTATAGGACAGAATCGCTAAATACTCCTTAGTGATTATGAAACCAAAAGTGAATACTTTATGTTTTTAAATGATAGCTTTAAACATAGCTTTGAATAATGCTTTTGGCTGACTTTTTTAAATAATGTAGTGAGGAAATGATGTACAACGACATATTAAATTTCTGTTTTGAAGAGATGGGTAGTGAGAAGTTTTTTGAGAAAGACATGGCGTTTGATCAATTATTAATAGAGCGATACAGCGGTATACTTGAGCAAGCCGCCGCCGTAGAATTTTATACATGGCGAAGCAGCATAAAAGGGCGTTTAGCAGAAATTATTATATTGGATCAATTTTCACGCAATATTTACCGTGATACGCCAGCGGCTTTTGCCCAAGATGCGATGAGTCTCGCGCTCGCGCAAGAGGCGGTGGCTGCCGGTGCATTAGAGGCACTTGAAACGATGGATGAACGTAAGTTTTTATTGATGCCTTATATGCACAGCGAATCAAAACTGATTCATCAGCAAGCAGAAAAGCTATTCAAGCAATATACCAATGCAGACACCGTGGATGCTGAGCTTAAACATAAAGTGATTATCGATCATTTTGGTCGTTATCCGCATCGTAATGATATTTTAGGACGGGTTTCAAGTAGCGAAGAAATAGCGTTTTTGACGCAGCCTGACTCATCTTTTTTATAAATATTGTCTGTTAAATAGCTAGTCAGTAAAGCGTTATTTATCAATTGGTCAAAATAGAAAAAAGAGGCTAAATAGCCTCTTTTTTATTCAGTATCGACGACAGCTAGAAGATTACTTCTGCTCAGTGCCTATCTCATCCATATCAGCACGACCAATCACATCGATATCCTCTAAGCATAATTTATCATATTCTTTTTTACAAAAGTCAGGATCGATTTTGCACATCGCTGCTTGTAATTGATCTAAGCGATTTTCTGATTGTTGAATATGCTCTAGCATTTTAGCAAAAGCTTCAGCCACAGGATCTTGTGAGGTTGGATCGATACCATAAGCTTGAAAAGCAGTTTCGCGTACTGAGCGGTTGGTGGCTTTTTCATCTATTGATTTTTTATCTATGCCATTATCTGTAGAAGCAGCTTGCGCTACTTTTTCTTGCTGGTTGGCATCATCGACTTTTTTGACAATTGGATTGCCCTTTTCATCATGATGGTCTGATATCATCCGAGCTGCGCTGCCGACCATAGTCGCACCTGCTGGTACTGCCTTTACTACGACGGCATTTGAGCCAATTTTGGCGCCTTTACCGACAGTAAATGGCCCCAATACTTTAGCACCAGCACCAACGATAACCCCATCTTCTAAAGTAGGGTGGCGCTTGCCATTGTTCCATGACACACCGCCAAGCGTGACCCCGTGATAAAGGGTCACATCATTGCCAATCTCTGCCGTTTCGCCAATGACAATGCCCATACCATGGTCAATAAAAAACCGTCGACCGATTTTGGCAGCAGGGTGTATCTCAATACCTGTGATGATGCGTGAGCCATAAGAAATTACTCGCGCCGCCAGCTTTTGCTCGTTTTGCCACAGATAATGGGCACCGCGATGTAGGACGAGCGCGTGGATGCCAGGATAAGTCAAGATGACTTCCAGACTATTACGCGCAGCAGGATCACGGTTAAATACCGCATCGATATCTTCTTTTAGGTCTTTTTTGATGCGTGAAAGTGATTTGAATAAGGCAGTTGGCAATGACATAAATTGTCCTATCATATTTTTGATTACAATCTATTTAGTTATAGCAGCTTTGCAGCACAAAATATAGCGATGAGCGATAAATAAAAACAGACGACTGACAGATAAAATGCCAGTCATTGACAATTTATCTACAGGCAATTATTTATGATTTAGCTATCACTGACAACATATTTTAGCAGTTCAACAACTTGCTCTGGCGTTTGCGCCCATGCCATTGCCGCCGCATCGACTTCTTTTAGCGGATGGATAATATCTTCAGCATGAAGGGTAATGTACGGCTTGCTTAAAGCCGCGCAGTAGCCGGCATCGAAGGCAGCGTTCCACTGCTTATATTTATCACCAAAACGAATGATAGCAATATCGCATTTTTGAATCATGTTTTTGGTGCGAATCGCATTTACCTTTGATGACTGATGGTCGCGCCAGAAGCCATTGTCATTTTTACCGAGTACGTCACCGGCGGCATCACTGGCTTCATGTTCAGTGACTGCTGAGGTAAAGGTAATGTCTAAACCTTGGTCTTTCGCGCCTTGCATGATTTTTTGTCGCCAGTCGGTGTGTATTTCTCCGGACAAATAAACGTTCCAATTCATCATCAATTCCTTTTTATTATTGAATCCTATCATTTTTAAAATCATAGGATTTGTAAATGCTACGGCTGCTAATGCAATAGCAACTCAACGCCTGAAAATTTGCATATTAAAAGCTTTAGTCTTTTGCAAGTTTGGCAATCAAAGCACTGAGTAGCTGATACTCTTTTTGATCAAGCTGTAGGCGTGAGCCCAGTCGTGACAGCCGCGATGGTAATGACTTCAAGTTTTCGCTATCGGCTAAACCTCGTTGAGCCATCAGTTCAGTGGTGCGATGGGTCAGCTGTTGCAATTGCTGCTGGGTAATGGCGGGTTCATCCCATTGCTGACGTAAATGTACATCGAGCATTGGCTGAGTAGTAGTACTCAAAGCAGTATCTAAACTATCCGCTGTCTGAGTGTGTGATTGCGCGTAAGCAAAAATAAAGCTAGCGATTACTTGCACGGCTGACGCGACATTGAGTACAGGATAAGCAGGGTTGGCATCGATTTGGATATGATAATCGGCATAAGCCAACTCTTCATTGGTCAATCCACGATCTTCACGCCCAAATAGGATAGCGATATTTGGTTTACTAGCAGTAACAGCCGACAGGGTATTAGCGTTGCTATCGTCTTTGCTCGACGCCGACTGTTTATCGATAAAATCAAACATAATCTTAGCAGCTTGCGTGGGTGTCACGACAGGGCGGGGCAAATGCCGACTGCGACTGCTGGCAGCAAATACCAACTGGCAATCCGCAATAGCAGATTCTAAAGTAGGTGCAATCAAGGCTGATGATAGCAGCTCGCTGCCACCTGCTGCATGAGACACACTGGTTTCATCAATTGGTAGCTTAGGATCGACAACCGTCAAACGAGACAAACCCATTGTGTGCATGGCGCGCGCTGCTGAGCCAATATTGGCAGGCAAAGTGGTATTAACCATGACAACTTGCACACAAGACAAATAGTCGCTCACCGTATGATTGACAGTAGATGCTGCTAATATAGGGGTAGAATCATTACTCATTACAACCCCAGTCTTAGATTGATTTCTTGTTCTGCGCGTTGCAATGCGACGGCGATATTTTCAATCAGTGCCGCTTGCTCGCTGATAAGACGCTCGCGGCAGCGCTCTTGTAACTGGCTGCTCAAGTTCGTTAATTGGGTCGTGCCCAAGTTGGCGCTGGCTCCTTTTAGCGCATGAGCAACTTCAAAACCATTGGCATTGTCATTTTCTTGCTGAGCGACTCGCAGCGCACTTATTCGCTGCTGACTATCAGTGATATACACTTGTATCAAATCAGCAAAGTCTTCTTCTAACAAATCACGCATATCTTCAAATTGCTCATGATTAATGATTTCTTCAGCTTGGTGAGCCATATTTTTATTTGGGGTTTCATCCATGGTTTTATGTCCAATTCTAAAAGTTAAAACGGTAAAGGGTTTGTAATAAATACGTCAATGTTCTTCAGGTATTAGGGCGTGTCCTCAATTCAATCAATTACTCTCTAAATGGGCTAAACATGGCTAAATTTTGTTAAACATCGTCAAATAGCTTATCAATATCTCGATATTAACGTCGCTATCTTCCTTGTTTGACGGCAATTTATCTCATTTTCATCACCATTTTTAAAATGAGGATACGCCCTAGCTATAATGGAAATGCAAATTGTCTTCACTAACCATATTCTTTAATTGCTGTAAGTTATCATCGTTGGGGTAGATGCGCCAGTGCTCAGATAGCCCTACGTTAGCGATGCCAAATTTCTCATAAATGCTCAGTCCCAGTGGCAGACAATTATCATTAATGGAGGTGTCAGTATTGCTCAAAGCATTATTGGCATAACTTTGATTAGCACTATTTTGATTCATGTCATTTTCTAGCGCCAATAAATCATTGCCATTTTCATCATATAAACTTCCGCCCATCGCAGCATCGTAGCCACTATTGCCATTAAAGTTGCCACTTTGCTCGTCTTGCTCGTTGTCATGAGACAGTTTTGGTGCCGGAATAATGCTGGCTTGTGCAGACTTGAGTAACGGTTGCAGTCGCGTCAGCAGATTGATGTCGCTGCCATGAATTTTAATACTGATTTTTTTCATCCATCTTAGGCGCGCATCGACCATGCTCATGGCACTATCAAGACGGGCAAATAAACGCCCATCATGCTCACGAATGCTGCCTTTGATGATGACGACTTCATCAATTTTCAACTGTTCTTTGACACGATTGAAACGCTCGGCATAGCAGCTTACTTCCAGCCTTGAAGTGCCGTCATCTAAGATAATGACATTGCGATTACCAAAGTTGGCAATATCAATAATCAATCCGGCGAAATAACAGCTACCGTTATAGCCCGTGTCAGTCAGTTTATCGAGACGAGTGCCTGAGGTATAGCGTTTTAACTCATCCAAGTATTCATTGATTGGATGACCCGTCAAATACAATCCTAACGTGTTCTTTTCTGCTTTTAAACGATGTTTATCACCCCAAATCAGCTCTGGCGTCATAACCAGTGGCGGCGCGGCGACGACACCATCCATTTCACCAAACAAATCCATCATGCCGATTTCACGGTTCTGACGGTCTTGTTCAGCAGCTTGTACGGCACTTGGCAGCTGGCTCATTAATGCGCCGCGAATCTCGTATGCTTCATCGGCTGGTAAATCTGGTCGTAGGGTGGCTGCAAAGTCATCAAAACAACCAGCGTTTATCAGTCCCTCTAAAGTGCGTTTATTAACCTTTTTGATATCAACACGGCGACAAAAATCATATAGGTCTTTAAACGGTCCTTCACGGCGGCGTGCATCAACGATAGACTCGACCGCGCCTTCACCAACGCCTTTAATCGCACCCAAGCCATAAATGATATTGGTTGGGGTATCGGCAACGAAATGCCATTCACTGCGATTTACCGATGGATTAACCACGGTCAAATCAAAGTTTTCACGGCAATCATTGATAAAGAACACCACGTTGTCAGTGTTGTTCATATCTGATGTGAGTACGGCTGCCATAAACTCAGCAGGATAGTATTGCTTTAGATACGCGGTCTGATAAGCGAGTACACCATAAGCAGCCGAATGCGAGCGGTTAAAGCCGTAACCGGCAAACTTCTCCATCAAATCAAACACACCGCCTGACGTTGCTTCATCAATACCTTGCTCTGTTGCACCAGTAATAAAGATATCGCGCTGCTTAGCCATTTCTTCAGGTTTCTTTTTACCCATGGCACGGCGAAGCATATCTGCGCCGCCCAAGCTGTAGCCTGCCATGACCTGCGAGATTTGCATGACCTGTTCTTGATAGACAATAACGCCATTGGTATTTTCTAAAATCGGCTCAAGATTGGGATGATCATAAATGACTTCCTCACGACCATGTTTGCGGTCGATATACATCTCTACCATGCCAGCGTCCAGCGGGCCTGGGCGATAAAGCGCACACATGGCGATCACATCTTCGATATTGGTCGGTTGTAATTTCGCCAGATACTTTTTCATGCCCATACTTTCTAGCTGAAAAACGGCAGTGGTCTTGGCATCTTGCAAGAGCTTGTAGGCTTTTTTATCATCTAATGGTAGGTCTTCTAACACCAACGCATCTTTGCCTTCTTTTGCACGGCGCAGGTTGATATTTCTAACAGCGGCATCAATCACGGTCAAGTTACGTAGACCCAAAAAGTCAAATTTTACTAGCCCAACGGCTTCAACGTCATCTTTATCAAATTGGCTGACACGGTGACCTTCATCATCACAATAAATCGCGCTAAAATCTGTGATTCTGTGCGGCGCAATCAATACGCCACCAGCATGTTTACCCACGTTCCGGCAAATACCTTCGAGCTTAATTGCCATCTCCCACACTTCAGTGGCATCTTCATAATCCATATTGTCAGGATTGGAGATTAAGTCTTTGAGCTGCGGCTCTTGCTCAAGCGCTTGACTGAGGGTGATACCCGGTGTTTTGGGAATAAGTTTCGACATTTTGCTGGCAAGGAAATAGGATTTACTTTGTGCACGTGCGACGTCACGCACCACCGCTTTTGCTGCCATCGTACCAAAGGTAATGATTTGCGAGACTGCTTCACGACCATAGGTTTGTGCTACATAATCAATAACGCGGTCGCGACCTTCGATACAGAAGTCAATATCGAAATCGGGCATGGACACACGCTCGGGATTCAAAAAGCGCTCAAATAATAAGTCGTAATGAATAGGGTCGAGGTCGGTAATATTGAGCGAATAAGCAACGAGTGAGCCTGCACCAGAACCACGACCAGGACCGACTGGTACGCCATTGGCTTTTGCCCAACGGATAAAGTCCATGACGATGAGGAAGTAACCAGGAAAGCCCATTGAAAGAATAACCTTTAGTTCATACTCTAAGCGGTCATCATATCTTTGGCGAAACTCGCTCCAATTATCGCTACGTTTCTCGATTGGGAATAGTTTATCTAGTCGATTATTCAGACCCCGTATTGATTCTGCACGGAAAAACGATTCAATCGTCTCACCTTCGGGCACAGGAAAGTCAGGT
Organism: Psychrobacter sp. TWP2-1-2; assembly: GCF_049896785.1. Lineage (NCBI taxonomy): Bacteria > Pseudomonadati > Pseudomonadota > Gammaproteobacteria > Moraxellales > Moraxellaceae > Psychrobacter > Psychrobacter sp. TWP2-1-2. The sequence continues at coordinate 348,044 of NZ_JAFCVA010000001.1, read as the reverse complement.
AATACGTTGATACCAAGCGTCAACGTCACATTACAACGGCTTGCTAAGCGCAAAGTATTGTTGATAACCTGCGGAATATCAGCAAATAACTGCTGCATTTGCGCTTGGGTTTTAAGATATTGTGCATCGGAATAAGTTTGCGGGCGATTTTGGTCGGCAAGTACGTAAGAGCCAGCGATACAAACCCGCGCTTCGTGAGCATCGAAATCATCCTGCTCTAAGAAACGTACGTCATTATGAGCAATGATAGGAATATGATGCTTAGCACCAGAGTGAATAGCCGCTTTAATAAAGGCGTCTTCACCTGAGCGATTGGTACGCTTAATCGCAAAATATAAACGGTCAGCAAATTGCGCCTGCCATTCTATTAGCAGCTCATCGGCTTTTTCTGGCATCGAGCCAACCAGTGCCTGACCGACATCTGATTTTTCAGTAAATAAGACAATCACGCCTGCCGCATGCGCTAAAATATGACTGCGCTTAACGACTGGCACACCATGATTGGCATCGTCGGCGCGCCCTTCGGTAAAGCCAAGCGATACGATACGAGTGATGTTTTGATAGCCCTCGTTGTCCATCGCGAGTAGGGTGAGCCGTGTGTCTTCATTTTCCATGATGACTTCACTGCCGATAATGGGCTTGATACCCGCACCTAGGCAGGCACGATAAAACTTCACCGTGGCATACAGATTGGACAAATCGGTCAATGCCAGCGCGCGCTGATGGTCAGCCGCCGCAGCTTTCACTAGCGGCTTAATACGCACGATAGAATCAGTGATTGAATATTCGCTGTGGATGCCAAGGTGTACAAATGCCATAGGAGACTCTTACTAGTACGATCAAAAGCAATAAGCTATCGATAAAATAAAGGATGTTTATCCGTCATTTATATTGATGTTCAAAGGTAAATAAGACCTCGATAGCCATGTTGATACGTTTTAAATGGGGTCGTCAATAATAGCATTATTTGCCGTAGACAGCCACTGATTCAAAGCTATTAGGCTAAGTAATCAGGTTGGAAGTATTCATCAGATATGTGCTATTTCAATTTCACTAAAAGACCTCAGCGATCTTATTTCAGTGTAATAGACAAGATATAGGCAAGATTTTTTGCTAGGGAAAGCATTATTTTTCTATCAAAAAACCGCTGACATTCTTAACGATGAAAGCGGTTATTTATGAAATGTTTAGAAAGAGATATTAATCTGTTTAGAGGTGAATACTTTTTAGAAACTTGGATTATAATCCAAACCATTTACCTTCAACCCAGACTGGATTATCGGCGTTACCCTCTCTATTCATCCATTTATCACCTTGCCAATAACCGATTAGGGAGTCGCCTTCTTTGCATTGTTTTGCATAATATATTGAAGTTTCATAGTCATAGCATTTTTTGGTATCTTTGTCGGGTGGGCAAAAGCCATCCTGCATATCACAATTGGGTGCTTGCCCAGGTAGATAGGCTCTACCTTCTTTACAGACATAGTCTACCGTGCCATGAGGTAGGTTGTTGTAATCCCAAAAGTAATCGCCGTCAGAACCCAAAGGACTGTTTGTTACACAGTCTAATGCCCAGCCACCTTTACTATTCAAAATGTATTTATCAGGTTTTGAGTTGTTAATCCCTGCTATATTATCTATACAGCCTGTTAATAGTACTGCGGTGAGTCCGCTGGCGATGAGGTATGATTTTTTCATGATAATTTCCTTATCCATGATAGAAGGTACGTTCTTAACTAGCTATCGGCTGGTACACGAGGTACACCATTTCTGCAGTCAAATCTTTTAGTACCCACAGGCAAGTCATATTTTTTCCAATAGCGACGCAGCTGCGGCGTGGTCAGCTCGTTTCCTTGACAGTCCTTTGGTAATAAGGGTGTGCTCCCGTCACAGATAAAATACAGTGTGCCTTTAGGCAAGTTGTTGTCTTCCCAGTATCCTTTTGCCGATCTTTCGGGCAGTGGCGAAAAAAGCAGTCTGTCTGTTGCTGGATTGATCTCTGTGGTACATCTTCCTACTGCATTGCCAGAGTCAGTTTCTAAATAGTCTTGTTCATACATAAACCGCGCACCCAAATCGATACAGGCAGTGAGGCCTAATATACTGGTCAATATTAGTGTGAGTTTGATTGTCTGCATAATACCCTCTAGTTTATGATTAATACCCAACCACCGCCGCATCGACGATACGCGGATCAGACGAGCCGTAGATACCATTTGGCGTAATCATAATCGACTGAGTCGAGCCCATGGCAGATTTTGGACTGACCGTATGACCCATTGACTCAAGCTTTTTAACCGTATCAATATTCAGTGCTTTTTCGACCCGAATCTCATCAGGCAGCCATTGGTCATGGATACGCGGTGCGTGAGTGGCCTCAGCGATATTCATATCATGATCGATGACATTCGAGATTATTTGGGTGACAGTGGTAATGATGCGGCTACCACCAGGGCTACCCGTGACGATATATGGTTTACTATCTTTAAAGACCAGTGTCGGACTCATAGAAGATAATGGGCGTTTATTGGCTTCAACGGCATTTGCTTCACCGCCCAATAATCCATAACCATTTGGCACACCCGGTTTGGCAGAAAAATCGTCCATCTCATTATTGAGCAATATCCCCGTACCTTCAGCGACAAGACCTGTGCCATAAGAAAAGTTTAGCGTATAAGTATTGGCTATGGCATTGCCATTTTTATCTACAATGGAGAAATGCGTGGTCTGATCGCTTTCATAGGGTAGAGGGTTGTTGGCTTTGATGGTAGACGCTGGTGTGGCTTTGTCTAGATTGATTAAGGTGCGCAGTTTATCCGCATAAGCCTGAGAAGCTAAACCGCTAGCAGGCACATCGATAAAGTCAGAATCACCTAAATACTCTGAGCGATCCGCATAAGCGAGCTGCATCGCTTCGGCCATTAAATGAATGGTTTGCGCGCTGTTTTGACCGTAGTCTTTTAGCGGATAACCTTCCAAAATGTTTAAGATTTGCACAATATGAATACCACCAGAAGACGGCGGTGGCATCGAGACAATCTCATAACCACGATAATCGCCTTTGACGGGCACGCGAGCGATGGCTTCATAGTTGGCTAAATCTTGTAAGCTCATGCTACCACCAGCCTCATTGACCGCTTTGACCAACTTACTTGCGGTTTCTCCTTTATAGAATCCATCCGCCCCTTTTGCGGCAATGAGCTTAAGCGATTTTGCCAATTCAGGCTGTTTTAAACGCTCACCGGGTTGATAGGCGCTGCCATCAGGTTTAAAAAATATCTTTTTCGTGCTTGGCCATTTTTGCATGCGATCGCTTAATGCTGTGAGTGACTCAGACAGACCTGCTGTGACTTCTATACCGTCCTCAGCCAGTGCAATCGCTGGTGCCATCACTTGTCCGCGGCTCATGGTGCCATGATCTTCTAATGCTTTAAGTAATCCTGCGACCGTTCCCGGTACACCAACTGCTAGACCGTGATAACGAGACAAGTCGCTGACCGCATTGCCATCCTCATCGAGATACATATCACGCGAGGCGCTACTCGGTGCTTTTTCACGGTAATCGAGTGCCACCGTTTTGCCTTGCTTGGCATCATAAATCATCATAAATCCACCACCGCCAATGTTACCTGCGCGCGGCAAAGTTACTGCTAAGGCAAAGCCAACGGCGACGCCAGCATCAACCGCATTACCACCGTCTTTTAAAATCTTGAGTCCAATATCAGAGGCGAGGGCTTCTTGGGTGGCGACCATACCGTTCTTTGCCCAAACAGGGTGGTGAATCGCATCTTCAGAATAGATGGCTTGATCGGTCTTGGCATTGTTAATCGTGGAAGTGAGGGCATTGATTTTGGCTCTTGTCACACGCTGAGTTTCAGATATTACAGTAGGATTATCAGCCATAATCGCGAGATTGATGGCGCTAGTGTTAATCGATGTTGGGTTGATAGTAGTTGATTGATTGGTTGTCGGCTCAAGCGCGTGAGCAGACAGTGATACTAAAAATGTGCTACTGATTAACAAAATAGCCGCTTTAATATTTGCTCTACCTTGAGGATTATTGTCAGCAGTGCGTATGTTGTTTTTTGATATAGAGGTTGGCATTGTAAAGTCCTTTTTACTTGGGCGAGAAAGCAGTAGTGAGAAAGTTATTTTGTATAAAAAAATCTAAGTATTTTCTTAATAAATAGGTTCTAATATTACTAAATTGTAACGCATTGTGATATAAATAACGGTACTAATGTACACTAATTATAGACTGGCTATTTATACAAAGAGATTACTATGTCATCAAATCATATTAATAATCATAATCGACAGCGCTACTCTGAGATGACGAGTCATCATTCGTCTATCAATAATAACGATCATGTATATCAGGTAGGTAAATTGACGTCTATCGCCTTGCTGGTTGGCACTACGTCTCTGGCTCTTTTGGGCTGTCAATCAAGCCCAGCGGTGTCGTCGACTGCGGCATCAAAAAGTATGATTGATTTTAATACCGCTGATAGCGCGCAGAGCCAAGCACAAGGACGCGCATTTAATGCTAGCCTTACTGCCAAATCTGAGCGTTATCAGCAATTATTTTACCAAGAAAAATATCCCAATACGGACAATCAAGCCAAATCACATTTACTGGCAGCTATTCGTCAGCATCTGGCAACAGAACACGTAGCAGTCGCGCAAGCCAATTATCAAGCGGTACCTTTTATTGATCCAGACAGCATTGATGCAGGCTCTAGTAGCTTGCTTAGAACAATTATAGAAGCCTATGTTTATAAGCCTGACGGTGACTATGATGAAAGTGATTATGAGGACAGGCAAACTGAGGCTATGGCAGAGTTAGCAGCGGTAAGTGCAGAGTCGAATAAATGCAATGATAATGAGGACGATGACGCTTATGAAGTCTGTGTTGTAGAGGATGTTAACTATGACGAAAACGGTTATAGTCGCAGTGACTATCAATCAGAGAGTTACGGCGAAGGGAACTATGACACCGATGATTATGAATCAGACAGTGCTTTTTCAAAGTTATCAAAATTAAACCCAAAAAGCATGATAGAGCAGTATGAAGCCATACAAATGGCTAAGCAACAATCAGAGGCTGTAGAAGGTAGCCAATCAGCAACATCTACGGGCGTCATTGGTCAAATGCTGAGTATGTTCCATCGCACGCCGGAACAGATAGCTGCGTCAAATGCTTATCAATATCAAAATTTAACGTTCAATAGTGTCAGTCAGTACAAACCCAAACAGCGACAACTGCAAAGCGTCTATAGCTATGACTATGTGACGCCGACGATTAGCTCATCCATCCAGATACCGTTAGCGTTCGATTTTAATAACAGCCGTATCACGGTAGACCCATCGGCAATCATGCCTATTGTGGCGCTTGTTAATCCTGAAAACACCCCTTTACCTAATCAAATGACCTCACATACCGTTAGTTTTGGGTTGCCTGAGAGTATTACTGCGCAGCTGCCGCCAGCAGTGCTTTATGATGCCGCCATCACTGCCATACAGAGCAGCATGGCAGAGCTTGCGCCTGAGCACTTTAGTGCTGTAGATATTCATAATGATGCATTTGCCAAAGAAGTCGGGGCGAGCCAAGCGGTAAAAGTCTATTTTGGCAGCAAGCAAAGCGGTGAGATGATCGGAAAAACTCTAAAATACATGACAAAATCGCTACAGGATTATGTCGATGCCAATCCACAGAAATATCCTGATGGCGCTATGCTAAAAACTGCGCTTGCGAAAGTGCAGCTATACAATAAAGGCTACCAAAGTGCGGATGTGGGTGCGCTATTGCAGCTTATTGAGGCCATCGGTCCGATCTCTTTTAATCAGATAAATTACTATTATTTAGACCGCTCAGATCGCCTGCTTGGTAAGCAGCAGCGGGTAAATATCGGTGGCGATTTGATGGGTTCGACAACCAGCGTGCTGAATCAAGTACGCTATGATAAAAGCAGTTTTAATAAACATGCACTAACGCCTTTGTTGACCGAGTCTTTTGGCCCAAATGCTAAAGCTGCTATCGATGGCAATGCATGGATGGCAGAGCAACGCCAACAAAAAGAAAGACTGCAAGCGGCACGTTATGCCCGCTATGACTATAGTGGGAGCAGTGATGATGACTATAGTAGCGATTATGCAGATGGTGATAGCGGCTATGAGGCAGCAGAATATGACAGTGCTGATAGTCAAGATGACACTGATATCGAAGACGATGCCGCAGATGATGCTGACAACAGGGTAGACGGTCAATAACGCTATCTTGTCATATTCAAGCACATATTCAATAAGGATAAAAAATGAAAAAATCACATCAAATCATTGCAAGTCGTCTTTCGTCAGCGAGCCTTGCATCAGTTCTTAATGGCAATCGCCTATTTGCTGGTGCATTAGTCACAGGGGCATTGTTATTAACGGGCTGCCAATCTACCAGTCTTGACCAATCTAATGCTGCGACTGCTAAGCAAACGCCAGTGGTAGCCAAAACAGCATTGGCGACTGCGTTACAGAAACAGCGCCGCCAGTCCTTTAGCTATCATAGCAATCTGGAGATCAGTAACGAGCAGCAGTTTAGCGATATAAATATGGAAATAGATGCCAAAGCGCCAGTCGCCTCAGTTTATATCGATGAATACTGCGAAGACACACACGATCAAGCGTATGCCACCTTAATTACCCAAGCAGAAACGCAAAATAAAGATATTTTGGTGGCAGATTATGATGCTCAGCGAACGGTGCTCAAAGACCGCTATCTTGAGTGTACGGATGCCTATGAGGCATGGGTAGAGAGTAAATATGATAGTGAAATCAATGTGCCAGCGTTTTACCAACAGTTATTTGACAATTACGACGACCGATCGACAGCGCAAGATATCAAAAAAGCAAAGTTGCTAGATGCTTATGTGCTAAAGCCGCTGTCTATCAATGCACAAGGCGTCTATCAGCCAATGGCTGGCAAGGCGACGATGCTGGCGAGCGTGCAGTATCAAGCGCGTAATCATCAAAGCAGCATGAATCAGCCGATTTATCTGGATTTGAAAAACGGTAATATTTATCTATGGGCAGATAATTTTGCGATGTTTAATTCAGAGCTATTAGATGACAAGCTCGGCACAAAGTGGCGCAACAAGTGGTTAAAGCTAGCCATTGATGATGGCACCTTACCTAAAGGCTTTGGTAGTGAGTTGATAAAAAGCCACTTTGCCGCCTTAGACGCCACATTTGATGCCGCACCGATTAGCCAGTTTGATTATGTTGCTCCTAATACGCTAGCCTCGTTCTCTCCCAAGTTACCCGCGCATCAGCTGCCAGCAATGCTAGCAAGTAAACAAGTTATTCGCCGTGTACAAAGTGCTGAGAGTTATGAGCAGTTTTATCAAGATTATATGCGCATCATTTACGAGCGGATGAGTCAGCGATATCCAGAACTGGTTAAAGAAAGCGCGGCTGACGAGGTAGGCAACACAGATGCTGATAAATTTACCAGTAAAGCGTTAGTGCAGCAGATGCTAGCAATGATAAAGAGTGGCATGGATAGTGGCGGTGAGGCAGTAGAGGAAACAATGGCAGAGGCAAAAGAAAAGACGGCAGAAAGTGCAATGCTATCCAATTCAGAGACGCAAGAGTTGTATGGATTTGATAAGCGTGGTCAGCTCAAATGGCAGCATATGCGCAGTGAGCTTCCGAGCGAAACCGCCGCTAGTAAGAACATGGTCATAGATGTTTTGCAGCAGTATTCCGCTGTAAGCGCCAAAAACATGGTATTTCCCAATTTACCAAGTGATGTACAAGTGCCTAATGCCAGTAACAGTATTGATATGCGCGAGTATGGTAGCGAGTTGATGCAGTATTATCGTGATGGCAATGGTACTGCAATGGGTAAGATGATGTTTAGTGTCATGCCAATGGCTAAAGAGAAGTTTGGGGCGATTGAATAAACAAAACTAAATCAGACTAAATCTATGACATTGAGGACGAGCTAGTGAATTTTGTGACCATTGACGTTGAAACTGCAAACAGCGAGGTAGGGTCTATTTGTCAAATAGGCTTGGCTAAATATTTGAACGGTAAGTTAATTGATACCTACTGTAAGTTAGTATGTCCTCAGACGTCTTTTAGTCGTCAAAATATAGAAGTGCATGGTATTACCAGTAGTATGGTAAAAGATGCGCCGTCTATGTATGACATTTACGGGCAAATATTAAAATTTATCGGTGAAAATGTTGTCGTTAGCTATACTGACTTTGATCAAAGGGCGTTGACAAAAAGTCTAGAGCTTCACAAATTACCAATACCAGAGTTACAGTGGGTCGATGCCACGGTATTGGTACGTAAGACGTGTCAGCGCTTTTCGGTTAAAGGTTATAATCTGGCGAATGTTTGTAGAGAATGGAATTATCGGTTTAACCATCATGACGCGCTAGAAGATGCCAAAGCATGTGGCTTTATAATCGTAACCATTCTTAGAGAAAATGGTTTATCAATTCATGATTGGGTAGAAGATAGTCAATACAGTCGTAATTATCCTCAGCAACCAAGCGCAAATAATAGAAGTTACCCCAGTCATATCACAAAAGTTGGAAATGAGTCAGGACAATATGCAGGACTCAATATCTGCTTTACAGGCAATCTTAGTATCAGTCGAGCAGATATTGCTGAGATAGCAGCCAAAAATGGTTTTAATGTCAAAGCGGGTGCTTCGAAGACATTAGATTATCTTGTGGTTGGTGTTCAAGATTTAACGTTGCTTGCTGGTCATGAAAAAAGTAGTAAGCATCGAAAAGTGGAAGAGCTGATTCAGAGTGGTTTAGATATCAAAATTCTTGAAGAGCGCGCCTTTTTACAGTTAATTAAAATATCAAAGTAATGTGAGCCTCAACATTAAAACTAAAAAGCGCACCGTTTATACGATGCGCTTTTTTATGTGTTCATAATCAGTCTTATAGGACAGTCAGCATGAATGCGAAACAGCCTATTAATGACGAATTACATGCCTTGATGTGGTTTGCCATGCCTTTTACCGTGCTCTGAGCCTTTATGACCTTTCGCCATTTTTTCAGCTTTTAATGTAGCGAGTTTTGCGCGTTGCTCAGCAGTCAATACTTGAGAGATAGCATGTTGAGTCTGTACTCGCTCAATGAAGCGCTGCTTGGTTTTAGCCGCTTGCTGATCAGCTAAGCGATTAACTGCGGCTGTATTTAGAGTGCTACTATTAGTTAATGCTTGCATTTGTTGCTGCATTTGCGCCCGTTCTGCTTTGTTTTTTGTACGGTCAGCTTTACGATCGCCGTGTTGTGCTTGCATGATGGCTTTGATTTGCGCTTGTTGCGTTGCTGTTAGATCTAGCTGCGACATTGGACCTCTCATGCCGCCTTTGTTCATGGCTTTTTTCATGCCATCTTTATGCTGCATTTTACTGGTCGTTGGTGTGGTATCAGTGGTTGCATTAACACTGGTACAAGCCGTTACGGTGAAAATGCTAGACATTGCTAAGACTGAGCCCATTAATAATTTTTTCATCATCGTTACCTTAATTTATGGTGCATACGTTATTGGTTGCGAAAAAGTCAGTTTTTATCTGATTAGCTTATGAATGCTAAGTGTCCCGGATAGCCACTATCCATCACAGCTTGTTATCAGTATTTGTCGCTGATAGACGCTATATTACGACAGTTAAAGGTTACGAACATTTATGAAGTATTAAGAAAGGTAACGTTTATAGCGAATCGATAAGCAATTGACTGATAATATGGCTCATAAAGCGATTTAACGCTTAAGGAGAAAGATGTGCCACACATACTACTAGGTGATGATGACGAAGAATTGACCCAATTGTTACAAGAATACTTGCACAATCATGGGGTGACATGCGACTGCGTTCACGATGGTGAGGCTGTCATACAGAAACTCAAAACCGCAAGCAATAATGTGCTTAATGGCGCTGCTGCTTATGATTTGCTGGTGCTAGATATTATGATGCCAAAAATAGATGGATTGAGTGTCTTGCGTCAATTACCCAATATCAGTGATATCCCTGTCATTATGCTGACCGCAAAAGGGGAGGAGATTGATCGTATCATTGGGCTTGAACTTGGTGCTGATGATTATATTACCAAACCCTGCAATCCTAGAGAGCTGCTGGCACGTATCAATGCCGTCATCAAACGCACTAGCGCAGCGACATCAGAGCATACGCCGTTACCAGAGAGCCGTTTGCATCTGAATCAAAACCAGCGGCTTTGTCAGATAGATGGCATAGAACTACAAGTGACGGGGACAGAGTTTGATTTGTTGGTTGCGCTACTGAAACAAAAAGGTGAGGTGGTGAGCAAAGCGTGGCTGTCAGAGCATGTTTTACAACGTGAATTACAGCCGTTCGACCGTAGCCTTGATGTGCATGTCTCACGACTCCGCAAAAAACTCCAACCTTTTCATGATGAGCCTATCAAGGCGGTTCGTGGTAAAGGTTATCAGCTGGTATTGTAATGATGGACTCATCGATGAACGCTTCCAAGAAAGCTATTAACCATAAAATGCTTAAGCAAACACCAAAGTTTAAAGTGCGAATCACACTATTTTGGCGTTTGTTTCTAAGTCTATTATTAACAATTATAATCACCTCTATTTTATCGATCATGGTGGAGCGTTGGCTGGTCGAAAAAGCACTAACGGCTCGCATGAACGTACAAACTGATAGTTTATTGATTAAGCGTCAAGAAATGGTTGAGGCATTAAGAGCGGGTGATTTAAGTACAGTTAAGCAGATGTATCGTCAGGACCGTCAACTCATGAATCAGATAAGTGTTTACGATGAAGAAGGGGCGATTATATTTCCGCGTTATCGCAATAGAGATGAGCGTAGGCAAAAAGGTATGCAGGGTAGTCGGCGTGAAGTAGGGCAACTATCAATGCAATCATCAATGCAACCAATGGCAGCTCAGCCCAATGTGGACAATAACAGGGTTAATAGTCACGATGATAATAATAAAATGTCGAATGATAAGTCGTCATTCTTAAACCATATTCTGCAACCGATGATGCCAAATAGCGCTACGCTAGCTGATTTCGACAGTCGCCCTGAGCTGGCTGATGTGACGGTCGTCTTACCAGATGAGCAGTCTGTCATTATACAATTACGTCCGCATTTGCGTTTTGCTGATGTTATGGCGCTGCAACGTGGCAATTTTCCCATACGTTTGCTATTTATTCTCGTTTTTAGCGTCTTGGTTTGTATTTGGCTGAGCCGTACAATGACTCAGCGTATTCGCCGTGTACAAAATACCGTACACCGTCTGATTGATGGCGATTATCAGACCCACCCAGACCTATCAAAAATGGGAGATGATGAGCTTGGTTTACTCGCAAAAGACGTGGCTAAATTATCAAAACGGTTGGCTGAGAGTGAGCTAGCACGCAAACAGATGCTCAGTGATATCTCGCACGAGCTACGATCGCCACTGGCACGTCTAGACGTTGCGACTGAGCTGACTCGCGACTTTGCACCGAATGCCAGTCGTTATCTCGACCGTATCGATAAAGAGTCGGCGCGGATGAATGAGTTGATTGAGCAAATCATTCATATTCAATCTCTACAAATGCAGCAATATACCATCGACAATATAGAAAACGAAGCGGTTGATATTTCTGACATCATCAGTGAGATTGGACAAGACGTTTGCTTTGAGTTTCAGCATAAAAATGTGCGTTGGCAATGGCAGCCGAGTCACACACCCATGACAGATTCTTTATCAACGGCTCACTCAGCCACTCCTTGGACAGTACTTGGCAATCAAGAACAGCTGCATAGTGCGCTTGAAAATGTCATTCGTAATGCTTTTATGCATACGGCCTCTGATTCAACAGTCATTGCTGACATTAAAAAAGTGGAGATGGAAGGCAATAAGCCTGCACTTCAAATCAGCATCACAGACGAGGGTGGTGGCATCGCGGATAAGGACTTGGCGCGTATTTTTCAGCCCTTTGTACGGCTTGACTCGGCTCGCCATCGTGAAACGGGGGGTTATGGTTTGGGGCTGGCAATCGTTCATGCCGTGGTAATGGCACACAAGGGTCAGATTCATGTCTATAATCGCCAAGATGATATCCAAGGGCTGGTGATGCAAATAACATTGCCTGTTAACTCTGAAGGGGACTAAGAGCAGCATAAAGTGGCGAACACGCGCTTAAAACATCTCTAAAGTGTGTGTATAAGCGTGTGTTTTATTAAGTTTCAAAGCGGATTATTTCAAAAAAGTGGGAGCATTCAATATAAGCAAGGAGCAAAAAACATCTATATATTCATTTTTTGTTATATAATTGGATGAACGGTAATAAATGCCCGATGAGCGGCATTGTCTCTCTCTCTATATTCGGTAATACTAATATATAGAGAGAGCGATTAGGGCTTTTCAAGATAAAAAGTGTTAGTTGTTGGTTAACAAGATAAATGATGAACAAAAAATATTTACTCATTGCCAGCCGATAACGTGTTTTATTTTGTGATATCGACTCTCTGCAAGATGGATATTATCTCTGATTTTTAAATCTGACCAGTCTGTAAGGGAGTGCACACTATGAACCGCATCTATAAAGTAATATGGAATGAAGCCTTGAGCTGTTTTACCGCAGTTGGTGAATATGCAAAGGGGCGCGGCAAATCTTCCAAATCTAGCGTGAGCGCAAACGCGACCATCAATACGACTTCTAATCTTTCTTCTACCCAATTTTTCCGACTATCCACGATCGCCATAGGGATGCTGGCGGCTGGATTTACAATGTCACCGCAAGCTTTTGCGCAAGTGAATGTCGGCGGTGGTACGGGATCTGGTACGGCAATTTCTTCTTGTAATACAAACAGTACTGAAGCGAATGCTGAAGGCAGCTATTCGGTTGCCATTGGCTGTGAAGCGGACGCTGGGCAAAACTTCAATCTGGTCGATAGAGGCAATCCGTCATTTACTTGGACGGGTGGTTCACAAAACAACTCTGGTAGTACCGCCATTGGCACTGGGACAGAAGCCGGCGACGTCGCTACTGCTCTAGGCACTCAAGCAAAAGCCATTGGTCGGTCATCTGTGGCAATTGGGGCGGCAGCGTATTCTAATGGGAATACCTCGTTAGCGCTTGGACGTCAATCGGCAGCGACTGCTGACTTTGCTCAGGCTATTGGTAACGTCTCCTCAGCAACGGGTCAAGGCTCTCTTGCTGTTGGTCATTCAGCACTTGCCTCAGGCAAACGTGGTATTGCGATTGGTTCAACTGATTTTGAAAATGCAGGTACAGTGGCTGATCAAGCAAATGTAGGTTATAGAGCGGATGGACAGACTCAAGCAGTTGGCAGTGATACGATTGCCTTTGGTAGTAATGCAAAAGCGACTGCTGATAACAGCCTTGCTTTTGGTGTCGGCTCTCGATCTAACGCAGTAAATGGCATCGCATTAGGTTCAAACTCTATTGCAAATCGTGCTGGTGGTGCCAGTGGTTTTGTGCCAGTAGGAGCAGATAGCTCAGTCATCCAAGCAACGGATAGCGTTACGCTTGGCGCGGTCTCTGTAGGAACAGGAGCAGCGGGTGGCAACCGTCAGATTGTAAACGTCGCAGCAGGTAGTAGTGACAGTGATGCTGTCAATGTGGCTCAGCTAACGGGGCTGTCGAATACTGTCGCTAATAATAAAACCAAGTATTATAGCGTGGACTCAGCTGCTGTCGGTAATGCTAATAACGACGGAGCGACAGGTTATAACGCCATGGCGCTGGGCGGAAATGCAAAAGCCACTGGTAGCCAAACCATTGCGATTGGCAGCTCAGAATTTGGGCAACAGACGATGGCAAGTGGTGAGCAATCGATTGCTATCGGTGCTAACGTCGTGTCTAGAGGGGCATCCTCGATCGCGATAGGCGGTGATGATCTAGATTTTGCATCGAGAACCAATATCGATGGTAGTCCATTGTCACCACTAAATAGTGGCACAGTTAACGATGTTTTCAAATCCTACGTAGGTAAAGATTTGGTAGAAACCAATCAGTACGATGTCAATACCGAAGCTGGAGGTGCTGCGTCGATAGCCATTGGTGCAAAATCGTTGTCTAAAGGTGATCTGTCTACAGCCGTTGGTGTTCATTCCAATACCTCGGGAACGGCTTCTTCAGCGTTCGGTGTTGGTGCATCAGCGAGCAAAGATGGTTCAGTCTCTTTAGGTGCAGGCTCAACAACAGCAAAAAGTGCAAGCTCTGAAAAGACGATGACAGTTGGTGGCGTGGTATATGATATCGCCGGTAATGTCATTGATGATAAGGGTATGCTACGAGAGGGTGCGCAAGTATCCGTGGGCGTAGTAGGATCTGAGCGTCAGATCAAAAACGTCGCTGGTGGAGCTGTCACTGTGGCTAGTACAGATGCCGTGAATGGTAGTCAATTGTATGCGACCAATGAAGCGGTCGGAAATAATACCACGACTATTAACAAAGGATTTGCGCTAAAAGCTGCTGATGGTAATACAGTACAGAAACCATTGGGACAAGCCGTTGAGGTGGTTGGCTCTAACAGCAACATCGACACCCGAGTAAAAAATGGCAAAATCGAAGTTGAGCTCAATGACAATCTAAACCTAGGTACAACAGGCAGCGTTAGCACAGGTAACTTATTAAACGGTACAACGGTCAATGGTCTAGGTATTGTCACTGGCGGCGTGCTTACTGGCGTCACTACCGTTAGTGGTGCAGGTGTCACGGTAACGGGTGGAAGCATATTTAACCCTACCAATGCCACGTTAACCAGTAATGGTCTGACCATTTTAAATGGTCCAAGCATCACCAAAAGCGGGATCAATGCGGGTAATAAGAAGGTCGTCAATGTTTCTAATGGTACGGTCAGTCTAAATAGCAAAGACGCCATCAATGGTGGTCAGTTATTTAATACCAACCAACAAGTCACGACCAATACTAGCAACATCTCAACCAATACCACCAATATTGGCACCAACACTGACAATATTGCTAAAGGCATCAAGTTTAATGTGAATGATGCAAGTAGCGGCGGCACTCTCAAAAAAACCTTTGCCTTGGGTGAAGAAATTAAGTTTGATACGGACAGCAATTTGACCACTACTGGCTTATCAACGGGCGATGGAATTGCTCTCGGTCTGTCTCCAACTTTAACGGGCCTCACTAGTGCAGATTTTGGTGGTGTTAGTATCTCTACTACTGGTATCAATGCCAACGACACCCAGATCAAGGGAGTAAAAAGCGGTGGTGATACAGTAACCAATGCGGCGAATATTGGTGATGTACAGATGGCAGCCGCAGGAGCGAGAACCAAAGTAGTTAAAGGTACAAATGTTGCCAGTGTTGACTTTTCAACCGATAGCGATACTGGACAGGATGTCTATACTGTCAATGCCAATGGCGCCAGTGTTTCTACTGCCGATGCTAATGCACTAACAGTTAGCACTAGTGTCAAAGATCCTGATACCAATATCACCGACTATCAAGTTGATCTAAGCGAAGGTAGTAAGGCAAGCTTGGTAAAAGCCGATAGTGCGATGCAAACGGTAGTGACACAAATCAATGGTGCTGATGTCAAGACTTTGGATAAAGACAATAATACAGCCAACTTTATTACTGGTGACAATATTGTCTTGACCGCTGACAATGGCGGTATCAAAGTTGCTACTGCTGCCGACTTAGTCTCAACCAGCTTGACTACAGGAAATACAGTCGTCAACGCTGATGGTGTCACATTTATGGGTGGGACTAATCAAACGGTCAGACTCAGTAATAGTGGGCTAGACAATGGTGGCAATCAAATTACCAATGTCGCTAACGGTACAATAGCCAGCGATGCCGTAAACTTTGGTCAACTACAAGCCACGACCACGACCATCGATAAAGGTTTTGATTTCGATGGTGACACGGGTACTACCGTTAATCGTCAGCTTGGTGACAAGCTGACAATCAAAGGTGGCGCGACCGTGGCAAGTGACTTGTCAAATGGCAACAACATTGGCGTCGTTGCTGACGGTACCAGCACATTGACCGTGAAACTTGCGAAAGATTTAACTGGTCTTAACAGCGCAAACTTTGGTAGCGGTGTCAGCATCTCAGCCAATGGTCTAAACAATGGTGGCAATAAAATTACTAACGTTGCAGAAGCGACCACAGGTAAGGATGCGGTAAACTTCGACCAATTGTCAGCAACCAATAGTCTCGTGGCTAAAGGCATCAAAATCGGTGATGGCAATAGTGCCAACGACCAGCAGTTTGCTTTAGGTGATACCATCAACGTCACTGGTGATAGCAACATTACGACGATGGCCTCAGCAACGGGTGTTCAGGTGAAACTGAATAACCAGTTGAATTTAGGCAATGAGGGTAGCATGCAGATTGGTAATAGCATTATGAATAGTAATGGCTTTACCTTTACCGATAAGGGTCCGGGTAGAACGGTTAGACTGAGCAGTAGTGGTCTTGACAATGGTTTTAACAGAATCACCAATGTAGCTGCTGGTATTGCAGATACAGATGCGGCGACTGTCGGACAGTTGAATGCCACGACGTTTGCCCTTGATCAAGGTTGGGGACTAACGGCTCAGGGTGATGTTGCCACTATGATCAAACAAGGCAGCGCCATCGATCTAAACAGCACAGATGGTAATATTAAAGTGTCTAGATCAGCGGACAATAATGTTAGCCCTGGCCTACTTGCTGCTGCACCATTGGCAGGCGTCAATGACATTAGCTTCGATTTAAATCCAGACCTGAATTTAGATAGCGTAACGACGGGTGATACCATTATGAATAATAATGGGCTGACTATTACAGGTGGACCTAGTGTCACCAAAGCGGGTATCAATGCTGCTGACACTAAGATTACAAACGTTGTGAATGGCGATGTCTCTGAAGGTAGCAAAGATGCCATCAATGGTGGTCAGCTCTATGCACAAGGCAGTGGCATCAGTAGTATCATTGGCGGTGAGACAGTCTACAATCCTGTAGATGGCACCTTTACCAATAGTAATATTGGTGGTACTGGTCAAAATAGTATCGACGGTGCGATTGCTTCTATTAAGCAAGGAGAAGTCGTTATCAATGAAAATATCCAAGCCAACACTACTAATATCCAAACCAATACCACGAATATTGCCACGAATAAAACAAACATCGACACTAATACGACCAATATCAAAGTGAACAGGGATAAAATAGATGCGGGTCTCAATTTTGGTGCTGATAGCGGTGCTACCATCAACAAACCAGTAGGCGATGGCAGTGTCCTCACCTTCACAGGTGGTAATAACATCACCACAACAGCAGCAGGTAGTAGTATTAAGTTTGATCTAAACGGTGATATTAATATCGATAGCGTCAAAACTGGCAATACGACAATCAACAATAATGGCGTCAGCATTGTCGGTGGTCCTAGTATGACTGCAAGCGGTATCAACGCCGCTGGTAACAAGATCACTGATGTGGCTGATGGAATGGCACCCAGAGACGCTGTGAATATGGGTCAATTAGATGCTGTTAGTCAAAGACTTGGCAACAACATGAATGAGCTAGGTTATAAAATTGGTGAAGTCGAAGACGATGCAAATGCTGGTATTTCAGCCGCCATGGCAATGTCTTCACTACCGCAAGCTTACATCGCTGGTAAATCCTTAATCGGTGGCGGTATAGGAACGTACAATGGGGAAAGTGCAGTTGCTATTGGCTTCTCGAAGTTATCCAATGATGGTCGTTGGGTCATGAAGGTAAACGGCACCGCTGATACTCAAGGTAATGCTGGCGGCTCGATTGGTGCAGGCTTCCATTTTGATTAAAGCAATCAAGCCTACTATCAAGTAAAGTGATTTGTTAGTTATAAAAATTAGTCGTAAAAAAGCAAGGCATCAGATGTCTTGCTTTTTTGCGACATGAGCATGAAGACGTTTTCAGCGTGATGATTTGGTAATCACTATATGATTTTTAACAATGATTTGTTTTTCTTTAGCTCAATAGCCAATCGATAAAAAGCCCTCATTCTATGAGGGCTTATTTATTTTTATAAAAACAATTCTATACTCTGAACATGGCTGCATTTGGGGTCAATCCGACATAAGCCATGCCAGCTTGCTCCATCCAATGTGGCTGCACAATACCATGTTGTAAAATAGCATGAATGTCTCGATGCGCTCTTTCTATTCTATGTTTTTTATATAGCGAGACCGTACCAGCGACCGCATAAATCTCCGATACCATGGCTCTGGCTTCTCTCGCTGCCTCACAAGCTGCTGCCCACACATCAGCCAGCTGTATATCGGTAAAGGCATTCTGTTGCTGTGCTTCGTTCCATAATATCTCGACACTATTGTGTAGTTGTGCGCGCCTAGACGCTAATAGTGTCTTGCTTTTAGCGATAGTCGCTTGTACTGCTGCACGATCACGCAAATCTGGGCTTTTACCGGGCGTTACTTTCTTAAGGCAAATTTCGATTAACTCATCTGTCGCCGCTTTTAAGACACCCAGTGCCATCGCTGCACAGCCAGCGGCATTAATACAACCGATTGGTAGGCGGCTATACGCATTATCGATGGCGACAGGGCTATCAAAATCGACCGCATAACGTTCCTGCACAAACGCGTCTTTGATAACGATGTCGTGACTGCCTGTACCATTTAGTCCACCAACATGCCAAGTATCAATCACCTCCACATCTTTTTTTGGAATAAAGAACAACTTTAGATTTGCACCCGGTCCAAGGGTCGTAGGCGAGCCTTCGGATATTACCAAGCAGCGCAGCACAAACCAGTCTGCCAACTCACAACCTGATACTAATGTCCATTGACCTGAGATCATATATCCTTCAGCGGTTTGTTTAGCAATCCCTTCAGGGCGTGCTGAGTTGGCATAGACATGAGAGGGGTCACTATATATTTCCTTCATGCTAGGCTCGTCTAAAAATCGTCCAAATGTGCAGGCCAAATGATTGTTCCAAACGATCCAAGCAACTGAGGCTTCAGCACTGGCTAGCGTCTCATAAACCTTTAACGTTTCCACAGGATTGCCTTGCCATCCTCCCAACGATTTTGGCAGTCCCATCCTAAATAGCGACAACTCTGACAGTTTTTTGACCACTATCGGTGCAATTTTTCTACAGGTTTCTGTTTCTTCTCTAGCCGATAGGGCTAAATCATAAATATCTTGAGCGGCATGGGATGGTAGAGAGTCTTTGTTATTTGATAAAGGTGTATAACTCATAATATCCAACCTTATTTTAATGTATAAAACAGTATGTTTATCTAAAATTCATTCTAAATTTGAGATATAACAACGCCTATACCAAGAATAGCCAACAGTTGACTGCTATACAACCAATAATTTGAATATATTAAATATTATATTGAGATAAAAAGTGGAAGTGATGATTCGATGAAATATTGAATGCTGTATTTGGCTTAAGAGTATCGATGCTTTGTCTATTTTCAGGCAGTCATTCGCTTTGATTGCTTTGCCTGAGCCCTGAGCCCAGAAATTATAAGGGCGTTTTGTTATTAAATTCTCTAATCATTTAATTTTCTAATCATCTAATAGCAAAACACCCTTACTGAAAGCACCCTGTTTGATTGTTTATTGAGACTTGGGCGCATCAGGCTGCATGCTAGGATCAGCGTCAGCAAAGGCTTTAAGCGTACGGCAATGCGTGTCAATTTCGACGATATTGGGATAGGCACTTAAATCCACGTTAAAACGTCGCGCCGAAGAGACCTGAGGAATCAGATAGCAATCTGCAAAAGTAGGGCTGTCACCGTAGCAAAATTTTCCACGGCTTTTGTCTTTTGCTAGTATTTTCTCTAACGCCGCAAAGCCCTCACTCATCCAACGGTTGCACCACGCCATGACTTTTTCTTCGTCTACTGCCAGCTCATTGCGTAGGTATTGTAAGATACGGCGATTATTAATAGGATGAATGTCACAACCAATCATAGCGCTAATGGCACGTACTTGCATACGTCCAGCCGCGTCTTTAGGCAATAGCGGGTTTTCTGAATGAACCTCTTCTAACCATTCTAAAATGGCTGGGCTTTGATATAGTAATAAATCATCGGTCTGTAAAACAGGCACCAATCCTTGTGGGTTGAGTGATTTAAACGCATCTGCTAACTGCTCATCTTTTGCTAAATTGACCGAAATATAGTCATAATCTAAGCCTTTGAGATTCATCGCGATACGAGTACGATACGAGGTGCTGCTACGAAAGTAGCCATAAAGTGTCATCATTGTGAATTCCTTTTATTATGGTAGGTTGTGAATGAGATAAGCGGTTATAATTAATGGTACGAAATGTATCTTATACAATTAAAAAACTCTTATGACGTTACCTCTTTAGTTCAGTTTTTATGAATATATTAGATTAATATGCCAAGTAAATTACTCATTGAGCAAAACATGCCAGCAGCTGAAAACCCTTTAGAAAATCCCGTGACAACCAATAAAAGTCAAAGTGGCGTCCAGTCACTGGAGATTGGATTGTCGGTATTAGACGTTCTTATTGATCATAACGAGCCTATGATGCTAAAAGATATTGCGCAAGTGATGCAAATGCATCCAGCAAAGTGTCACCGTTATTTGGTCAGCCTCATACGTAAAAACTATGCGCGTAAGCTTGATGATGGTCGCTACGGGCTAGGCGATAGGGTTAACACATTGGCAGCATTGGGGCACTCTGGATTTAGTCAAAACAATATTTTAGAGCGGCTGACGCACATCGCTAATGAAATCAAAGACACCCTGAATTGCGGTGTGCAGATTGCCAAATGGTTTAGCGAAGGTCCTATTATTATTCAGTCCGTTGAACCAGATAGCCCGATTAGTATTATCACTCGTATCGGTTCACGTATGCCGCTGACGACATCGGCGACGGGGCAATTATTTGCCAGTTATCAGCCAGATGCCGTCATTCAGCCATTGGTAACAGCTGAATGGCAGACAGACAATGAAGCAATAATTACAGAAAAATGGCAGAATTTCAGTCATTTGCAAGCCAAGATTCGTACCCAAGGCTATGCGACGGTCACGGGTGATATGCTCATGGGGATTAATGCCATCACCATTCCTGTCATATTGCCGCCGTTTGTTAATAGCGCTGTTAATCTATCTGCTGTTAGTGGCAAAACTGCTAGCAAAGGACTACCACTAGAATACGCCATCACTATCATTGGAACGACAGAGCAATTGCCCATGAGTGAGCAACACAACGTGGTTGAGCAAATTCTAGCGATAGCGCAGCGTTATCAAATTGCGTAGCTGGTATTTTTACTATATAAGTTTTAAGCATATAAATTGACCGGCTATCGCGTAAATGGGGTTTTGTCCGAATATCATTTAATGATATTCACCCTTTAGACCACACAGGCGCTACTGGCAGCTTTTGCTTTTTCGTATACATTATTAGCATCTAGACCAGTGGCATTCACTTCATCTAGATAGTGCTGCGAGCCTTCCATTAATGGACCTTTCCAGTCTGGGTCATTGAGTGGGTCAGGAATATCGATCATGATATCGCCTTTTTCTTTAGCGGCAGCCATTGCTTTGGCGTTACTGACGTCAAATACTTTGGAGACACGTGCTGCCATCTCCGCCCCTGAATTGTCATCAATTACTTTCTTGAGATCATCGGGCAAATTATCATATTTATCTTTGTTCATACTGATAACAAAAGTAGAATTATAAAAAGGTATGTTGGTATGTGTATTGATGAGCTCATCAAGACGAAAAGCTTGAATGGGCTGCCAAGTAAAGCTGAGTCCGTCAATGACACCGCGCTGAAGCGAGGTATAAGTATCACTGGCAGGCATGCCAACGGGTGCGGCACCAGTCGCCTCGATAATGTGGCTAGCAACGGCCGAAGGTTGGCGAATACGCAAACCTTTCATATCGGCTGGCGTGCGAATGGGTTTATCAACCGTATGAAGAGCGCCTTGTCCAGTGCCTATCAGCGCGAGCAGGTGAGTATCTTCGTACTCATTTTTAATGACACCATCATCATACAGTTTATGAAGTATGCAGCTCTGCTGCTGTGCAGTATTGGTGATACCTGGCAGCTCTACAATTTGAGTTAAAGGAAATCGCCCTGCTGTATATCCTTGCGCTTGCATACCAATATCAACGATACCTTTTGCGGTAGCATCATAGGTAGCCCCCGGTTTGCTAAGAGTAGCAGAAGGGTAGATCTCAATCTTTAAGCGGCCTTTTGATTCTTCTTCAATTTTCTTTGCCCATGGCTGCAATGCTTCGGTGTTTATGTTGTCATTGGCAGTCATAAAGTGTGAGAATCTTAGAGTAGTCACATCGCCTGTATCTACATCAGCGTTTACTGCTGGGTCATTATTAGAGCAACCAGTCATCGCGAGCGAGGTCGCTAAGAGTATTTCTAAAGGGGTTTTTATTTTCATCATTGAATCCTTTCATGATGGTTAGATATTGTTCGCTACCTAGGGCGTGTCATCAATTAGTATATTGATACATTTAGTGGTCTTAAAATGATGGTACGCCCTAATTAATCATATAAAAAGAGATAGCAAACACAATAACAGGTCAATCACTCACCGACAGGCGCGACTTCTCTTGCTTCAGCCAGTTCCTCTGCATGTAAAAACTGAGTATGAGCGGGTGCGCGTTTGGTACGTGACCATTCTTCTAACATCTCATACTTCATGGCTTCAGTAATCATCGAGACTTTTTCTTCTGAGGTAATATCATCATAGGTGAGTTCCATACGATGGCCATTAGGATCAAAGAAATAGATAGAATGGAAGATACCGTGATTGGTCACGCCGACCACATCAATACCATTTTCTTCTAAATGCTTTTTTGCTGCCATTAAGGCATCACGGTCTTTTACCTTCATGGCTAAGTGTTGCACCCAATTTGGGGTATTCGGATCAAAACCCATTTCAGGCTGATTGGGCACTTCAAAAAATGCCAATACGTTGCCATTACCAGCATCTAAAAACACATGCATATAAGGATCAAAGGCTTTGGTCGAAGGCACGTGGTCTTCAGCGAATGCAAGGATGAAGTCCATGTTTAGGTATTTTTGATACCATTCAACGGTTTCTTTGGCGTCTTTACAGCGATAGGCCACATGATGGATTTTTTCAATTTTAAAGCTCATATCAAACTCCTTTTGATAGGGAATGCAGTGAGTAATAGGCTGCCAGTACCGATTGACTATAGGTCGATGGTTGCTTGGCAGCTCAAAACAATAGTGCTCACATTTTTTCTAGACTATTTGTCAAAATCAAAGTTAAGCGCGGGCAGTACTTTGCCGCGTACTTCACCAAACCCGACACGAATGCCGTCTTTTTCGCTATAGCCTTTCATGATTACTGTGTCGCCATCTTCAATAAAACTGCGGGTCTCGCCGCCTTTTAAAGTGACAGGTTTGGTCGCATTCCAAGCAATCTCTAACATTGAGCCATAAGAATCTGGCGTTGGTCCTGAAATCGTACCTGAGCCCATCATATCGCCAACTTCCACTTTACAGCCAGTGATGGTGTGGTGGGTGAGCTGCTGCGCCATTGACCAATACATATGCTTGAAGTTGGTCTCACAAACCACAGTGGCGCTATCTGAATTTTCAGGCAATAACTCAACTGATAGATGGATGTCATAGCTATTATTGCTGTCTTTTTCGTTTAGATATGCCAATGGTTTTGGCTCTTGAATCGGGCATGCTGTTTTAAAAGGTGCCAACGCATCCATAGTCACAATCCAAGGCGAGACTTCAGAAGCAAAGGTTTTGGCATTAAATGGGCCTAAAGGCACGTATTCCCATTTTTGAATGTCACGGGCTGACCAGTCGTTGAGTAAAACCATGCCAAAAATATGCTCAAAGGCACTGTCTACTGCAATTGGTTGACCAATGCTATTACCTTTACCAACCACAAAAGCAGTCTCAAGCTCAAAATCTAAACGCTTACAGGCTGAGAAAATAGGGCGGTCGTCAGCGTTTGGCTTTAATTGACCAGAGGGGCGTATCACATCAGTGCCACTGACGATGACGGTGCTGGCGCGTCCGTTATAGCCGACTGGCATTTCAGTCCAGTTAGGTAGTAGGGCGTTGTTTGGATCACGAAACATAGTACCGACGTTGGTAGCGTGCTCTTTAGACGAATAGAAATCGGTAAAACCTGGTACGTGAATAGGCAGATGCATGGTGACGTCTGCTTGATTAAATAGCGCTTTTTTCTGCAAGTCTTGATTATCACGCAAGGTGTCGCTGACACTAGATAGTAGGGTTTGGATGGTTGAGCGTGCCTGTGTCCAATTGTCTCGACCTGAGTCAATAAAAGCATTTAGCGTTGGTTGATCAAAATATGGACCGCCCTCTAAGCTCAGTAAACCTTCTGCTTCGAGCACAGACAAATCCAATACGTACTCACCGATAGCCACCCCAGCGCGGCACTTGTTATTACCAACAGCGTCTTTGGCATCACTAAAAATACCATAAGGTAGGTTATGAATGGAGAAGTCAGAATCAGCGGCGATATCGATGAAGGATGTGAGGGTGTTGTCAATCTTTGACATAGGTTGCTCCTTGCTAAAGCATATAATGAATTACGTTATAATTAACTACTTACGCATAATGTAATTTATCAAAGTGGAGATTGCAAGGGTTTTTGTGCAGTGTTTTCTTAAAAGAGACGTGATACTAGGGACATTGATGTTCTTTAGTAAAATAAATAGGAAAACGCAGGACATAAAAAAAGGCTGAGCAGTCGCTCAACCTTTTTGTGAATCTATATTACGTACTATCGCACCGTTTTAATGCGTGCTCACTCAGTCTTTTAAGACGTCTGCCATGGCATTGGCAACATAGTCGATGTTGCTGGTGTTCAGTCCAGCCACACACATACGTGAGTTGGAAACCATGTAAATGCCAAACTCGCTTTGTAAGCGTTCGACTTGCTCAGGCGTCAGACCAGTAAAGCTAAACATGCCGTTTTGACGGGTAATATAGTCAAAGTTGCGGTTCGGGATTTTGGCTTCTAACACTGATTTTAGCTGTAAACGCATGGCTTTGATACGGTCGCGCATCGCATAAACTTCGCCAACCCATTGCTTATGTAGTGCTTCGTCATTCATAACGATATCGACCACACGACCACCATGTGATGGCGGGCTTGAGTAAATACGGCGTACGGTAGCATTTAGCTGACCGAAGACGCGCTCTGTTTCGTCAACCGTTGGACAAACAACTGATAGACCGCCGACACGCTCACCATATAGCGATAAGTTTTTAGAGAATGAGTTGCTGACAAACAATGGCAAGCCCATATCGACAGCTTTACGAATCGCATAAGCATCGCTGTCCATGTCTTCGCCAAAGCCTTGGTAGGCAATATCCATAAATGGAATCAGTTCGCGCGCTTGAACGACGTTCAGCACGGTATCCCATTGCTCACGGGTCAAATCTAGACCTGTTGGATTGTGGCAACAAGGATGCAGCAAGATCACATCATTTTTGTTCAACGTCTCAAAAAACGCAATCATTTCATCGAACTTGATGCTGCTGTTGGCTTTGTCGTAGTACGGGTATTTACCCACTTCGACGTCAGAGCCTTCAAAAATAGCAATGTGGTTGCCCCATGTTGGGTCACTCACATAGCATTTAGATTGTGGGAACCATTCATGGATGAACTCAGCGCCGACTTTTAACGCACCAGAACCGCCGATCGTAGCGATAGTGGCGACCAAACCGTCTTTTAAAATCTGCGCGTCTTTACCGAACAGTAATTCCTGACAGCCTTTACGATGTCCTGGCAAGCCTGCCATCGGCAGATATGGACGCGGCGCAATAGGATCGGCAATGCGTTCTTCGGCTGTTTTTACACAGTCAAGTACGGGCAATACACCATTTTCATCATAATAAATACCAATGCCTAAATTGACCTTTTTAGGATTGTTATCTGCTGTATATTTTTCCATCAGCCCTAGAATTGGATCACCAGCGTAATAGTCGATACGTTCAAACATGTTGTTTCCTTATGAAATATAAATCAAGCCGCCAAAAATCATAGAGCAAATTGACGGTTAACTCAATATGAGATTCAATTATCTTGCATAATTAATAAAATAGTTGGTTGAAACCATTGTGTTTCAAGGCTTTTTAAGCACCGATGATCTCTGTATCAGCGATACTTAAGTATGCTGTAAGTCATTAAAATGACTGGAAAAATAGCTCTGCAAGAAGTCTTTGAAAGCAATGGTAGCAGGCGATAACGCACGAGAAGCACGCTGATAGATAAAAAACTGCCGCATTTTAACGGGTTGTGCCAGCGGCCTCATTTGTAAACCATTGGCGCTAACCCAGTCGATGACTTCGGGCATATAGGGCAAACATAAGGTAATGCCGAAGCCTTGACGGGTCATCTCAAGCGCGGTGGACATAAAATTGACCTTGTAACGCGCCTGTTGAATATGACTGGCGATCTGGTCGTCCAATTCGGCTGTCACTTGTTCAATGAAAGGGCCTTGCAGCGTGATGAGCGGAATGTCTAATAAATCCTGCCACGTTATTTCATGTTTTTGTGCCAGCGCATGGTTGTCAGGCATCACCACACAAAATGGCAGCTGATATAACAAATCAGCATTGATGTCGTCCTCAGCCTCCATAAATCCAAGCTCAGTACCGACACCCAAATCTACTTCAATGTCCTGAATATGTCTGAGTAAGTTTTCTGCCGAACAATCTAATAACGATACGCCAATCTCGGGGTGTTGTTTGGAAAACTGGGCGATGACCGCTGGCATAGAGGAGGCTGCAAACTGCGAAACAGCGAGTCGTACTTGACCTTGCGCCAAGCTCGTTAAGCTGCTTGCCTCATTTTCAAACAGCTGCATCTCATTCAAGATACGCCGTGCTTGCGGCAATAAATGCCGTCCTACTACCGACAACGACAGCTGGCGGGTAGTACGGTCGAACAGCACAATACCGAGGCTGGACTCTAGCTCTTTAATCAAGCCGCTAACGGCAGATTGGGTCAAATGCATCTGATCGCTGGCACGGGTAAAACTGCCATTGTCAGCGACTTGGATGAAAGCGGTTAATTGGCGAATGCTGATATTCATAAGTAAACCTGATAAATAAATCATAAAAAACAATTAGTCTTATAAATAAACCTAATCTAATATAAATACATCGTCAATAAGAATTATTGATTGAAGACATTTTTTATTGCATTTTTACCACCAATTGAAATTAAGGATGATTACAATGGCAGATTTATTTGACAACCCAATGAACCTGAATGGGTTTGATTTTGTTGAATT
The DNA here is from genome assembly GCF_049896785.1 of Psychrobacter sp. TWP2-1-2. NCBI lineage: Bacteria > Pseudomonadati > Pseudomonadota > Gammaproteobacteria > Moraxellales > Moraxellaceae > Psychrobacter > Psychrobacter sp. TWP2-1-2. The sequence goes on along the minus strand of NZ_JAFCVA010000001.1, from coordinate 320,720 downwards.
CGCCTCACCTCAACCGGATGCGGTCGACGCATTGTTCAAACAGCTTGGCTTTGCCCATGTCGCCAACCATCGCTCAAAAGATGTGGCGCTATACCGTCAAGGTGATATCAATCTTATTCTAAATCGTGAACCAAAAAGCGAAGCGAGTTATTTCGTTGAAGAGCATGGTGCTGGTGCTTGTAGCATGGGCTTTCGTGTGCAGAATTCCAAAAAAGCTTATGAGCGTGCCATCGAAATGGGCGCGCAGCCAGTAGACGTGCCCACTGGTGTAATGGAGCTGCGCTTGCCTGCTATCAAAGGTATCGGTGGCTCACTGATTTATCTTATTGATCGTTATAAAGATGGTGAGTCTATTTATGACGTCGATTTCGAGTTTTTTGCTGATGTAGACCGTCGTCCTGTCGGGCATGGTTTTAAAGTTATCGACCATTTAACCCATAACGTCTACCGTGGTCGTATGGCCTATTGGGCAAACTTTTATGAGCGCATCTTTAACTTCCGCGAAATCCGCTTTTTTGACATCAAAGGTGAATATACGGGTTTGACCAGTAAAGCCATGACAGCGCCTGATGGCAAAATCCGTATTCCATTGAACGAAGAGTCAAAGCAGGGCGGCGGTCAAATTGAAGAATACTTGATGCATTTCAACGGTGAAGGTATTCAGCATATTGCTTTAGCCAGCGATGATTTGTTTGCCAGCATCGATAAATTAAAAGCAGCGGGTATCCCGCTCATGACCGCTCCAACTGCGACTTACTACGAAATGCTGAGTGAGCGTCTACCAAATCATGGCGAAAATGTCTCTGAGCTACAGATGCGCGGTATCTTGTTAGATGGCACCACTGAAGGCGGCACACCGCGTCTGCTACTACAAATTTTCTCTGAAACTATTTTAGGTAGCCCTGTTTTCTTCGAGTTTATCCAGCGTAAAGGTGATTACGAAGATGGCTTTGGCGAAGGTAACTTCAAAGCCCTATTTGAATCCATCGAGCGCGATCAAGTCCGTCGTGGCACGGTTGGTCAGCCAGAAACTGAAACACCGTAAGCGCCTCTACATTTAGGGAAAAATCCATAAAATAAACGGGCAGGGCAAAAGGAGTTTGTCTTGCCCCTAATAACCACTACGCTCTGTAATGCCGTGTGTTCAATGCGATCACTGAGCTATGGTTCAGTCATGATTGAAAACGAATAGCAAAAATTCAGAGTGCCATTTAGAGTGCCAATGGCAATAAAAGGAATACAGGCATGGAACGCCTACCACATACGAATTCTGTTAATAAAGCTATCGGTGCCAACAGCGTTGCTTGCAAAACGCTAGGCACTGATGCTGCCAGTCACGATAATTCTGCTCATAAAAAGCAGGATTCTATGCCTAAAAAACAACCTTACGTGTCGCATCAGCCAGATAGCCATGGTCATATTCACTATAGTGATGATGAAAATGGTATGTGGCAGGCATTGCTTGAGCGTCAAGCCGAGCAAATACCCAACCGTGCCTGCTCAGCTTATCTAGATGGTTTAAAAAAACTGAATTTGCCCGCTACGCGTATTCCGCAGCTGCAAGATATTGATGCAGTATTGCAAGCCACCACTGGCTGGCAAACTGCCGCTGTCCCTGCATTAATCAGTTTTGGTAAGTTTTTTAAATTGCTTGCCAATAAATCCTTTCCGGTGGCAACTTTTATCCGTCGATTTGATGATATGGACTATATCGAAGAGCCTGATATTTTTCATGAAATCGTTGGACATTGTCCGCTTTTGACCCATCCTGCCTTTGCGACGTTCAATGAAACTTATGGCAAGTTGGGTCTTAATGCCACTAAAGAAGAACGGTGGTTTTTGGCACGGCTCTATTGGTTTACCATCGAGTTTGGTTTGGTGGGACAAAATAAAGGCAGTCGCCGAATCTATGGCGGTGGCATTTTAAGCTCACCGTCTGAGACGGTTTATGCACTCAATGCTGGTTCTGAGCAGCAAGCAGAATCTCAGCATCAACCGCAAAATCAACCAGAGCACCGAGCGTTTGACTTGCTTGATGTGTTGCGTACCCCTTATCGTATCGATCATATCCAGCCGATTTATTATGTCATTGATGATTTGGATACATTATTTGATATCGTCAATAGCGATATCATGGGAATGGTCAAACAAGCCATGTCGCTAGGATTGTTCGAGCCTAGTTATGCAGTAAAAAACGCCTAATGCATGGTTAAGAAAAACGGCATCATTTGAATAATGTAGTCGTAAATGACAGCGTCAACATGGACGTAACTGTATTAAACATAACAGTATTAAAAAAATGAATAGTTAACATAAAAGGACATTATAATGACGACATTATCACAAGCCAGCTGTGAGGCCTGCCGCATTGGCGCGCCAACGGTCAGCGACATCGAAGCACAAGAGCTATTACCGCAAATTCCAGATTGGTCATTGATCGAGGTTGATGGCATCAAGCAATTACAACGTCAATATAAATTCAAAAACTTCGTCAAGGCGATGGAGTTTGCCAACCAATTAGCAGACATCGCCGAAGCAGAAGGCCATCATCCTGGCATATTGGTAGAGTGGGGTAAAGCCACCGTAACGTGGTGGTCACACAGCATTAAAGGTCTGCATCGCAATGATTTTGTCATGGCAGCTAAGACCGATAGTCTGCTGGATCAATAATGAGGGTAGCAATCGCTATTGCAACTCATTAAACTTGTCCGACTCAAAGCCAACCCTAACGCCAGATTTGACTGGCAAGCTAAGGATGTGTGATGCCTCCAAAAATATTAACCCAAATTTCACCTCAACTGGCATTTATGATTTCTGCCATTGTCATCGCTATTATGGGCGTTACCATGATAGGTTTTGGCTGGGTACCGCATTTATCATTGATACTCGCTATTTGTGTCTTGCTGGGCATTGGTCTGTTTAAAGGCTTGACCTTTGACGATATGCAAGCGCAAATGGCATCAGGTGTCATGCGCGGTATCGGTGCGATCTATCTATTCTTCTTTATTGGTTTGATGGTCGCCGCTTTAATGATGTCTGGTGCTATTCCAACGCTGATGTATTTTGGTTTTCAGTTGATATCGCCAGAGTATTATTACATTTCAGCCTTTGTATTGACCTCCATTATTGGTATTGCCTTGGGCAGTAGTTTGACCACCGCGGCGACATTGGGCGTGGCTTTTATTGGTATGAGTAATGCCTTTGATGCCAACGTGGCGATTGCGGCTGGTGCTGTGGTTTCAGGGGCGTTTTTCGGTGATAAAATGTCGCCGTTATCAGACACCTGTACCATTGCTTCATCGGTGGTGGGTATTGATTTGTTTGAGCATATTCGCAATATGATGTATACCACGGTACCAGCGTGGATACTCACGGTCATTATTTTTTGGTTTTTTTCTGGGCAGACCGCAGGCTCTGACTTGAGTCAAGTAACCATATTGCAAGGTCAGTTGATTGAAAGTGGCTTGGTACATGGTTATGCGGTATTACCATTTGTGGTACTGGTTGGGTTGGCGGTTTTTCGTGTCAATGCCATTTATACGATTATCTGTACCATTGTGGCAGCATTGATTATTACTTATTTGCACAGCTCGCCGAGCTTTGGACAATTAGGCGGCTATTTATTTGCAGGCTATGCACCGGCTGAATCGTTAGAGCTGGGTGAAGTCGGTGGTATGCTATCGCGCGGCGGTGTGCAGAGTATGTTCTTCACTCAAGCGATTGTGATATTGGCACTCAGTCTCGGTGGCTTGCTCACAGCATTGGGTATTTTGCCAGCACTGTTATCAGGGATTAAAGACACATTAACCACATCAGGACGCGCCATATTTGCCGCTGCCATGTCTGCTCTGAGTATTAACGTGCTTATTGGCGAGCAGTATTTGAGTATTTTATTATCTGGTACTGCCTTTCGTCCGACGTTTGAGCGTTTGAATTTACACCCTAAGAATCTGTCTCGTACCATTGAAGATGCAGGTACGGTCATCAATCCTCTAGTGCCTTGGAGTGTGTGCGGCGTGTTTATCAGCCAAGCATTAGGCGTGCCCGTGCTTGATTATCTGCCTTATGCGTTCTTCTGTTATTTATCGCTGTTACTAACGATATTATTTGGTTTTACGGGGATTACCATCAGCCGACTCAAGAGTCAGTGACCCGAAAAACTTTTGTCTCTAAATTCTGCATTAAAACGCTAGGGCTTGTGTCTTCTAAGACAACACAACAAGCCCTAGTTTTTATTTATACCCTTGCAATCATTTGAGACAAGCTGATGGATGTGGAGCATGATATACCAGATTTGCAGCTTGCTAAGTTGAGTAGTAGGTGCTGTACAGGGGATTAAAAACGTTTGTTCAAGAGAGTGAGCAGACGTTTTTTTGTGTCTTTTAATAATACTTGTACAGACTTCGCTTCGGCATAGATAGCCGTTACTGACGTTGGTATTCGACAGCTCTTCGGTGATTAAAGAAATAAAAACGAATAAAAACCCAATCAGCTTATCTCAACTCATCGAAGTGTTCTTGATTGATATGAGTAATGGTTTGTGCGAGTTCAAAAATGATAAAGAATTATGCTTGTATTTAAGGGTTGCGTGTCACAAATAAAAGAAAATCGGTCGTATAGATACTTGCAAGCAACAGCGAACTGGAATAAAAAGAATGGTATTTTAAGTTAATGATAATTGTTTTTATTATCGTTTACGAGTAAAATCGGTTTTTATTGGCTTTCCAATATAAACACAACGATTTAAATTAATGATGAGTACCGATATGTTACGTGCAAACCAATTGACCATCAGTCGCCAAGGAAATACCTTACTAGACAATGTAAGCTGTGAGATTGATAGCAACCAATTGGTCGCTTTGGTTGGACATAATGGTTCAGGAAAATCGACTTTAATCAAAGCGTTGGCAGGCGAGATGATGAGTAATGGCGGTAGCATCAGCTTGGATGATCGCCGTATCAGTGATTACAGTAGCAAAGCGCTGGCGCGACAAATGGCATATTTGCCACAGCAACTACCAGAAGCCGCTGGGTTTTCGGTACGTGAGCTGGTCATGCTAGGACGTTATCCGCATCAAAAATGGCTGCAAAAGCCCAACCAAATGGACAAAGATAAAGTAATAGAAGCCATGCGCATCACCCAAACAGAGGCGTTCGCTGACCGCATTACGGCCACGCTTTCAGGTGGCGAGCGCGCTCGCGTTTGGCTTGCTATGTGTCTGGCACAAGACACCAGATATTTATTACTTGATGAGCCATTAGCCGCGCTTGATATGCACTATCAGCTTGAAGTTATCCAGCTTATACGTCGTTTAGTGGATGAGCAGGGCTTGAGTGTGGTTATTATTTTGCATGATATTAATTTGGCCGCGCAGTATGCCGATCGAGTTATCGCCTTAAAAAACGGTCGTATTTGCCATAATGGTGATATCGGCAGCACCATGCAACCGACAGTATTGCACAAGATTTTTAACGTCGATATGCAGCTGCTTAGTCATCCTATAACGGGGCAGCCAGTCGCCGTTGCCTAGTCAGGCATATCATCAATCTGAACGAAAATGAATAAGTAGGCTAAAAAGGGTTAAATTTTTATAACCATTTTTAAAATGAGGGCATGCCCTAGTATTTGCCTCATCTTTTTCATTTCTTATTTTCTCTTATTCGCGCAAAAGATAGGCCGCTATGTTTCCTGCTCTTTATAAATCTCTGTTCTCTTTAATAGCCATAAAATCTTTCATAAAACCTTGTATAAAAGCTGGCTCAAATCTCACTATCAGTAAATATAAGTGTTTGCCGCTCATAGCAAGCTTAACACTGCCCACCGTGCTGACTGCCTGTCACCAACCAATAACGGCACAAAAAGACGCTCAAGTGGGCAATGTAGATAACACTAACATCAATATAGTCTCACCTGATTGGGGCAATGCGGCAACCTTGACCGCTATGGGTTACCCCCCGATAGCGACGGGTGATGTGAGGGTGTGGGACAGATGGGTAGGTACGCCTGAATTGCCAACCTCAATCATTGATTTGGGCATTCGCTATCAGCCTAATGCGGAATTGGTTGCCCAATTGCCTGTCGATTTGGTCGTCGATAACTTTTTTTATGAGCATGCCCGCAATCTCTATGGAGATGTGCCCTCTGAGTCGGTCATGTTCGCCGCCAAAGGTGATACTGCAACTTGGGCAGATTATACTGAGCCAACTCGTCAGTTGGGACAGCTAATTGATGAACCAGCCTTGGCTGAAAGCTATATTAAAAAAAGTCAGACAGATATCAAACTGGCAAGTGAGCGTCTGCATCAGCGCTATCCAAAAGTAAAGAGATTTGCCGTTGTACAGTTTGCTGATGCCAATAACATGCGCATGTATGTCAAAAATAGTTTGTTTCAGCCCGTGCTAAAAGAGATGGGCAAAGGGCTTGATGTATTGGGCAAAGGCAATCAATGGGGGTTTGTCCCCATTCGAATGGGCGACTTGGCTCAATTGGATAATGAGACCTGCCTATTAATCATCGATCCTTTAAGTCCGATAACCCGAGCTGAGATTAAAGACAGTTTGGTTTGGCAGCGTCTAGGCTATGGCGACGAGCGCTGCGTGGGTGAGCTGCCACCCATATGGATTTATGGTGGCATGTCGTCACTGGTCGGCTTGGCAAATAATTTATCAACAGTGACATTAAAAGGTGGGGCAGCATCATGACTATTAATACTGCCGCACAGACTCATCACTCTCATACCAATAATACTACTGATTATGTCAAACCTATGACTTCACTTGCAGCGTCTCAGTCGCCCACATTGAAAACACCATCAGAGCAACACTCCAAGCTTATGCAAAAACCTCCCAATCCAGCACCAAAATTACCTAGGAAACTACCTTCGGTATTTGAGGATACATGGCGCATCTGGGCAGTAATGATTATCCTTGTAATATTGTCAGTATGGAGCACGTGGGCATTAATCGCTCAGGAGTGGACACGCCCAATCAGTGATTTGTTTATTCCAAGCTCGCAATTGGACATTATCAGTCTTGCGACGCAGCTGCATATAGTGGCGACTAGCATAGTGGCGCTATTGGCAGGTGGTCTGCTTGGGGTTGTCAGTATTTTGCTACAGCAGCTGGTCAAAAACCCATTAGCGTCAGACACCACATTGGGCGTCGGCGTTGGTGCACAATTGGCCATGCTCATTGTGACCTTGTTTTTGCCAAGCTTAGCGATTTATGGCGGACTTTATGTGGCCTTTGTCGGCGCGCTTATTAGTATGGGACTGGTCTTTGTATTGTCAGCACCCAGTCGTTTTAATCCGCTCATTTTAATATTGGCAGGCTTGGTGGTAAACATTCTACTTGCCGCCGTTGCCAATGTTTTGGTGTTGTTTTTTGCTGAACGTAGTAATGGTATGCTGTCGTGGGCGGCGGGATTTTTGGCACAGAATAGCTGGTATACCAGTACGATGCTAGCGATAACAGCCGTCGTGATGGCGGTTGTCTGTCTACCCTTGTTAAAACCATTAACCTTGATGAGTCTCGATGACTCACAAGCCAAGCGCTTGGGCGTGCCGATTAACGGTATTCGTGCATTGGTAGTGCTTATTGTGGCGGTCGTTACCGCTTTGGTGGTTAGCGAAGTTGGTCTAATCGGTTTTATCGGTCTTGGCGCTGCCAGTCTGGTCAATGCACTGGGAGTCGCTTCTATTAGCAAACGTCTGCTTGCAGCCTTTGTCTTAGGGGCGTTGCTTTTATGGCTGACTAGCAATGTTGCTTTATTACTCGAACCCATACTAAATATGCAAATTCCAGCAGGGGCGATGACGGGTATTCTTGGTGCACCACTGATTATTTGGCTGATTTTGCGTCAGCGCCGCGAGCGGATAGAAACAGTAACCCCGATGCTAACGGGCAAGCATGCACCTGTGGCATGGTGGCGCTGGACTCTTGGCGTGGTAATGATAATCATACTTGCCTGTCTCTTTGTCCAAGACGTCAGTGGCTGGGGACTAAGTACCGATTGGGCGATCACCCAGCAGTATCGGCTACCGCGCAGTTTGAGCGCTGCGGCAACAGGTCTGATGTTGGCCATCGCTGGTGTGTTATTGCAAACACTCACCCGCAATCCGATGGCAAGTCCAGAAGTATTGGGTGTGAGCTCGGGCGCGGCGCTTGGGGTTATCTTAGGATTTTTACTGCTACCAAGCTTAGGGCTATCTGCCGGAGCTGGTACTTTATTAATCTCAGGATTATCAGGAGCGATGGCTGTGTTATTGCTGGTTATTTGGCTGGCACGTAAGGTAAGTTCTGGCTATCTGTTGCTGGTCGGTATCGGTATTGCCGCGATGATGGATGGGGTGATGCACATGGTCAAGCTGTCTGGCGACCCTCGTTTAGAGGCGATGCTTAGCTGGCTATCGGGAACCACTTATAGCGCTCAGCCTAGTACCGTATGGTATCTTATCGGCATTGCTCTCATTTTATTTACCCTCAGCTTATTGCTTATCAAACCCTTAAGAGTGCTTGGTTTGGGTACGGGAGTCGCTCGTAATTTAGGGGTGGCAGTGAAACCAGTGACACTCGCGTTATTGGTGTTGGTGGCGGCGCTAAGTACTGCCAGTACGCTTGCGGTTGGGCCATTGAGCTTTATTGGTCTAATGGTGCCACATTTGGCGACGTCACTCGGTGCGGTAAGGCTTGAGCGCCAACTGCCATTAGCCGCTTTGTTAGGCGTAGGGGTGATGGTAATAGCAGACTGGATTGGGCGTTATGTCATTTTCCCTTATGAGCTGCCTGCAGGCACGATTGCGGCTATCATTGGCGGCGCATACTTTTTATGGCTGATTCGTAAAGTGCCAGTCGCAGTAAGTGGATAGTTTTTATGGGAAATTAATGACTGACGAATAATCCTGATCAGTCATTAATACATACCGTCCAGCGCTTAAATAGCGCTATATCTTAAAATTACCAATGTTCGTCATATTCAGTAAGTCATTTGACATTACTTTGAAGGGGTTTTAAACTTTTTTATTCAAGCTCTTTTTTAATAAATGATCGAATATAAACGGACCAAGGGGTAAAAAGGATCCGAGTACCCCTGCTGGCATCGCCCAAAGCGGCATTTTGATTTTGGTGGTGGCTATCAACAGCATTAAAATATACGCGATGAACAATCCGCCATGAGCCATCCCTATGTAGGTGACCGCTTCTGCAATACCCATCATGTACTTTAGCGGCATGGCGATGCAAAGTAGTAATAAAAAGGACGTGCCTTCCAAGTAACCCATGATCGTAAGAATCTTTAATACAGAGTTCTGATCTTTTGTGAGATTAGGTGTTTCTGTGATAGTTGTCTGAGCCTGCGACACTATATCTTCCTTTTGTTTATAATAAATAAGGTAAGGGTTTTTCAATGCCGCTATGATACTGGCTTTGTTCAATGCTTTGAAGTATTAATTTTACCAACCCTTAATAGAAATCAGTAACGAAACTAAATGACTCTTGATGTCAGTGACTCTAAGCCTACCGATCTCGTTTTAACTGTGAAAAAATATATGACTGCTTACTCCCTTTCTTGTCTTTACTCTTTTCGTCGCTGTCCTTATGCCATGCGCGCGCGTCTCGGCCTGCTGTTTGCCGAGTTGCCGGTAGAGCTACGGGAGATAACGCTAAAAAATAAGCCTGCGAAAATGCTAGCGATTAGCCCAAAAGGCACCGTGCCCGTTTTACAGCTCGCTGATGGTGTTGTGATTGAAGAGAGTCGGGACATAATGGAGTGGGCACTTGAACAGCAAGATCCACAAGAGCTGATGAACCCTAAGACTTTGCATCAAGGTAATACGTTAATTGAGCAAAACGATCAGGAGTTTAAGTATTGGCTAGATCGCTATAAATATGCTGACCGTCATCTTGAAATGACCCAAACAGAATATCGGCAAAAAGGTGAAGCATTTCTACAGATTTTAGAAGAGTTGCTTACTAAAAATACTTATTTGCTAGGAGACAGTGTGACCATTGCCGATATCGGTATTATGCCATTTGTCCGCCAATTTGCTCATGTAGATCGCGACGTGTTTTACAGTTTGCCTTATCCGAAGCTGCAAATATGGCTAAAAAACTGGCTAGCGCACCCATTATTTATACAAGCCATGACCAAGTTTCAACCTTGGCAAGATGGCGATGAGCCAGTGATTTTCCCTTCTTAGCAAAAGTGGCTCATTCTTTGCTTTGTAAATATTTCATCAATCTATTTTAGATATGTCTAGCAAGAATCCACGCGTCATTAAACAATTCCTAATAGTGAGGGAGTTGTCTACCCTCATCATTTTGATAGACCTAAACAGTACTATTCTCAAAATAAATATCAATCTATGGTGGTTTGATAGCCGCTTTTCATAACCTTTGTATCAAAAGGGTTGAATGTCTATTGTGTACACTTGTACTCTTAGGTTAGAATGAACATAAGTGTATCATTATATAAATATTCTTGAGTGAGCTCAATTACGAATTGATTGTCATGGTTGTTAAAGTAACTTTTATACGAGTGTGAATATAAGAGTGCGCAAACAACGAATCCACATGCTAATTATAGTGACGCCGATGGCTTTGCTTTTTATACGCGATAACCACTTAATTCAACCCTAATCCCAACATTTACGAAGGACTGTTTGAAATGTTAAAAAGTGCCATTAAAGAGACTGAATTAGAAAAAATCGATATCATATTAGTAAAAAATATTTTAGAGATTGGTATTCAAGATGATTATGCTGACAAGATAGCGGCTGATTATATCGAGACATTAGCCCGCGCAAAAAGTGATAAAAACAGTCTCTTATATAAATCATCTAAGGTAAAAGAGTGCTATAGACAGTCGGATCTGCATAAATCTATCAACCGTATTATTTATAAGATCGAGCCTTTAAGGGTTGCTATTATGTGTGAAGGCCTAGCATTGCAGCAGGCAGTGGCTGAAGGCAATAAAGAGATAGCAGATGAGATTATTAAGGTTGTCGTTAGAATGAAGCTAGAAAAAAGTAAGCTTGAGAAAAATCTTAGCGCACTTATGGGTAACGTAAAAAAGCTTCAGCTCGCTAGCTAATAAAATAACAACAAAGCAAGGCCATGCTTGAAAGTGGCGTCACCCTTTTTGAGCTACGTAGCCAAGCTGCGTCTGGTGCACCCGCTGACTATCTAGGAGCGTTCAGATCGTCAAAAGCCAGTCTTCACGCGAAAACCTTTGCGGTAGATAGAAAGCGCATTTTTATTGGCTCGTTCAATTTTGACCCCCGTTCGACTGCGCTCAATATCGAAATGGGTTTAATGATTAACAGTGAACAGATGGCACAGAAACTGCACAAAGCATTTGACGAGGGCATAGTTGGTCTTACTTGGCGAGTAGAGCAGCGTAATGGAAGGCTCGTCTGGATCGATTCCTATACTGGATCGATGAGCGTCTCGGAGCCTGGACAAAGTGCCTTGCGTAATATTATCTTAACGATAGTAGGGTGGTTGCCAGTTGAGTGGCTTTTGTAGCTATAGACAAACAGTGCTATATAGGATCATGAGCTATAACATCCAATATCTGGCACATTAATTCAGTAATGTGATAAATATAAAAAATTGGCTAATGCTATGTCTGTCATAGTGTTTGGAATGTTTTTACGTTATTTTAATTAAAAAAAGCAGCGATGCTACAATTATTAATCATCATTTTTACTATTCTTTAAGATGATTTGTTAGCGTCTCTATCCTGCTTGTTTTTAATCGTTTATGCTCAGGTACTTTACAAATACTCACTAAGATATCTAAAAAATAATTAAGGAAAATTTATGCATATCACTGCTAATTTCGATGCTGGTAATATTGAGGTTATTAATTTAGAAGATAAAAAAAATATCCAATTGGCTATTCGTCCAGACGTCGGTGGCGAGTTTTTTCAGTGGTTTAATTTTCGCTTGACAGGTGAGGTTGGTGAGCAATATGTGCTCAATATTATGAATGCAGGGGATGCAGCATTCCCTGCAGGGTGGGAGAATTACCAAGCGGTGGCGTCGTACGATCGTGACTATTGGTTCCGTCTGCCCACCTCTTATAAAGACGGCAAACTAACCATAACGGCAGAGTTGGAATGTGAAACCATTCAAATTGCTTTTTTTGCCCCTTACAGTGATGAGCGTCATCAAGATTTATTAGCAGCGGTACAAATGCATCCATTAGTGACGTTAGAGCATTTGGGAGAAACCCTTGATAAGCGCGATTTAACCTTAGTCAAAATTAGTGATGGCGCTAGCAATAACGATGCGCCTAAACGCAATATTTGGATTACGGCACGTCAACATCCCGGTGAAACGATGGCTGAATGGTTGGTCGATGGTCTACTGCATAGCCTATTAGATGGTGATAATGCCACGGGTAAATTATTATTAGATAAAGCTAACTTTTACATCGTGCCCAATATGAACCCAGATGGCAGCGTGCGAGGTCATTTGCGTACCAACGCAGTTGGGACTAACCTAAACCGTGCTTGGTCAAATCCAAGTTTAGAGACCAGCCCTGAAGTCTTTCATGTTATTAATAAAATGGAAGAAACGGGCGTTGACTTGTTTTATGATGTACACGGTGATGAAGAAATACCTTTTGTGTTCCTTGCTGGCTCGCAGGGTACGCCAAATTATAGCGACCGTCTCGCGCGTCTACGCGATAGATTTTCAGAAGTGTTAAAGCTCGCCAGTGCTGACTTTCAGACGGAAGAGGGCTATGACGTAGATGCACCGGGTACAGCGAACATGACGCTTGCGACTCACTGGGTTGCCGAACGTTTTGACTGCCTTGCCAATACCTTGGAGATGCCATTTATAGACAACAATAATGTCCCCGATGCGGATACAGGTTGGTCACCAGAGCGCTCTATGAAATTAGGGGAAGCCTCATTAGTGGCTATGTTGGCAGTCGTGGATGATTTACGTGAGTGAATCATTTAGATGGATTGTTTGGGTTATGAAATCAGTCTATCCACTCAAGTGTTACTTGTTCAACATTCTCTATGCCATTCCAAATCTCCTTAGATACGCCCTCAGATTTATCTGCTACCAGACCTTGCGAGTGCCATAACGGCACTTGTAATCCTACCAGACGCGCTCACTCTTACCGATATAACAATCGTTATACTCACTGTGCAGTGAGCATTTGGGTGGGTGAATCTTACTCATAACGCTATTTCCCCATAAAACTATCCCAGATTATTTTGCTTATCTAAGACAGCCCTGAAGATTAAACATCCTTTAATATAAATATACAGGTATGTTAGCTTTGTGCTTTAATAAGTGACAGCTGTCATTTACGAGCATGGTTAATGTAAGTGGCATAGTAAGTGAAATAGATAGCCTTGATTTTATCAACGAGTAGTTTTTGGACTTATGGAGCGAGCTATGAATAAAGTATTTAAAAAGATTTGGAGTCAATCACTAGGTTGTATAGTGGTGGTATCTGAAAATACTAAGAGCGCTGGTAAGACCAGTGGCACGACTGGCACTATCGCCCTGATAGCTCGCTCAAATGACTATAAGATGTTGACTCTAAAAGGGCTTGTTTTCAGTATCGCAGTGATCAGTGGTTCGACAGTGTGGGCAGGCGTGGTGTGCGTAACGGATCCTGTTTCTGGAGGAAGTACGGCAACAGGTGCAATTGCACTAGCCTGTGGAATAAATAATGCAGCAGACGGTCTCAATAGCAGTGCTTTAGGTATTGATAATGAAGCATTGAGTGAAGCTACTGCGCTAGGCTATGCAAATAAAGCAAAGGGCAGTTATAGCAGCGCAACAGGTATTTCTAATGAGTCTTCGGGTATTTATAGCAGTGCGGTTGGTTATACTAATGCCGCATCAGGTGATTATAGTAGTGCGTTAGGTGCTAATAATGAAGCATCAGTTAAGTACAGTAGTGCCGTTGGTTATAACAATACCGCATCGCGTATCAATAGCAGTGCGGTAGGCTCTAATAATATCGCCTCAGAGGGTTATAGTAGTGCATTTGGTTATAACAACACGGCATCGAACATAAATAGCAGTGCAATTGGCTATAAAAACACCGCCTCGAATGTAAATAGCAGTGCCGTCGGTTATAATAATACAGCATCAGGTGAAGACAGTAGTGCCGTCGGTTTTGAAAATACATCAGAGGGTGACTACAGTGTTGCAGTTGGTTATCAGAATACCGCATCAGGTACAGACAGCAGCGTGTTTGGCAGTAATAGCCAAGCAACTGCGACAGGCGCAACCGCCATCGGTAGTTTCTCTATTGCAGATGAAAGAGATACGATTTCAGTTGGTAGCAAGGGTTTCGAAAAACGTATCACTAACGTGGCAGATGCAACAAATGATACAGATGCGGTAAATAAACGATATACCGACGACAAAGCAACCGAAACCTTAACCGCCTCAAAAGGTTATACCGACGACAAAGCGACTGAAACTTTAACCGCCTCAAAAGGTTACACCGATGGCAAAGCAACCGAGACTTTGACCGCCTCCAAAGGCTATACCGACGACAAAGCAACCGAGACTTTGACCGCCTCCAAAGGCTATACCGACGACAAAGCAACCGAGACTTTAACCGCATCAAAAGGTTACACCGACGACAAAGCAACCGAGACTTTGACTGCCTCCAAAGGTTACACCGATGGTAAAGCGACTGAGACTTTGACTGCCTCCAAAGGTTACACCGAAGACAAAGCAACCGAGACTTTGACTGCCTCCAAAGGCTACACCGATGGTAAAGCGACTGAGACTTTGACCGCCTCTAAAGGCTACACCGATGGTAAAGCGACTGAAACTTTAACCGCATCAAAAGGTTACACTGATGGCAAAGCCACCGAAACTTTGACCGCCTCCAAAGGCTACACCGACGACAAAGCAACCGAGACTCTAGCATCGTCACAAAGTTATACGAATGATCAGGTGTTGATCGTTAAACAGGACATTGCTGCACAGCATAAATACCTAAGCATCAATGGTGGTACGTCTGCAGAAGCGATTGCTAGTGGAGACAACGCAATGGCTTTAGGCACTAACGCGTCGGCGCAGGGCAAGCAATCTATTGCAATGGGAGATGGTGCTCAAGCAATCGGCGAGCAAGCTATCAGCATTGGCACTGGTAATAAAGTGACTGGAAATCATTCAGGTGCGATTGGCGATCCAAGTACGGTCAGTGGCAATAACAGCTATAGTATGGGCAATAATAATACCGTGTCTGGCGACAATACTTTTGTGCTTGGCAATAATGTCAATACTTCGGCAAAAAACGCCGTGGTACTCGGCAATGACTCTAGCTCCAACCGTGAAAACACAGTGTCGGTTGGTTCGGATATTAACCAGCGTCAGATTATCAATGTTGCTAATGGTACCGCTGATAATGACGCAGTCAATGTCAGTCAGTTACAAGACGCAAAAACAAGCGCTATCGAAACCTCGAACACTTATACTGATACTAAATTTAATGCTCTAAATGACTCTATTCACAATTATCTGCAAGACAATGGACAGCGCTTTAAGGAAATTGATGATCGTTTTGATCGTCAAGGTGCGATGAGTGCTGCGATGTTAAACATGGCAACCAGCACGTCAGGTCTACAAGGTAAGAACCGCATAGGCGTGGGTGCAGGTTTTCAGGGTTCCGAGCAAGCGGTTTCCTTAGGATATCAGCGTGTCATTAATCCCAATACCAGCTTTAGTCTCGGTGGCGCTTTCACGAAAGATGAGAACTCTGGTGGCATGGGTATGGGCTTTAGCTGGTAAGCATTGAGTAAACCAAAAGCCAAAAAAAGGACATTAATTTGTCCTTTTTTTCTGATGACCATTTCATACTTATTATCTAAAGCTTCTTATAGCCCAAACCTTTTTGAATGCTAATCCTGCTGTGAGCTAAGCGGTCGCTTGAGCGGCCTTATTTCTTTAAGAGTTTCTTTAAGAGCTGTCATAAGATCAGGGGCATAAGGCAATGTCACAAGGCAATTTATATAGTGTCACCTGCGTGCATTACACTTCAGCTTACTACCGTGTTAAATAACTCTGTGTATAAATTAACAAAGTTACCCTAACAGCACACCGCATAAACCGAAAACAGCTATAACACGTTGAATAATCAAACTGTCTTGCAGGTGAGTGTTTAGATAAGTGGCAAATCCTTTGCCGATAGTATATAGACCTAGCATGGCAACAATCATACCCGTAAAGAAGCCAGCGGTATTACTGTTTGCAGGCACTTCGATTGCATGAGCAGCACCGTGGAACATAGCAAGCGCACCAAAGCCAATGATTAAGAATTTATACACAGTTTTGACGGACATCTCGTGGCTTTGATTCAATGTCACATTAAAGTAGCGGCTCATAAGTGCCATGGTCAGTAGTACGATAGAGAGTAGAATACCGTATTCAATAAACAGGCTATTCAAGCTCACACTTAAACTCAGTACAAATCCTGTTACTAGACCAATTAACAGTGCTACAAAGCCTTTTTTAAAGCTGTGCATTTGAGTAAATAGCATGCCCATGCCCAGCGCTAACATCATATGGTCGAACCCAGTCAAAGGGTGCAATATACCAGACAATATTGAAAGGCTAAATGAGCCATCTGCTGCCATCAAGCCATGCCCAGGGTGAGCAAATGCGAGTGTTGGTAGTAATGATAACAGTGCTAAGCCACTGATTATGGTGGTTTTTTGGAAGAGGTTCTTGCGTGTCATCGTTTTGGCTGTGTCTGTTGTCATGATAAATCCTTAATAAATAAACAAATCGATATAAAAACTGACTGATAATCCACTGATCCATCAGCGGTTTGTAGAGCACTTATTGATACCATCACCTAAGGCATTCTACGCCATACTTAACATGCCTTTATCTAAGATAAAAGTAACAATGTCATCAAGACCTTCGCCTGTTTTCATGTTGCTGAATACCACAGGCTTATCACCGCGCATTTTTTTGGCATCATGCGCCATCACCTCAAGTGACGCGCCTACGAAAGGGGCAAGGTCGGTTTTATTGATAATGAGTAAGTCCGATTTCATGATACCAGGGCCGCCTTTACGAGGAATTTTATCGCCTGCTGATACGTCAATGACATATAGTGTCAAGTCGGACAATTCAGGGCTAAAAGTTGCTGCCAAATTATCACCACCAGACTCGATGATAATAAGCTCAAGACCTGAAAATTGCTGCTGTAATTCGGCGATGGCAGATAAGTTAATTGAGGCATCTTCACGGATGGCAGTATGCGGGCAGCCACCAGTTTCAACACCGCGAATGCGCTCAGCTGGCATCGCCTCATGACGGGTTAAAAATTCAGAGTCTTCTTTGGTATAAATATCATTAGTTACCACGGCCATATTGATATCATCCCGCAGGCGTTGACATAGTCTCAGCGTCAATGCCGTTTTTCCTGAGCCTACAGGGCCGCCAATACCTAAGCGTAGAGGAGAGAGCGTCGTTTCTAAATTTTTGTTTTCGATTTTGGGTGTTAGGGCCATAAATAAAGTTCCTTGATGAGAGTTATGTTTATTAGCGATTAAGAGCGAAATAGGCGGCTGTATTGCCTTTCATGCTGACAAGACAGTATGGCTAAATTTGGTAGGTTGGCGGACATATGTAGCTGTTGATAGAGAAGATTTCGCTTAAATGTTGTTATATCAGAGCAATCAGTCATTAACGCCATATGTTGAACGTGCGAAAATTTTTGCTGGACGTTAGCAGCCAGTGGCTGTATTTGCTGACTTAATAACTGTTGCAGCTGCCAAATGATGCGCTGTCCTGCCATTTGTCCAAGCGGTACGGTCTTAACCGCAGCCAGCACCATGTTTTCAATTTGACCAAAGGCATAGGTGGTCATGGCTTGTACAGGCTTAAGTTGCCAGTGCGAGCTGATATGGGCAAACAGTGGCAAAAACCCATGAGCGAGTAAGCTATCAGGCACATTAAGCTCAAGAACATTATCTAGCCATGCGGATAAAGACAGCGCCAATTGACTTGACTCATAGACGAACTCTTTGGTTTCGCGGCTAGCGTGATAATCGGCACCTAAAGCATCAGTCAGCGCCACATCATTAATCATAATTGCCTCTATCATCAGCGCCAGTAGCGGTAGCTCATAACGACACAATGCCAGCTCCAAATAGTCACTCATAAACGCTAAACCACTGCTTTCGTCGTGAATGAGCCCTGACTCGATAGCAGGCTCTATGCCTTGCGAGTAGGTATAACTGCCAATAGGTAGGTTGCTTGACGCCAGCATGAGCAAACGTCCAGTTACCTCTGTATTATTCAGATCATTTATACCTTGTGCGGTACTGGCAGGATGCTGGGAGTGCGTGGCGTGATTAGTCATGAGTATGCTCATGATTACGGCTACGGCTACGGCTACGGCTATGGCTATGGCTGTGAGCGTCAGAGTGATTGTGCTGATGGTTACCGCTATGTTCATGACTGTGACTGTGATCACGATTGTGGCTATGAGAGTGAGAATGTCCGCCGTGCTCACCTTTATACGCACCCGTTTCTGGCTCAAATGGCGCTTGTACGGCTTGGGTATGTAGGCCAAGTTGATTTAACATCGCTTCTAAAACATGATCAGGCTCAAAGTACAGTGCATTAGGTGTCAGCATTAAAGGAACATGGCGGTTGCCTAAATGGTAAGCGCCTTTCATAAGGTCAAAGCCATTATCAGCGGTTACTTCTATCAAAGCTTGCTTAGCAGCTATTATTTGTATCAAGTTGCCTTGATGGTCTGCCAGCACACTGCCATTTTTAATGGTTTCCGTACGTGGCAAATCAACACCAATGGATTCTTGATGCTGGGTTTCTGCTTTAAAACGGCTACGCTGACGGGTATCGAAATCTAAATATAAAAAGTTTTCTGCCTGTTTTTGCCTATCAATAATTGCTTGTTGTTCAGCGCTAAGGGTTGATAGATCAAGACGTTGCGTATAAATGTTCATAATTATGTTTATAGTCCGTTAAAGTAGATGGTTGACAGCTGATGGTAGATTATCAGCACGACAATAAAAAGTAGCTAGAATAAAAAATAGCGCTGTGCCATCGGTAGATAGTCGGCAGGCTCACAGGTCAACAGCTCACCATCGGCGTACACTTCATAGGTTTCTGGGTTAACCTCCATCTTAGGACAGTAGCTATTAAACTTCATGTCTTGTTTACGTACCTTACGAATGTTGTGTACCGCTTTAATGACCTTTTCTAGTCCTAATTGCCTATCAACACCCTTATCAATAGCCGCACTTGACATAAAGGTGATGCAAGTCTGCGCTACTGTCTTGGGGAAGCTACCAAACAGACTGCGATAGTGCACAGGCTGCGGGGTTGAAATGGAAGCATTGAGGTCACCCATGGACGCTGCCGCAATCAAGCCGCCTTTAATAATAAGGTCGGGCTTTACGCCAAAAAATGCCGGCGACCATAAAATTAAATCCGCCCATTTATCTACTTCAATGGATCCCACTTCGTCACTAATGCCATGAGTGATGGCAGGGTTGATGGTGTATTTTGCGAGGTAGCGTTTGATACGAAAATTATCATTGCTGCTATCAGAGTCCGTAGGACTGAGCATGATATTTTCTAATGCTTGCTCAGTTTTAGCTGATTGATCAGGAGCCAGATGACCACGTTGGGCTTTCATTTTATCAGCCGTTTGCCACGTGCGAATAATGACTTCTCCCACGCGTCCCATCGCTTGCGAATCACTACTCATCATGGAGATGGCACCCATGTCTTGTAAAATATCTTCGGCGGCAATGGTTTCTTTACGAATACGACTTTCTGCAAAAGCGACATCTTCAGCAATGGCTGGGCTTAAATGGTGACAAACCATGAGCATGTCGAGATGCTCGTCAATGGTATTAATGGTGAAAGGGCGCGTCGGGTTGGTTGATGAGGGTAAAACATTGGTTTCGCCAATAGCTTTTAAGATATCTGGGGCATGACCGCCGCCAGCGCCTTCGGTATGGAAGGTGTGAATACAGCGGTCTTTAAACGCGCCTAGAGTGCTATCTAAATAGCCGCTTTCATTTAACGTATCAGTATGAATCGCCACTTGCACATCATATTCTTCAGCCACGCTAAGGCAGTTATCAATGGCTTTGGGCGTGGAGCCCCAGTCTTCATGAAGCTTAAGCCCGATAGCACCCGCTTCAATCTGCTCTACAATGGGGGCAGATAAACTGACGTTGCCTTTACCCAAGAATCCGATGTTCATCGGAATAGCATCAGTGGCTTTTAGCATGCTGTGAATATGATAAGCACCAGGCGTACAAGTGGTGGCAAGAGTACCTTCAGCAGGTCCCGTACCACCGCCTAACATCGTGGTTACACCAGACATCAATGCCGTCTCACACTGCTGCGGTGCAATGAAGTGAATATGGCTATCGATCCCACCAGCAGTTAATATTTTACCTTCTCCTGCGATAATTTCGGTAGCAGCGCCAATAGGTAACGTCACATTAGGCTGAATATCAGGGTTGCCAGCTTTACCAATGCCACTGATACGACCCTCTTTGATAGCGACATCTGCCTTATAGATACCGCTGTAGTCCACAATCAAAGCATTGGTAATAATAGTATCGGCAACTTGCTCACCTATTAGCTGTGATTGACCCATACCATCGCGGATTACCTTGCCGCCACCAAATTTAACCTCTTCACCAATGCTGATGCTATCAGTATGTTGGTCACTGTGACTGGTCAAGTCATATTCAACCTCAAGCCATAAATTCGTATCGGCTAAGCGTACCTTATCTCCTGAGGTAGGGCCAAAATGTTCAGCATAAATACGTCGGTCAATGCGTTTTTTCGAGGTATTTTGAGAGATTTTAGGGTCTACAACGCCCATAACCTTGCCTGAAAAACCATAGATGTGTTGTTTACCGGCGATAGCGACTAACTCAACTTTTCGTGCTTGTCCTGGCTCAAAGCGTACCGCAGTACCAGATAAGATATTGAGTCGATAGCCAAGCGTCGACTCTCGATCAAAGCTCAGTGCTGCATTTACCTCAAAGAAGTGATAGTGAGAACCGATTTGAATAGGGCGGTCGCCGGTATTGATTACCGTTATGGTTTGAACATATCGACCAGCATTCAAAGCCATATCGCCTGCTTTAATATTATATTCGCCTGCTTTTATCGTCATTTTTGTTATCCTTAATCGTCTTATGGCAATGGCTCTCGTTCAATATCGTTTTATACGGCTTTATAGCAAGTAAGCTACACGATGGGGTTATGTACCGTCACCAGCTTAGTGCCATCGGGGAAAGTGGCTTCAACTTGGACATCATGTATCATCTCTGCAATGCCTTCCATGACGTCATCGGCAGAGAGGTAAGTGGCTCCTTCACTCATTAGTTGCGCCACGGTTTTGCCATCACGCGCGCCTTCCATCAGTAGCATGCTGATATAAGCGATAGACTCAGGATAATTAAGCTTGACGCCACGATTCTTACGACGTTCCGCTACCATACCGGCTGTAAATAGTAAGAGTTTATCTTTTTCGGTAGGATTTAACTGCATAAAACTTCCTTAATAATTATTGTCTTCTGAAGGTTATAATTCGTTTTAATCTTTATAAAGTAAATAGGATAAGTAGAGTTATTCTGGTTTGATTCAGCACTGTTTAAGGATGATAGTATGCAGGAGCACATGGTATTAGGTATCCCAAATTCTCGGTCGATGAGGTTCAAGCGTGTACCATTTAGACCTGATAAGCTCGCGAATTTGGTAAAAAGCCTCAAAGCAAGCGCGCACATCTGCCCCTAAATAACGGCAATTGATACCTTGAAAATTATGAGTACAGTGAATGGGGAGTGACTGCTGATCAATGAGATGGCGTAGCTCGGTAATAGTGGCATCTAAATATTGACCAAGCTTGAGCGGATTATTCTGTAACTCAGGTGCAATGACCTCTGTGCTAGGTATTGCCCAAAAAGAGCCATGCACATGTTGATTGTTCAGTCCTAATGGTGAGGTAAACCAGCGCGTATTTGCTTGCTGGGAGGTGCATTCGCTGACCAATAAACTGCCCTCACGCCATATCTCTAAGCGGTTGGCATAATGACCATTAGCAAACGTCTCTTGATACGCTTGACGTCCGAACACAGCAATATCCCAAGTCAATAAACTTGCTGTCTTAGCTAAATAAAAGCGGTTATTCGCATTAGAGTTGGAATAATCGTAATAAATGCTTTCTTGGGGTAGCCATTCTAGGACAGCGTGGTCATCGAGGCGGGCGTCGATATGCTGTTCTGCGCTGACGGCATTGTTGAAAGTAGTGTCGAGAGGATGGTCGGAGTCGTTGCTAGTTGTCGCTTGAGTGCCCTCGGTAGGTTTTGATAAATCGTTGGGTTTAGAGGATCGTAATGACTGCCGTTGCCCGTACCATTTACCGGCTCCAGGAGTAGTAATCACCGCATGACTATTAGATTTTAGGTTAAATTCCAATGTTAAGCGGTCATCATCGGCGATACCAGCAGGAGGATACAACACATAAATATGGCAAATTCCTGCTTGACTGTTATCAGTATCAGGCTCAGGATAAAGCGCACGCTGCACCATGAGTGCGCCAGTATGGGCACGATGATACAGCCGAGTTTTTGCAGCATTAGAGGCGCAGTCGAAATGAAGCTGTAGTGAGGATTGCCAAGTCAAAACTGTATTTCCTTTTAGAAAGTGTCTTTTTATAAAGTGTCCTTTTAGATTGCCACCAACTCTTGAATGTTGTTTTTTGCCATGTCAACTCCAGCCCCTTGAGCAACCACTTGTCCTCGAGAAAGTACGGTATAGTTATCGGCAAGCTCTTCTGCAAAATCATAAAACTGCTCAACCAGTACAATTGCCATCTCACCTTGATAACCTAAATCCCTAATCACCCACCCGATGTCCTTGATGATAGAGGGCTGAATACCCTCAGTCGGCTCATCAAGTACTAGTACTCGAGGCTCTGATGCAAGCGCACGAGCAATAGCGAGCTGCTGCTGCTGACCGCCTGATAGATCGCCACCGCGGCGATGCTTCATTTCATCTAGCACGGGAAAGATATCATACAAGTGTTTGGGTACTTTGCTTGCTTTACGTTGAGAGAATTTCGCCATGCCAATCAGAATGTTTTCTTCAACGGTCAAGGTGGAAAAGATATCACGTCCTTGCGGTACATAAGCGAGTCCTGCGCGTACACGTTGCTCAGGCGTCATCTGACTAATGTCCTTACCGTCTAATAAAATTTCACCTGATTTTATTGGTAGGATGCCCATCAAGCATTTAAGCAAGGTGGTTTTACCGACGCCATTACGACCCAGCACCACGCTACATTCTCCTACAGGGGCGGCGAGGGTGACATCACGTAAAATGTGACTGCCACCATAATATTGATTTATGGCATTAATTTCTAACATATAAGCACCTCTATTTTTTAGGTCTATTTTTAAGTGTTACTATTTGTTATCGACCTGAGCTTATTACCGACCCAAATAGGTCTCAATAACGGCTTCGTTGTTCTGTACTTCACTCAACGTCCCTTCAGCCAAAATAGCGCCATTTGCTAAGACCGTTACTTTCTCACTTATTACATCAATAAAGGTCATGTCATGCTCAACCACGATTAAAGTATGATTCTTTTTAAGGCGTAGACATAACTCAGCGGTATGTTCAGTTTCGGCATCTGTCATGCCTGCTACTGGTTCATCAAGTAAGATAAGTTTTGGTCTTTGCATCAGTAACATTCCAATCTCTAGCCACTGTTTTTGACCATGAGACAATAGTCCTGCTGGCTTGTTAATCAGCTCTTTTAGGCGTATTTGATCAAGCGTTGAGTCAAGGGTATCTTGGATTTCTGCATCAATACGAGTAAGCCAGCTTTTTGACACTCGCTTATCCTTTGGCGCGGCCAGCATTAAGTTATCGAGTACGGTAAATTTCTCAAACACGGTAGGTTTTTGAAACTTACGGCCAATGCCTGCTTCCGCTATTTCTTCGGTAGATAGTTTGGCTAAATTATGTACTTGACCGAAAAATGCGCTGCCTGTGGTCGGGCGCGTTTTACCCGTAATAACATCCATTAAAGTCGTCTTACCTGCACCATTAGGACCAATGATGCAGCGCAGCTCGCCTGCCTCAATGTATAAAGACAAATCATTGAGTGCACGGAATGAGTCAAACCATACGCTAACGCCTTCTAAATATAGCGCAATACCATGTCTCATATCTGGACCTGATTTAGAAACAGGATGCGCTAAGCCACCGCTATCTCCATAATCTTCAGCCAAACTAGTGACTGGTCGGGTAGGCGTGGTTTCTGCAATCGTTATGTTATTTGTATTGTCAAAACTTCCCATTGGCTTATGTATACTAGGATCATTTTTATTTTTAGTAAGCGCATCGTTAGCTGTTTTTTGGGAAGCAGTATTATTACATATTATTGACATTATTCTTTTTCCTTCTTAAGACGATCAAGTACGCCAATGATGCCGTTAGGTAAAAATAAAGTAACCACTACAAATAATCCGCCTAGAATAAGTAACCAAAACTCCGGATAGGCGACGGTAAAATACGTTTTAATCACATTAATTGTACCAGCGCCTACAATGGCACCGATTAATGAACCTCTACCTCCAGCAGCCACCCATACTGCCATCTCGATAGAGTTGACGGGGTTCATCTCACCTGGATTAATGATGCCAACTTGCGGTACATATAGAGCACCAGCGATACCAGCTATTATTGCAGACAATACCCAAGCTGAAAGCTTGTACCAAAGCGTGCGATAGCCTAGATATTGCAAGCGATTTTCACTATCACGGATGGCACCGAGTACACGCCCATAAGGCTGGCTCATCAGATAGCGTAGTCCAAGATATGACAGTAGCAGCGCCAAAGCGGTCGTAAAGCACAGCACAGTCCTCGTTGAAGAGGCAGTGATGTCATAACCTAGTAGCGTCGTAAAACCTGTGAAGCCATTGTTACCACCAAAGCCTGTTTCGTTACGGAAAAACAGTAAAGCTGCCGCGTAGGTCATGGCCTGAGTAATAATCGAAAAATAAACCCCTTTAATCTTTGAGCGAAAAGCAAAATAGCCAAAGATAAAAGCGACCAGACCGGGAACTAGCACCACTAAAGCCATTGCCCACCAGAAATGTTGAGTGCCTGCCCAATACCATGGCAATTCAGTCCAACTCAAAAAACGCATAAAATCTGGCAAGCCCGTGCCAGCAGTTTCACGCGTCAAGTACATACCAAAAGCATAACCTCCTAGCGCAAAATAAAGACCATGACCTAAGCTTAGGATGCCTGCATAGCCCCATACCAAGTCTAAAGCCAGGGCTACCATGGCGAGTGCCATTATTTTACCAATCAAAGTTATCCAATAAGCAGACAGGTGAAAACTAGAAGTTTCAGGTAGTAAATGGAGCCAAGGCAATATCAGTAGCACTAAAAAACACAAACCAATCAAAATGGCATTACGTGGGGAATCAGATAATAATTGAGTCAAACGCATGAGGTTCTCCTTAATCCACAAAACGGCCTTTGAGGGCGAATAAACCTTGTGGACGTTTTTGAATAAACAAAATCACAAGAACCAGTAACACAATCTTAGCCATCACAGCACCAATGCCAATTTCAAGCACCGTACCACTGACACCAAGACCTAAAGATGCCAATACCGCGCCCCATACTTGCCCAACACCGCCAACCACGACGACTAAGAACGCATCAATAATATAAGTTTGACCTAAGTCGGGTCCGACATTGCCTACTTGCGCCAAAGCACAGCCAGCGAGACCTGCGAGGCCTGAGCCAAGTCCAAAAGCCAACATATCGATGCGAGCAGATGAGATACCAACTGCACGTGCCATTTGCCGGTTTTGAGTCACAGCGCGCACAAATAGCCCAAAGCGAGTCTTGTTCAGTAAGTACACCAGTAGCATAAGAATAATGATGGTAAAGCCGATAATAGCGATACGATTGAAGGGAAGTACAAGGCTAGAAGACACTTGATAGGCACCGCTCAACCAGTCGACATTGCTGACTTCGACATTTTGCGCGCCAAATATCATCCGAACCAACTGCATGAGAATCAGACTGACACCGAAGGTTGCCAGTAAGGTTTCAAGCTCACGACCGTAAAGCGGGCGAATAATGATTCGTTCGATAATCATGCCGATAATGGCACTGACTAAGAAAGCGACGGGTATAGCGGCAACCAAATACCATCCAGTCATACTAGGAAAATACGCTTGAAAGAGATTTTGCACCATATAAGTGGCGTAAGCACCAATCATAATGAGCTCACCATGAGCCATATTGATGACACCCAGTAGCCCAAAAGTAATGGCCAGCCCTAATGCCGCCAGTAGTAAGATACTTGCCGTACTAAGCCCCGTGAATAGATGACCTATCCAAGTACTGAGGGTAATGCGCTGCTCAATACTTTCTTCAGCGTCTAACAGCGCAGATTTGAGTACAGGATCGATATCATTTGCCGTCAATGCTTTTTTGACATCAACTAAGACTTGCGGGCTATCGCTATCAGCGAGCACAGTAAGCGCGGCAATTTGGGTAGTAACGTCGCCATCTCCAAAATCAATCCTCGCTTGTAAAGTACTCAACGCTGTTTTGACGTCGTCGTCTTCCTCATTAGTGGCAGCAGTACTTATGAGTGCTGGATCTAGCTGTTCGATATTGTCCGCTAAGATGGCAACTGCCTGCACACGTTGCGTAGGATCGTCTGACTCAAGCTTAACCTTGGCTTGTCCAAAGACTAAGGCTGAGCGTAGCGTATTGGTCAAAGTCACTTGCGCCAAGTCGCTAGGCCACTCGGTGGTCAGCTGCTTAGCAGGATAAGTAAATAGCTCATCTTCGCTGTTAAGTAGGTAGGTTTGCCCAGCATTATCTTGGTATAGCTCATCGTTTTTTATAAGCTCAACTAAAGTATCCAAGCTCTCAACTGACCCCGGCCACTGATTGAGCATGGTTTGGCGCTTGGTGAAGTCAGCAGCAACGAACTGTTCGATAGCATCCCCTTTACTTATCGCAAGATCAGCTGATGTCGTTACAGACTGCTTGTTCTGAGCAAGTAAGGTGTCGTCTTGAGCAAGTAAGGTCTCTTCACTTACAGCATTGGATGTCGCTGCCACAGTATTAGTAGATACTGCCTCATCGCGCTCGTGGCTGTGTACTACTGGCGTCTCGTGAGCATGAGCAGCTGATGTGATAGCAATGAGGAGGAGTAAAGATAATAAGGCGATTATAAAAGTCTTATTAGAATAATTGGCTTGCGCGTCACTTTTATAATAGGAAGAGTAATGTGACATGATGATTCCTTTTTTGCAGTCAACACTCCTTTAACCTCTACTAAAAACTGTTTTATCAGTAGAAGTTAAAGGGTTGCTGGTTTTGATACCATTAAGGGGCTAAGGATTACGGTTTAAGTGACCACAACCTTATTTAGGGATGTACTGACTCCATGGCTCAGCACGAATGACTGTTGGCGTTTTGCTAATTACATCGAACTGACCATCGGCACGGATTTGACCGATCATGACAGGCTTCCATAAATGATGGTTTTCCTCATCCATTTTCAATGTATACCCTGATGGCGCGTCAAAAGTCTGACCTCCCATACTAATACGCACTTTATCGACATTAGTCGTACCAGCTTTTTCGACTGCTTGTTTCCACATATTGATACCCACGTAGGTGGCTTCCATAGGATCATTGGTCACGACTTTGTTAGCATTGGGTAGCTTATGGTCCAGCGCATATTTCTTATACTTTTTAGTGAAGTCGCTGTTGACAGGATTTTTAACCGACATAAAGTAGTTCCATGACGCTAAATGCCCTTGCAATAAGCTGGTATCGATACCGCGAAGCTCTTCTTCTCCTACTGAGAATGCCATGACTGGGATATCAGAGGCTTTAATACCTTGGTTGGCAAGCTCTCGATAAAAGGGTACGTTTGAGTCCCCATTAATGGTAGAGATAACCGCCGTCTTTTTACCCGTCGAGAAGCTCTTAATATTGCCAACGATGGTCTGATAGTTGCTAAAACCGAAAGGGGTGTACTCTTCCATGATATCTGTTTCAGCGACGCCTTTAGATTTTAAGAAAGCCCGCAGTATCTGGTTAGTAGTCCGAG
The DNA here is from genome assembly GCF_049896785.1 of Psychrobacter sp. TWP2-1-2. Taxonomy (NCBI): domain Bacteria; kingdom Pseudomonadati; phylum Pseudomonadota; class Gammaproteobacteria; order Moraxellales; family Moraxellaceae; genus Psychrobacter; species Psychrobacter sp. TWP2-1-2. The sequence continues at coordinate 292,550 of NZ_JAFCVA010000001.1, read as the reverse complement.
GATAAACATAATCTGTCCCAAGTAAGACAAAGCGTTCTGCACTACCACCCTCTGGACTCATTAAGTATTCAACGGCAGGAATAGCTTGTTGGTTTGGTGCAGCACCAGTGTAGAAAATGTTTTCTGACTGTTCTTGACCCTCATACTGCACGGGGTAGAACATGAGGCCATTTAGTTCTTCAACGACAGGTAGCACAGACTTACGTGACACCGACGTCCAACCCCCAAATATCACATCCACTTTATCTTGGGTTAACAGCTGACGAGCTTTTTCAGCGAATAACGGCCAATCAGAAGCGGGATCTACGACGATTGGCTCTAGCTGCTTACCTAACACACCGCCATTGGCATTAATTTCATCAATGGTCATGAGCGCCGTATCTTTTAATGACGTCTCAGAGATGGCCATCGTTCCAGATAAAGAATGCAAGATACCAACTTTGATGGTGTCACCATCTGCCGCAGTGGTAGCAGCCGTCTCAGAGGTGTCCGTTTTTGTGGCGGTAGAATTGGTTTCTGCACTGGTTTCCGCAGGTTTTTGACAACCCATAAGACTTAAGCTGCCGACAACGGCTACTGCTAGTAGAGACAAACGTGATGTCAATTTTGAGTCGATACGATAATTTGTGCTTATAGGAGTAGCAGTGATAAGCGTTGGCAATAAAGACATATATTTCTCCAGAAAGATAAAGTAGCAGCATGGTAGGCCGAGTGAACGAGCCATTCCTAACTATTATTAATACTTCAATATCTATGCCAATATAAAATACTAGACAAATGCACCAATATTGGTCTTTATCAGGAGCTAGGGCACTTTTGTGCACCATAATTGGTTTTTATGATTTTCTATGCACCATTTATGTCTGGTTAAGAAATGCTAAAGTGGTATAAAAAATGACGACATCAGAAGCGATGTTTTTTTGAGTTCAGAAAGTGTGAACAGAAGGAAATTAAGAAGCAAACGTACTAAATGATGTCAACTCAACTAAAGATAAGTTTTGTTTTTGGCTAAAGCACGTTAGCCATTAGGCTTGGCAGCTAGCTTGGGGTGAAGTCTGACATTTAGTTTTTATAAGAGGGTGCTGAGCTATGCTTAAGAAACCGTAAATTTACCCTTTATAAGCAAAATATTTATTCGCTTATTTGTACCAGTACCAGTAAAATGCGAGACTGTTTTCTACACGAGTTTATGAGTAACCAATGATACGTTTAACTGAAATTAAATTGCCGTTAAATCATGCGCCTGAAGATCTAACGACTGCTATAACCACAAGACTTAAAATTTCTGCTGAGCAAATGGCGTCATTTGTGATGTTTAAACGTGGTTATGATGCTCGTAATAAAAGAAATATCCAATTAATTTATACGTTAGACATCACACTGACCGATTCGGATTTGACCAATGATTTACTGGTTCAGTTTGAGTCAGACAACCATGTTAAAGCAACACCAGACACCAGTTATAAATATGTAGGTGCAGCGCCAAAAAATTTAACTGAGCGTCCTGTTGTGATTGGTTTTGGACCTTGTGGTTTATTAGCAGCACTTACCCTTGCTCAAATGGGTTTTAAACCTATTATCATTGAACGTGGTAATGAAGTCAGACAACGCACCAAAGACACCTTTGGCTTTTGGCGTCAGCGTAAATTAAACACAGAATCTAACGTGCAATTTGGTGAAGGCGGAGCAGGTACTTTTTCTGACGGCAAATTATATAGCCAAGTGAAAGATCCCAATCATTATGGCCGTAAAGTCATGACCGAGTTTGTTAAAGCCGGCGCACCAGATGAGATTTTATTTGTCAGTAAACCGCATATAGGTACTTATAAGTTAGTCACCATGGTAGAAAAAATGCGTGCCGAGATCATAGCACTCGGTGGGGAAGTCCGTTTTGCGACTCGCGTAGACGACTTGCACATTACTGACTCAAAAGTAACTGGCGTGACCCTTAATACTGGCGAAACCTTAAAAACTAGCCATGTTGTTCTTGCTGTTGGTCATAGCGCCCGTGACACCTTCCAAATGATCCATGATAAAGGCGTGTATATTGAAGCAAAACCTTTCTCAATTGGCTTTAGGATTGAACATAAACAGTCAACCATAGACCAAGCACGCTTTGGTGACAATGCCGGAAACGAAATACTTGGCGCTGCGGATTATAAACTGGTTCATCATTGCAAAAATGGTCGTTCTGTTTATAGCTTCTGTATGTGTCCAGGTGGAACCGTGGTTGCCGCAGCATCAGAAGAAGGCCGTGTGGTCACTAACGGCATGAGCCAGTATTCAAGAAATGAGCGTAACGCCAACAGTGCTATTGTGGTAGGCATCGACCCAGAGCGAGATTACCCAAACCATCCTCTTGCTGGTATCGAATTACAAAGACAACTAGAAACCTTAGCGTTTGAATTGGGCGGCAAAGACTACAGTGCACCAGCGCAAACCATTGGTGATTTCTTAAAAGGCAAACCAGACTCAGAATTGGGCGATGTAAAACCGTCTTACACACCGGGCATTACCTTAACCGACTTAAGCAAAGCATTACCTGACTTTGCCGTGGATGCCATACGTGAAGCCATTCCAGCGTTTAATAAGAAAATCCAAGGATTTTCATCTGACGACGGTTTACTAACTGGCGTAGAAACCAGAACATCGTCACCAATCAGCATCAAACGTAATAAAGAATTCCAAAGCATTAACACCGAAGGCTTATTCCCTGCAGGCGAAGGCGCTGGCTACGCAGGTGGCATATTGTCAGCAGGGATTGATGGTATTAAAGTGGCAGAAGCCGTGGCAAAATCGATGTTGAACATAGAGTAAGAGCGGCTCTAAACGGTAAGCAAATCCTAATATTAAAACGCTTAACTGGATAAAAATATGCGATCGAAAAAGCCTTTCAAGCTATGAGATATAAAGCTTGAAAGGCTTTTTTGTGTTTTGACGGTATGCTGTATGAAAATATATTGTAAGTTATGCAATGTTATGATGAGATAAGACATTAAAAGCCCCCACAACTGATAGGCTGTGAGGTCTTTTGATTACTTTTGATAATATTTGTTGGTGCGCCCACCAAGACTCGAACTCGGATCGATCGCTTAGGAGGCAACTGCTCTATCCTGTTGAGCTATAGGCGCATTTTAGAATAACATTGTAGGAAAAATCGCTCATAAAAGCAATCAACAAAATATAAAGATTTTATCATTACTTGCCATTACTCAAGGCGTCAGCGACATTCACAGTGTTGGCATTTGCTGCTTTTTGTGCACGTGATGTTGGATTAAACAAGTCATTTACACTGTTTTTATAACCTTCGATATTATAATAATCGTACTTTTCTAATATATCTTGTCCCGTACTCGAAAGTAAAAAATTACGGAAGTTAGTAGCAGCAGTATTCTCTGTCAAGATAACCCCTTCAAGCGCTTGCTTGTCTCTCAGTGCATAGCTGAAAGAATTTAGGGTACGTGCCTCTGCATTGTCAGTCTCAGCAGTATCTACTTTCTTATCATCAGTATTGTTGATATTTTCTTTGTCTAGGTTTATTTTATCTTGAGCCGCTTTTAGCTCTGCTTGTAACGGTGTGAGTCTATCTGCAGATAGACTGTCGTTAGCGATGATCATGTCTATATCAGCTACTAATTCTGAGCGTTTATCATGGCTAGGATTGGCGTTTGATAATGTTAAGAGGTCGCTGGCAGGTACATAACTTGGCACAACCTGCACATGAGGATAACGAGATTCGAAGCTAACGATGATATCGTCTAAGGGCGCTTGTAAATCCTCTTCTGCCTTTATATACAGCGTACTGTCGGTGAGGGTATTTACCTCGTCTTGAGTGGTGGCTGACGGCTCATTTGCATTTGCCATGATCGGTAGGGGGTCTATATTTTTACGGTTACTGCTCCATAACCACGTAAAGATTGCAATAAAGATTATCAGCAGCAGTAAAATTAGCCCAGCCAGTAGCAGCTTGTAGTCTCTCATATGTTACTGCTCTTCTCTTAATGGGTTTGTGTCAAGTTTACATAAAATGCGGTGTGTGACGTATTATTTTTTAAAGCTGTTGGTGCAACACTTCATCTGCTAAGTCGGCAAGCATATCTGCAAAAACATCGGTTTCTGAATCAGGTAAAAGTTTGTTCTCGCTATTATTCTTATGACTAATTGTACTATTTTGATTGGATAGCACAGGTTGATCGTTTGAAGGCGAGGTAACATCGTTGTCAATGGCTTTTATTTGGTGTGCAGCCAATGGCGATTCGCCCATCGTAAGCTTGTCTTTAAGCCATTCAAAACCATGGGCTTCCCACCATGCTTCAAAGCGTGGCAACGTGCTCCCACGCACCGCGACAGGCAGATTCAATGTTCGCAGTTTTTGTGCAAGTATGGGGTCGTTAATGGCTTGATGGATGCTCAAATAAAGCGAGCGACTGTCATCAGTATAGGGCTGTCTGTTTTGCCACGATCTGTCGTCAATTTTCATACGTGGCAATTGCCACAATTCACCGCGATAGTATACAACATATAGACGTCGTTTAGGATGAACGAAAATGGCATCAATGGGACGCAAGGGCATAGTATTAAATTATTCCGTTAAAAAAGGGTTATGGACATAAAAATTACAGCAATTGATCTGACAGCAGCACTGACTTCTCTATTCATAAATATGAGACTTATCAATGCGACACTATCTGTCGCAAGATATTATAATAGTGGCACATATACTAGTAAACGATAGCTATCGATGGCACACTAATCAGCAGCCTATTTTATGATTGTTATAAATAATCACTGATGATGCAATGATAGTTAATCGTTGTTGTCATTTGCATCGTGTTTATGACAGCCATGCTAGCAGAAATACATTGTAGTAACGACCGCGAAACATAGATTGGTGAGTATCCTTCGTGGTATTCCTTAGCAGCCATCAATATGCATTAGAAAGTTAACGCAAATGCTATTCCATTTCAGGCATTCACGACCGTCTACATCACACTATCACTCATATTATAACTTCAATCAGACTACCCTCTATGTTTACCATTATTCAATCGCACCGCACCGAAAACCTTGTTGATCAACTGCTTGTGCAATATCAGTCTAAGGATCAGCCTGTTTTTGAGCCTTTTATTGTCATTGTGCCCTCAATGGTATTGGGCGATTGGTTGGACAAAACCATTGCTAGCCGTGCTGGTATTAGTACTTTGGTGCGTACTAAGTTTTGGGGTCAGTATCAGTGGACGCTCATGCAGGATGTGTTAACCCGCCATAACGCGTATTTGTTAGAGAATGACTCCGAAGCGGCAACCCTAAATGTGCCAGAAGTGGCGGTGTTATCGCCCACAGTGATGCAATGGCGCTTGTTTGGGTATTTGACCTACTATCAAGAGGCGATTGTTGCAGATGAAAAACATCCGGTTAATCCATTACTAGCATCTTTGATTGATGACCCACAGGCAAGTGCTCAACAAGATAATGTACAACAGAACAATTTACAGCAAGACAGTGTGCTAAAAGACAAGGCACAACAAGACGCCCGTATCTGGCAACTAGCAAGCGATTTGGCAAGAGTATTTAACCGATACTTAACACACCGTGAGGATTGGCTGGATTTATGGTCGTACAACAAACCGCTGAATGTAGATGAGTTGATCGCAGAGAAAGATGCATTGTCACTGCGTTTTGATAAGTATGCACGCGGCACGCCTGAATGGCTGGTTGAGCATTATATTGAGTTAGAGGCTGCGCAACGATTTTTGTGGTCGCATTTGTTTGCTGACGTTCATCTACACCGTGTGGCACTGGAGCGTGCTTTCTGGTCAGCCTTGAAAGACAACAAGGCGGATGAACGCGCACAGTTGCCCAAAGTGCTGCGTATATTTACCATTCAGCAACTGCCACAGACCGAGCTTGATTTTTTACAGCGCTTGTCAAAATACATGAATATCACGCTATTGCATTACAATCCATCAAAGCTGTTTTGGGCGGATATCGTCGATAAATCTTGGTTACAGCGTCAACAGATTATCAACCCTGAGAGTGTCTTTTTACGTGATTACGGTCATAGTTTGTTGTCGCGTCTAGGGAAGCAATCGCGTGATGCGTTTGCCATGCTTGCTAACTTGTCGGGTAATGAGCAATACGACGATGCGCTGGTGGAATGGCAAGATAATTTTGAAAGTGGTTTAAATGATGAGCTTAGTAATGGTATGGATGAAAGCATTTATACTGATAATGCCAGTGCTCAAGATGCACAACATAGCCCAAGTTTATTACGACGTTTGCAGAACGATGTGTTGATGCTTGATGAGCAATCGACCCAGCAGGCAACGGCTGCTACGGTCTCGCAAGCAGTGAGTCAGCAGATAGCGCCAAGCGGTGATGAGGATAAGCAAGCAACGGCTTGGTATGACGATGAGGCGTTGGAGAAGAAGCGCTTTGAGAAAGACCGTTTTTGGGCAATTTCTTCGCAAGATAATAGCCTAAGCATTCACTCATGTCATAGTTTGCAGCGTCAACTTGAAGTGCTGCGTATCATGATTGGTCGTTGGCTAAATGAGCCTATCAAATCTGGTGAGAAAAAACGCCACATATCCGATATTGTTGTGTTGCTACCCGATGTTGAGCGTCATCATGCACTGATTGGCTCTATCTTTGTCAGTGGCAGAGGTCAAGATGGTTTGACTTTGCCTGCTAAGGTAACTGGTGTTGTTGATGCCGACATTCGGCAGTTATGGGAAGCGATTATCGGTTTTTACAAACTATTGGGTAGCCATAGCGCCCGTTTTGAAGCAGCTGAAGTCTTAGACTGGTTGATGTTGCCGCCCTTGTTTGAAAGCTTTGGACTGACTCATGAGCAAATGAGCCGTGGCTGTGATTTATTGGTAGAGGCGGGCTTTATTCGCGGTTTTGACGAGCTGCATCTTAAGCAAACGTTGGATAGTAATGATTACGACTATCGCTTTAGCTTTGCTCAAGCGTTAGACAGATTGACCCTAGGTTTGGTCATGCCAGAAGCTGAGTTGAGTGATTGCTTATATGCTCTAAATGAAGATGAATGGCCAAGCACTGCCTTACCAGAAATGAGCTTGCCACTACCGCAAGTGAGCTTAAATGATGCGTTGATTGTTGAAGCGCTTTGCCGCATTTATACCGGTTTGGTCGCACGACGGGATGACCATATACAAAAAATGAAAGCGGAAGATTGGCTCGATCAGATTGAGAGACAAGTGATTCATCGTTACTTTGGTGATGTGGATCAAACGCGTACCATGCGTGCCATTTATAATGCGATGAATGGTCTTAAATCAAGTCTGCGAGCCAATCGTCACTATAGGCAGTACTCGAGTGGTTATGTCGACAACAGAGAAGTGGAGCAAAGGCTGGCAGGTGTGGAGCAGTTGCCACTTAAATTAAGCTTTATGTTAGACAGTATTGAAAACGAGCTTGAAAGTCAGCAAGTCAGTGCGGAGCCGACTGGGGTGATTACCTTTGGTAAGTTTGGTGCTTTAAGGAACGTGCCTTTTGAGTTGGTGGTCATGCTAAATATGGATCTCTCAGAGTTCCCTGGGCGTGACCGTGATAACCGCTATGATTTGATGAAAGCGACCAATGCACGCCGCGGTGACAGAGTCAGTGAAGATGATGATAATGGCGCATTTTTAGATGCCCTGCTGTGCGCACGTAGTGCTTGTTGGATGTTCTACAACGGTCAAAGCCTGACGGACACCCACGAGCACCTGCCAGCCAACCCAGTGAGTGAGTTATTGCAATTCTTGCAAGGCGAGGTGCAATGGCAGGTGAACTCGCTTGAGACATTACCTAAGGATATTGATCCAACTACCGAGAGTCTCAAGCGCTACTTACCAAAATTGATTAAGCAGTGGTTGGTGACTGAGCATCCTGCTCTGCCTTTTCATGAGAGTTTGTTTGAAACAGAAATTGAAGGCGCTGATATTTTTGAGCAAGCGCCTCCTGATATTGATGGCAATGCTAATGCCAACGTTAATATCAATGCTCAGGATACCAGCCCTGTCGATATGATTGATGAGTTGGATACTTTATTAAATACAGCCATGCGCAAAACCAAACTGGCGCAAAAAAAGCAGTTTCCGCCTGCACCGCTTTGGCAAGCTGTGTTTCATACGTTAAAAGAGCGAGCCTCTAGTGAGCATGCGCAACTGGTGAGCTTACCCACAAAAGCACAGTATGAGTCCATCGCTCAGGTGCTAGGTCAAGGTTTGGGTCAGTTAGGTCGAGTAGACAATCAAACCTTGGCTACACTGGTTGAAATGCTGGCACTAGATACAGTAGCTAATACTAGCGATACTAGTAGCATGATAGATGCGCTTACCCAAGCGGTATCTGATAGCATATTTAATATTGGAGAGATAGACGTTGAAGGAGTATTGGCGTACCAAGTGCGCCATCCTGCCAAAGCGTTCTTACGCTCGCAAAAGGTGCATGTGGTACAAGGTAAAGAAGCACTGTCGCATCAAGAGCCATTATTTCTAAACAGTTTGACTACCTATCAAATCAAAGATCATTTGATTAAACAGTTGGTTACTGATGAGAGTAAGAATAATAGTAATGCAGCGGCTGAAACCACTACGCCAATCCTGATGTATCAAAAAATCATGCCAGCTGGTGTTGCTCGCCAGACCACGCTACCCAATCAACAACAAAAACTGCAACAGCAATGTTTGGAATTTAAAGAGCAGTTAATAGCTAATGGTTTTGGCGAAAATATTGTACCCAATGAAGATGGGATAGAGGGTACGACAGATTTGCAGCTACTAACGCCAACCGCCGAGCATCCTGTTCAGGTAGAGCTAAAAAATATACTTAGTAGCACTGACAACGAGTCAAGCAATCAGACAGATATTAAAGAGATAGAAGCACTGCTTAAGCTGTTGCCAAAAGTCATTAAGATCAAAGGTTCAGTACCTATATTGGCGCCCATATCAATTCAGGCGGGCATGCCTTATGCTCAGCAATCACCCAAGCAGTGGTTAAATATATTGCCCAATTCTGCCAGTCCTAGGCATTTACTCAAGTTTTGGTTATCACATTTGTATTGGCAAGTGGCCAGACGTACCACTGCCGAGCAAGCGGCATTAAATGATGGGGTGAGTATTTGGCGCTTTAATAAGCCTAGCTCGCAAGTCAAAAAGTACGAGAAAGTAATCGCATTTAAACTAAGCCCAATTGTCTATGAAGACGCTGTGATTGAGCTGATAAAATGGGCGGTTTTTGCCAAGCTATCTGGACAAGTGCCTATTACTTTATTGCCTGAATATGCACTCAATTACCTTGATCAGTGTTCAAAATCTGAAGATAGTGAAGGCAGTAGTTATTGGCCAAAACGTGCAGACTTCTCAGACTGGATAAGACCTAACTACAACTCAGACACGGTATACGATACTTGTTCGCAGCACGCCATTTGGCAGTACGCACTACGTGATCAAGATGCATTTAAGGCTTTGTCAGCGGCATTGACTACCTTGGCTCAACCATTATATGAGCCGATGTTTACTGCGTTAATTGACTTAGATGGCTAGCTAGCCATTTAGAATAATCGATTTCTGCTCTCCTGATCTAATAAATAATAATTAAAAGTATGCGCCCATATGACAGACTTGACTGATTTAACCAATATCATTGAACTTTCTACACAGCCACATTTATTCGATGATCACTCAGATACGCCTCACTCAGATCCTATGAGTGAGCGTCAGGCTGATGTAATACCAGCAGTTGATGTTGACCTAACGGGAAAGCACCTAATTGAAGCCTCAGCTGGTACTGGTAAAACTTGGACGCTAACAGGCATTGTATTGCGCCTGCTAATTGAAGCACGACGTGCGCCAGAGCAAATTATTGCTACTACCTTTACGCGAGCCGCTGCCGCTGAGATGCGTCAGCGTATTCATGATCGTTTGGTGGATTTTTATCAATTATTGCAGTGGGTCAACAGTTTAAGTGCTGACATCAGTAATAAGGAGGCTTTGTATCCCAATATATTGCAGGTGATGCCTGAAAGCGATAAGGATAAACAAGAGGGCAAAAAATCAAGTACGGATTTAAATACTGAGATAGGCGCTGATGAGTTAAACCAAGACCTTGCTAATGATAAGCAAGCTGCTGCCACAAAGCGTGCGCAAGCAAAAAAAGACCGTGAAGATTGGTTGGTAGCACAGGCTAAATATGTGCGCTTAGATGGCATCATGCAAGATCCCATTAACCTGCATCTCGTTGGTTATTTGCTGGATCACGTGTACAGCTATCCAATGACGGAAGCTATCAGGCGTACCGCACTGGTTTTAACCACGTTGGATAAACTGTTTGTGGGTACGCTCGATAGCTTGGCACAAAAATGGCTGAAGGAGTACAGTAGCGAGACGGGTCATCAGCAAGGTATGGCTATTATTGAAGACAGCAGTATCGAGCAGGTGACAGACAGTATTATTCATGATGAGCTGCGTCAGTTTCAAAGCCGCTTGCATCATGAGCAGCCTAAACTGTATGCGCTTATGGATCAACAAGGCAAGCTGACTGCAGTTGGTGATCATAAAAAATATGTGACTCGCTCGCTTAACTTTATTTCTGCGCCAATTGATGAGATTGTAGTAAATGACTTTTCGTTTGAGGGCTATGAGCGGCTTATAAATACTATCATTGAGCGCAGCGATGAGCTTGATATCTTTTTTAAACCTGACGGCGAGTATTATGACGTTCCAAAAGGACAGCTACAAAATAATAGAGACTCTTGGACCAAAATCATTCAAGCATTAAAAGATTTTGGTCCAGCCGCTTTTAAATTTATATCAGACGCAAAAAATCATACAGGAAAGTTAATCGAGGCTTTTCAAAAAACGGACAATATCGGCTCTCAGTTTCGTGTACCCAAAGATGGCGAAAGAGTTAATCTGATATTTAATGAGTTGCAGGTCGTTCGTGACTTTAAACGCTATATTGAAGAAAGCAAAAAGCTAGACGAATACATAGTGACTGTTTTAGCCAATCTTAATCGTCATATCGTGCTTGCGGTACGTGACAGGCTACCAATTATTTTGGAAGAGCGTGGCGAGACTACCTTTAGCCTGCAAATGGTACGTTTAAACCAAGCATTAACTGGTCGGCAAGGAGAGAAGCTGGCACGTTATATTCGTCATCACTATCCTGTGGCGTTGATTGATGAGTCGCAAGATATCAATGGCGCGCAAGCCATTATGATTGAAAGCATCTATTTGCCAAAGAAAAAGGGCAAGGTTGCTGATAATGATAAACAGTCAGCTACTAAAAAAGCCAGCCATGAATTTTTATTATTGGTTGGTGACCCAAAGCAAGCTATTTATGGGTTTCGTGGTGGCGATGTGGCCAACTATAACTACATGAAAGCTCAATTTGATAAAAGCACGCTTTGGACGCTCGATATTAACCGACGCTCAAATGCTGGCGTGATTAATGCCCTAAACTGTTGGTTCGGCATGGCTGATGTAACCACTGGTGAGAATAAATTAGCTCAATTAGGCGCAGGTATTTATTACCAGCATATCAAAGCGGCAAAACCAGAATATGAGCTGTCTTGGTTTAATGAACCAGACGCTCACAGCACTACTTTAGTGACTGAGGTGCTCTCTGCCCAGCCAGTGAGCGTATTACATCTGCCTTATGATAAACACAAAGAGCTTGAGTACGATGAGCATGAAATCACGGCGCGTCATATTGCGACTTTGCTTAGTAGTGGTCAGACTTTAAAAGGCAAGCCTATTCAGCCTAGTGATATCGGTGTGCTGGCACGTACTAAAAAAGACTTAAAGCGGGTTGAGGATGAGTTGGTTAAGCTTAATGTACCGACCTTGACTACCAGTGATGTCAGTATCTTTGAAACCATCATGGCAGAAGATGTGGCGGCGCTGCTGAGTGCCATGCTATATCCGTATCGTCATGACATGATTAATCGGGTGTTGACCAGTCATTTATATGGCTTAAGTATTAAAAACATCAAAGCCATGATGACGGACCATGAGTCAGGAATTACTGAGGGCAGTAGTAAAACAAGCTCTCATTCAAAAAATTCTAATTCGAAGGATGCCTCAGTTAATGAGGTTACTGATAATAAAAAAAGTTATCAAGATTTTATTACCTATCTAAAAGAGGGTGCACAGCGTTGGCAGCACTTTGGTATCTTATCAGCATTGCATTACTTATTAGATAAAAATCCTATACAGCTGCAAGGCGTTTGGCAAGCGCTAGCGGCTCATCCAGAAGGCGATCGTCATATTATGGATTTGCGTCATGTGATGGATGTTTTGGCGCAATATGGCTTAGGTATGGGCGAGCATGAGCTACTGGCTTGGTTTAGACAAAACATAGATGCAGCGCCCAATAGTGATTGGGCTAAGCAATATCCACTGCCTACAGAATCTGGTGTGCAGCTGATGACCATTCATAAGTCCAAAGGGCTTGAGTTTCCCATTGTCTATGTACTGGGAATGGGTGATGCCAGTAGAAAGTCAGGCACCAATGAGAAGTATGGCCTGTATTTATATAACGCAGATCAAGCACCTTCAGCATTAGTACAGCAGTCACTAGATAGTCAATCAACAGGAAATCAACGCCGCTTCTCACCGATACAAGGTTCTGCTACCACAGACGACTACTACACCGATATCGAAACGCGGGAAGATTTCGATGAGATGCGACGACTAGGTTACGTGGCCTTTACCCGTGCCAGTGAGCAGCTTTATGTTGTTCTGAGAGACCCTAATGACACAAGAGATATGAAGCGAAAACCAGTGTTTTATTGGTTTGAATCGCCAGAACCAAAGTTTGAACTACCAGATAGACTTAAAGGTACGATAGGTATGCTCAGAGGGCATAAAGTTAATGAGTTCTACGACAAGAATTACGCAAGCAACGATGCTAAATCAGCAGGCGTAAATGACAATGTTCAGCTAGCCGCAACCGAGTCAAATGCTCATAAGCCTGCCACAGAGACTATTGAATACGCGCTTTTTTCAGAGGTCATGAAGACCAATTATTTTTATGGCTGGGCTAAGACCAGCTTTACCGCTTTGGCTCGTCAGCTCGATGAATCTACACAAACAATGGCGATAGTCGATGAGCGTATTGATGATGCGATAGACATCGATATGACAGAGTCTTCAGTTTCAGATCTCCATTCACTTAATAGCAAAGAGCCTCTCGAACAAGACAGTGACCTAAGCCTCAAGTCAGAAGATGATATCCGCTTTACCTTTGTAAAAGGTGCTAATGCGGGTACGTTTTTACATGAGATATTTGAAAAAATTGATTTCAACAATAAAGCGCAGTGGTCTCATGTTATCGATAGAGCCATCAGTAGCTATCAATTGCCACTGGCATATAGCAGTGCTGAGCAGCAAGGCCGTCGATCACAAGCGAAGAAACAAGAGCAAGGCGATGACGGTTCATTTAATACTAGTTCACTTGATCTTGCTTCAATAGATGCTACCAAGCATGAGGCATTAATTGCTTGGATTGAAGAAGTACTACATGCGCCGCTATTGGCCTCGAATCAATCTTTATTTTCCCTTAATGCAGGTCAGAGATTTTCTGAGTTAGAGTTCAATATGGGGTTGTCAGAGAACTTTAAAGCACAGGATATCAGTAAACTCTTCCAACAGTATCTCCCTAATGAGATGGACAAACACGTCACTCTTATTCCGCAAAATAAAGCACATTTGTATCGTTATTTACGCGGCGAAATTGACTTAGTGTACGAACATGCAGGCAAGTATTACGTTGTCGATTATAAAAGCAACTTTCTAGGAAATAGCCTAAGTGATTATAATGAAAATACACTTAAGCAAGCAATGTCCAAGGCAGGGTACTGGCTACAAGCAGCGATTTATCAAGTAGCGTTACATCGATTCCTTTCAATGAGAATTCATGATTATGCAGGCAATGAAGATAAGTATTTAGGCGCTGTGGAGTATGTTTTTTTACGAGGTGTGTACGATCCCAATTCTCAAATAGCTGATGATCTATCACAAGATGTTAAAGAGGCTGATAATAGCCACTCAATGCATAACGACCGCTATGGATTAGTGACATGGGATATTCCAATCGATTTTATTAAAGGTTTGGATGCGTTGTTTGGCATGCCCGATTAGTAGGCTATAAGTAATGATTAAATGCTAAAAGACATGATATCGATTAACTATTTCAACATAGAGACAAGCATACTATGAGTAATAATAAAAAAGAGAGCAAGGCAGTAATTGGGCTACAACAAAGCTGGGCTAGTAACATCAGTGATTATATCTTGCTACGCCGCGAGCAAACGTATTTAGCTTATAACGCAACAGAGGCAAAAGCTAATACTGATAGTAAGCAAATCGATAAAACAGAAGAAAGTAATTTATTCACCGCTCTATTCGTTATGTTAGCGACTCATTTGGAAGAGGGGCATACCGTATTAACTATTGAGGCCTCTGAGCATGAAGAAGCATTGCAAGGTCAAATCAATGATGAGGCAGTTACGCTATATGCTTGGCAGCAACAGTTATTAGAGATGCTAGCAATGCCAATCTTTGCGCTGATAAATACCCAAATAAATACGCAATCAGAAGATGATTCTATAACTGAAAGGTCGCTATTCGTATTGCTAGACACGCTATTTGATAAGAGAGATCACCTGTGGATGCAATTGGCGCTTAGCAACCATGAAAAAGAGGTGCTAACCAAGCGTTTTGACATGATTGCTACGCTATACCAATTATTGAAAAATACGGACTTAAGTTTTTTTATACGCCTAGTTAACGAACATGATTTGTTTGCTGAGGTTAATAGTAGCATTAATAATAACGATAAAGTAAATAGCCTAAGCAAAAAAAATCAACCTATTATTTATAAACAAGTTAACAGCAAAAACACAGAAGGTTCAGCAGTATTACTAACTTTTTGGCTACATCGTGCATGGCAAGCAGAATTTAACTTAGCACAGCACATTAATACTATTTTAAATCAACAGATAACCCCTCTAAATATATCAATACCCAAAAATTTAAACGATCAGCAGATAGCAGCTATTAATGTGGCTAATAATAATGCATTTAGCATTATCACTGGTGGCCCAGGCACAGGTAAAACCTATACCGTTGCTCAGTTAGTCATCGCGCTGCAACAAGCGACAGAGAGTGGGGGATACGGGGCTGAAAATATTAGATTCAGTACGGACAGTGCCAGTCTGGCATTGGCAGCACCGACTGGTAAGGCTGCCCAGCGCATGCAAGAATCTTTACAAGCTGCTCTCGATACAGCAGATATTGATCTACAGTTACAAGAAGCTAAAACCATCCATCGCTTGTTAGGTATTGGTCGGACGGGTAGACCACGCTACGATACTAACAATCCACTTGGTGAAGATATCATCATCGTTGATGAGGCGTCGATGCTTGGGGTCGAGTTGGCTAATTATCTCGTAAGTGCAGTAAAACCAGGTGCAAGGCTGATACTATTGGGCGATGCAAACCAGCTAGCAGCGGTAGATGCAGGAGCAGTGTTGGCGGACTTGTGCCGTATTCCACTGTTACAACCCATTCATGCAGAGTTAACCGAAAGCCGCAGATTTAGCGCAGAATCAGGTATTGGCAAACTTGCCTACCAAATTAATCAGGCAGAGGTAGATACTCAAGCCATCTGGCAGCTGTTAAGGCAGGATGAAGCCTTGAATTTTCAATATGTAAATACGCTGCAAACAAATGAGTTTAAAGATAATAAGACAAAAAATAGCCTAAGTAATAAAAAAATTATTTCAAAAATATCGCTAAAATATATTAAATATATAAATAAAGTTGAAAGACTCCTAAAAACTCCAATAGAAAAATCCATGCCAGAATCAGTAAAAAATACGATTACATCACTAATGGAAACATTTAATGAGTTCAGAATTCTAAGTGCTGGTCATAATGGTGAATGGGGCGATCACTACATTAATAACTATCTCACTCAATGGCACCTAACTGAGCTAAAGCTACCACTGGGTCAAAACACATGGTTCCATGGTCGTCCTGTGATGGTTTTACAAAATAACTATGAGTTAGGATTATTTAATGGTGATATTGGTTTTTGCTTACAGACATCGGATGAAAGAAGTCGATTAGAAGTGTTTTTCGAGAATAAAACACAGGGGATTCCCGTCAATCTGCTAAACGAAGAGGTGATTGCCACCGCATATGCGATGACCATTCATAAATCGCAAGGATCTGAGTTTGAGCACGTTGCCATTACTTTTGATAATAGTCATGCTAGATTGCTAAGCAAAGAGCTTATTTATACGGCGGTGACCCGTGCTAAGAAACAGGTAACCATATATAGTACAAAATCTGCTTTTGAAAAGGCTGTTCAAACACCTACTGAGCGTCACACAGGTTTGGCATTACAGTTTTCTCAGCGTTAATAGATAAATACTAAAAAATATAAAAAGAGGACTAGAGTTGTATACCTTTGATACTGTGCTAGAGCATATTAATGAAATTATTTATAAGCCCAACCAATTGATTATTGCTTCAACTCAAGAAGAACAACAAAATCTAGAATATGCTGCTGGTACATTTGAATTAATGAACAGACTGACTGTCAAAACAGTTAGATTCAGAGTAGCTAAACAAACACCTACCAAAGTAGGGCAGTTCGTTACCTTTTGGGAAAAGGATTCCAAAGGTATTAATCAATCTTTTCAATATGATTCGTCACCAGACTTGTTAGTAATCACCGCATTTAAAGACAACCATACATTTGGGCAATTTGTTTTTCCAAAAAATGTCTTGCTTAGACATAATATTCTTCAGTCTCATTTTACAAAAGGTAAGATGGGTATCAGGGTGTATCCTAGCTGGGATAAGCCAACCAGTAATACCGCTAAGAAGACACAGAATTGGCAACTCGATTATTTCTTCGTGGTGACTGGTACAAAAATACTGCCTACAGAAAAAATACGGGCATTGTATGAGTAGCAAAATTAACAGTAAGTGCAAAATCTAAGCAATAAAAAAGCATCCAAATCGGATGCTTTTTTTGAACTCAA
The DNA here is from genome assembly GCF_049896785.1 of Psychrobacter sp. TWP2-1-2. Taxonomy (NCBI): domain Bacteria; kingdom Pseudomonadati; phylum Pseudomonadota; class Gammaproteobacteria; order Moraxellales; family Moraxellaceae; genus Psychrobacter; species Psychrobacter sp. TWP2-1-2. The sequence goes on along the minus strand of NZ_JAFCVA010000001.1, from coordinate 275,479 downwards.
ATGTAGAACTTAAACTTTGTCTTCTTTGATGGCATAGATGCCAGGCAGATGACGCAAGTAACCATGGAAATCCATACCACAGCCATAGACATAACGATCTGCAACATTGATACCGACAAAATCAACATCAAAATCTTCAACTTTACGATCATGCTCTTTATTAAGCAACACACAACATTCAAGTGATAAAGGTTTTTCTTTACTTAATTCTTCGACAACTGTTTTTAGCGTGATACCTTCATCAAAAATATCGTCAATCAGCAATACATGCTCACCTTCGATACTAACATCAGGTTTGAATTTCCAATCTAGCTCATTGGTGCCTGCATTATCACGATAGCGTGATGCATGAATATAATGCATGCGATGATAGAACGTCAAATGAGTCAATAGTTGACCAGCTGGAATAAGTCCACCATTCATAACAACCATAACGATTGGATTTAAACCAGCATAATGTAGGTTGAGTTGGGCGGCAAGGCGCTCATAAGCAGCGGCTACTTCGATGCTACTGATAAGGCACTCTGAGTTGCGTAATGTTTTTTCAATTTCTTGGTTGCTGATTTGGGTCATCGGGTGCGCCTTCGGTAAAAAGTGCCGCTTATTTTAGCAAATTTTAGTGAATTTGCCCAATACCATCTGTCTTTTGAGACAAAATTAATCAAATACTGGCATTTATTCTGGCTTTTCTACGATGAAAGGGCGGTAATAGTTTGCTAAACGATTTAAAGAGCGATCCGGTAGGTCGGGTAGCAACTTATTTAAGGCCATACTCATGCCTTTATCAATGGCGGCTTTGGCAACTGGAACAGCTTTGCGTTTAATCATGCCAAGTTTCAGCGTTTCAGCATAGCGGCTGATAAAATGAGTCAATGTCTCTTCATTCATGGTTTCAAGCGCTGTTTTAAATGCTTTCATATCTACTTGCTCAGGTGTGATAGCAGCAAAGCCTTTTTCGATGGTTTGCGCATCTGCATCAGATAATTTGAAACCCACTCGTTTTACGCCTTCATTATCAATAAACGTCGCCCGATCTCTCAAGAAATGAAAGCTTGGCATTACTTCTTCGTTATTCTCTTTACCGAGTAAGATATTAAGCAGCGTATCTGTCGCTTTTTCAACTGTGCCAACAATTTTGCGCATCGAAGCTTGACGTTCAGGGTTTGGAATAATATCTACCAATCCAATCAACAAATTGTCGATTAGATCACGTGCTGTTTGATGCGTCAGGGCATCACGATATGGGTAGTATTCGACCTCCTCATTTGAGGCAATCACTTGCTCAGCGTCAATGATTAATGCTTTCAATTTATCTGAAGGTACAAACCCAAAATAATGCGCCATGGTGCTTCCTTTATTTGTTGTTTTTCATGTTTAACCAGCGTTACATTTGTCGTTAAATCAGTTAGTATCTAAATGGGTTGCAGTCAAAGACTCACCATATGCTGACTAGTGACATGTGCTAACGATAGAATGCAAAGCCTTATTAATGGATGATGATACCACAGTACTTCTATAAACAGCCTTTGGACAGGTGCGCTAAGTCACTAGTCGCCGACTAATTTAACATATTTTTTATATTCTAAATTAAAAAGCTTGAACTTATAAGGCTACCTATTACTTGTCTAAGGAGAGATAAGATGAATAGTGCAATCGTGCTAGTGTTTGCTGTTGCCGCGATGCTTTGCGGTTATCTGTTTTACTCAAAATTTATCGCTACTAAAATCTTGGCATTGGATAACAGTATCCCCACGCCAGCGCATACTATGAAAGATGGGGTGGATTATATCCCCACCAATAAATACGTGCTATGGGGACATCATTTTACTTCAGTTGCAGGAGCGGCTCCGATTATTGGTCCTGCCATTGCCGTTATTTGGGGCTGGGTACCTGCTATCATTTGGGTAGTATTGGGCACGATTTTTATGGCAGGTGTCCACGATATGTCAGCCATTTGGGCTAGTATGCGCAATCGAGGTCAGTCGATTGGTTCGATTGCCGGTACCGTCATGGGTACACGTGTGCGTAGCTTGATGATGATCGTTATTTTCTTATTATTACTCATGGTAAATGCGGTATTCGGCGTCGCTATTGCTAATATGATGATAAAAACCCCATCCGCTGTGCTACCTGTTTGGGGGGCTTTGATAGTCGCCTTTATTATCGGTCAGTGTATTTATCGCTATAAGATGAATCTGGTTTGGGTATCAATCATTGGGGTCACAGCTTTATATGGGCTTATCTATCTTGGCCCTATGTTCCCTGTCGTATTACCTGAGACATTCTTAGGCTTACCTGACAATGCTGTTTGGATTATTATTTTATTCGCCTATGCGGCAATCGCTTCTTTATTACCGGTTTGGATGCTCTTGCAGCCGCGCGATTATATCAATGGCTTACAATTATTTGTCGGTCTGATTTTGTTATACGCTGCCATCTTTATTGCGACGCCGAATATTGTCGCGCCAGCGATAAACACGGCATTGCCAATCGGTACACCATCTATGGTGCCTTTATTGTTTGTGACCATTGCTTGTGGTGCAATTTCAGGCTTTCATGGTTTGGTAGCAACGGGTACGACATCTAAGCAGATTGATAAAGAAGAGGATGTACGTTTCGTTGGTTACTTCGGTGCCATGGGTGAGGGGATGCTGGCACTGGGTGCGATACTTGCGGCAACGGCGGGCTTTGCAACCCTTGGCGACTGGCAAGCCGTTTATCAAAAATTTGGCGACGGCTCTATTGGTGCCTTTATTGATGGCGGTGCAACCATACTGAATGCAGGCGTCGGCATTGATATGGTTTTATCGCAGACGATGCTAACGGTAATGGCAGCCTTGTTCGCTGGTACCACGATGGATACTGGGGTACGTTTGCAACGTTATATTTTCCAAGAATTTGGTGAAATTTATAAACTGCCTGTGCTGAATAAGAGTGTGGTGGCAACATTGCTTGCCGTTGGTAGCTGTTTGTTATTAGCCTTTGGTGCTGGTGGCATCGATGGTGCTGGCGGTATGATTATTTGGCCGTTATTTGGCACGACGAATCAGCTAATGGCTGCATTAACCTTGATGATTGTCACTGTTATCTTGTTACGTAAAGGCAGACCTGTGTGGTATACCTTGGGGCCATTGTCATTCTTACTGGTCATGACGGTTTTTGCGTTATTGATTCAGCTAAAAACCTTTTTCAATGACGGTAACTGGTTACTTATTATTATGGATATCATTATCTTGATAGCCACAATCTTAGTAACGTTTGAGAGTTTATCAGTACTCCGTAAAGAATGGTCGATACACAGAGGCAAAAGTAATCTCTAAACCCTCTTAAATAATTAATGAAATGTCAGATAAAACGCTAGCAGCAATTGCTGGCGTTTTTTGTCTCATATAGGCATGATAGATAATAAATATACGCAAAATAAGGGTCATTATGGAAAAGGCAGATATAACAAAATCTATAAAAAATATTGCGCCATGGTGGCAACGGTTTGCGGCTGGGTTAAACGAGTTTTATCATGCGCCTTATCGTCAAACGATGGCACGCGCTGCGCGTGATGAGGAAGATTTTTTTATGCTACTCATGTTTGCGGAAAGCTTAGGTATCGATAATCCAGCCAGCTTTTATACGCTAGAATTGCAGCCTTTGTTTTTAGAAAACTTCCATGAATGGCATACACGTATGGGCATGGATAGATGCCCTTTTGACCACGTAGGTTGCTGTTAGTTTCCTTTGAATTCATCAAAATGAGATATAAGTATGGCATTACACCCTTTACCCGCATTGGTAGAGCAACTGGCAACCCAACCGATTATATTTATCGGTGGCAAGGGCGGTGTCGGTAAAACCACCACTGCCGCCGCACTTGCCAGCTATTATGCCAATCATGGCAAAAAGACACTGATTGTCTCGACCGATCCAGCACACAGCTTGGGCGATGTGTTAAACGTCCCGCTCAAAAACCAAAAAACAGCAGTAACTTCTTGTCTAGATGCTATTGAACTAAACCCTGATATCATCGTCGATGAGCATTTTTCCCAAGTTGAACGCACCATTACTTCCTATGCAAACCCAGACATGATGCCAAAAATTCGCGAGCATCTACGGCTATCAAAATCAGCGCCTGGTGCACAAGAAGCCGCGATGCTCGAATCTATGTGCCAGCACTTGGTTGCAGCAGCAGATGCCGGCTATGAGCATATTATTTTTGATACCGCACCGACGGGACATACACTGCGTTTATTAGTCCTGCCTGAGATGATGGGGGCATGGACGGATGGATTGCTCGCTCAGCAGCGAAGGCAAGCAAAACTTCGCTCAGTGGCAAATCATTTAGGCAGTCATGAACCACACAATAACAAAAATGACTTAGCCAATCCATTTGCCGAAAAAAAATCCGACCGCTGGGAGCAGGCAGTATCCGTACTAGAAAAACGCAAGCAGCTGTTTCGTCAGGCAGGGTTGCTACTGCATGACCGTACACAAACCGCCATTGTATTGGTTATGACGGCTGACGTATTGCCACTGGCTGAAACAAAGCGAGCGATAGAGCAGTTAGAAGACAGTAAGCTCATGCCAGCCGCCATCGTTATTAATCAGTTGATAGCACCAATTCAGTCTGATACGTTTTGGCGTCATCGAGCTGAGCGCCAGCAACAGCTAATGCAAGATATTGAGCAAAGCTTTCCCAAGTATCCGCTGTATCCCATTTATTTGCAGCAAACGGACGTACGCGGTACTGTTGCACTAGGTGCTCTATTGCGACCAGTACTTAAATAATAACATCTACAACTTTAGTCAAACTTGACGATAATTACTCAGGTTTATATGACTGTAGCTTACTTGCCAGCGACCATGCCATATCTGCTCGTAATAGCTGCGCTTGTTCAGACTTACCACTACTGAGTGATGACCATTGCGGTTTACCACGAGCTTTTTTTAGCTCACTGGGCAATTTATGTGTTGGCCATGGTGTGACAGTGGTGCTTTCGTCATCTAACGACTGTTCAATACTGGATTTCTCACCTTTATACAGCAATTGCGTGGCATCGGTTGCCGCATGACCGCGATGGCGCAGGGCGGTGAGTAAATCTATCGCTCGCGTGGCTAATAGCGTTAAAGTAGCAGGATCGATATATAAACGTTTTACCCCAGTGATTCTATCGGCAATACTACTGGTATTAGATAACAGCCCACCTGCGATACCGCCAATGGCAGCACCTAATCCTAAAGTAGTGCCAAGTGCTGCAGCATCGATGCCAAGACCCAATAACGCGCCAGCTGCCGCGCCAGAAGTGGTGCGAATACCGTAACTTTTTAGCAGCTCAGGGTCAAACGGATCTTGTTGATAAGCTTTTAGCTCAAGTGGCGTTGCTGCTACGTCATTGTCATAAAACTTATATAAATTGAGCAAGTTGTTCTGCATCGCACGTTCGCTTTGGCGAACAGCTTCTTGCATTTGCTGTAATACTGGCATTGGGTCGTCATCTTCACTAATCTCACGAACAAAAGCAGCAACATTGATTAAAAAATCAGCAATGATAATATTGGCCTCGTCATTTAGCTGTGCCCAGTCTTCAGTACGACGTGCCATCAACTGCTCAAGCATCTCAGAGTGGGTAAGCATGGTGGCTAAATTCTGCCATAAGCGCATTTCATCTGCAAACTCAAAAGCCACGGAGTCAAAACGCGTCGAAATATGCAAATTACGACGTGCCAGCATAGTCTGCCACTCGTCGATATTGGCATCCTGAGCGTCAGTGAAATTAAATACTGGCATAACAGGAATCGCTGCCCAAGATAAAATAGCTAACTCGTCTTTATATTTACCGAGTACTGGCTCACGTGCATCGACGACATAAATGGCCATATCACTTGCCAGCAGCTGCCGAATCACTTTGGCCTCTTGGCTATAGTCCTCATTGCTATTTATATTTAGCGCATCACCACCTTGGGCAATGTCTGCTGCCAAAAACTGTTGCAAACGCTCAATGCCATCACGCCGACTGGCGGTATTGTCCTCTAACCAATCCATCAATCCTGACGCATCTTCTAAACCCGGTGTGTCATACAATACCACCAACACTTCGCCCGTTTGGCTGTCTGTTAATTTGGCTTGCTCTACATGACGGGTAGTTGCGGCTTCGTTTTTGACTTCACCAAAATAGACGTCACGCAATAGTGTACGCAGTATGGATGTCTTGCCCGTATTGGTATGACCAACGACGGCCAATTTTAGCGGTTCACCACTGGCGATGGTTTTCCTTGTCATACTTGTCGTTGTTGTTAATGGTTCAGTTGATAAAGGTTGATTGTCTTGAGTTTCCACTGACTGAGTTACAGCTGATTTTAAAGTGCTGTTTGCGGTATTAGAGGTTGCCTCATAAGCCTTATCTGCAAAGAGACCAGCAGGCTTATTGTGTTCATAATTCTCTTTTTTATTATCATTATTCATAATATCGTCTTATATTTATTAATGACCAAAACATACAGTGGCTTTTATTGTAGAACAAATTATGTGCTATTTCGGTATTAATACTAACCATTTGTCTTAAGTAACTGATAATCCCATTTTGGCTAGTCAATCAAGTATTCACTAGACCAATGTTGCGGGCAGAGAGTGCGGTTTGCCACTGCTGATAACGAACATCTTGATGGTCTGCAACCTGCTTGGTTAAGTCTAAAGCGCTTGCATCACTCAGCAGCTGCACAATCAGCCCATCTTTGGCGTGAGCAGCGATTTGATCAAGTTTACGCAATGTACCACGGTCAGGTAAGGCCTTATGATGAATACCAAGTAAGACCTGCACTGGATGATTGTCTAAATACGTCTTCAGACGTGCCATATCGTCACGATCATCAACGATACCGAAATTCTCTATCTCGCTATTATTAATATTGGCATCCAGACCTGCAAGCCACCAGTTATCCTGCTCTGATGGATACTCAAGCAAAGCAACCAGCTTCTTGCCAGCGCTGACCGCTGCTTTTGGCGCAATAGACGCAGGCACTTCTTTAAAGTCATCAGCATCTACCACCTGACGTTGCCAAAAGTTTAAAATCTTTTGATAATAAGGCTGCTTGATGTCCAAACGCATCTTTTTATGACGGAACATCAATGCGCAAAACGCCCAAGCAATCGCTCTTGGCACAATACCGTACATCAGCAAGCTACCAACCAATAAGCCTGCCCATTGCCGCGCGACAGTCAATGGCATCGCATCAGTCACCAAGCGACTCTGTACAATAGCGTTGCTATCTGGCACATCGAATCCCACCATACTTGGTAACCAGCCAAGTACCTGTGTCAAAGTAATTAGTGCTTGATCGGATAGTAAAGTCGACTCCCAGCTAAAGCTATACTGACGCACAATCAACAGAAAAATAATCGCCAGCAGCATGCCCGTCAACGTTGCCAGCCATAACTGATGACTAAATCGCCCCAAATACCAGCGCACCCCGCTATGCTGTAATTGGCGCTCGTACAAGTCGACTGCCGCCTTGGTAACATCATCCTTGCCACGTATCAGATAACTGGGACTGACAAAATTGGCAAACCAATTTGACGACTGCTTACCTTGATTAATCAAAGTCATGACTAGCCAGCCTAACAGCATAATGGTATGAAAACCCAGCAAACAAACCAATACATAAAAGAAATTCACCACATTGGTCTGTAGTAAGGTGAATAATCCCAAAAATCCCGAGAGACACCACACCACGCTCATGACCACCATGATGCCTTTAATACGCCCGTCAATTTTGCCCAATACTCGTGCCAGCGCACCGTTACTATCGATACGTGAGGCTCGGCGGTGCAATTTTTGAATGGGTTTGCCATCCTCACCTTGTAGCTTTTCCGTGATAAGTAGCGGGTCAGTGGCAAAGACATGTTGCTGCGTCTCAAGCGTGCGTACCAACTCAGTCAATTGATCTTGGGGTGATAGCATAATGCGATAACATCCATATAAAGGCGTTTATGTAGGAGATAATTCTTGATTATTGTAGCGTATATATGAGGACACGCCTTCGCCAAATGTTAAAAAATGAACATTTATTAAGCATTTTTATCATGGTAAAGACAATAAAAATCAGCCAAAATGAATAATGAACAAAATGATAATGACAATAGTGTAAAAGAACAGAGGGTGAAAAAACGCTGTTAAAGAAAATCCAAAAAAGGAATCATCATGAATAATAGAACATATCTAATCGTTGGTGGTACAGGCGGCATTGGTAGAGCGATGATTGAACATTTATTAAATGGTACTGCCAGTGACAATAAGGATGAGCATGCGAATACCGATAATGGTGGAAAACAAGGTATCCATGTCTTTGCGACTTATCATCGCAATGTACCTGATTTTGAGGCTGACAATCTGCATTGGATATCCATGAACCTCTGCGACGAACAGAGTATCCAACAAGCAGCCGAGGTTATTCAGCAGCAAACCACTCATATTGATTGGATTATCAATTGTGCAGGGTTATTACATACGGCGACGCAGCAGCCAGAAAAAGCGCTGCGTCAGGTTGAGACTGATTTCTTTTTACAAAACATGCAAGTGAATGCCTTAGCCAGCTTGCTTATTGCCAAGCATTTTAGGCCACTATTAGCCAAATCTGCGCGTAGTAATGACAAGCCCGCAATATTTGCGACGATCTCCGCGCGCGTTGGCAGTATCAGTGACAATCAGCTGGGCGGATGGTATAGCTATCGTATGAGTAAGGCGGCACTCAATATGGGCATGAAAAACCTGAGTATTGAATGGAGTCGCTCGCTTAAAGACGTGTGCGTGGTTGTCATGCAACCAGGAACGGTAAATACGCAACTATCTGCCCCTTTTCAAGGTAATGTGGCCGAAGGTCAGTTGTTCTCGCCAGCCTACAGTGCGGAATGCTTATTAGAAGTGCTTAACCGTATGAAGGCGATGCAATCAGGCAGTTTTGTTGACTGGGCAGGGGAATCCATACCTTGGTAGTTTTTAGAAGCTAGTTATTAATAAATAAAAAAAGGCGTGTCGTTGTCATTATATTAAAGACAATGACACGCCCTATGTTATTGATAAAATAAAGGTAATTTTCAAATAGGCAAATGCTTAATTCGCCATAAACAAGTCCATAAACTCATGTACAGGTGTGTGCTCTAAGCGTTTTTGATCGCTACAAAGCGCAAAAATATCCTGACAGCGACTGTCGATAAATCGCGTTGCTAAACTGGCACGAAATTTGGCTTCTAATATTGGCAAGCCCTCAGTACGGCGGCGCTTATGTCCGATAGGGTATTCGACCACAACCTTGTCGGTACTGCTACCATCTTTAAAAAATATCTGAATGGCATTGGCAATCGAGCGTTTACTTGGGTCATGGTAATCTTTTGAATAACCCGCATCTTCTTCTACGATCATTTTGCGGCGTAGACCATCAATTAACACATGGTGCTGTGCATGATAATCGTCTTCATAATTTTCTGCCATTAAATCGCCAGTTAGTAGAGGCACCGCGACCATATATTGCAAACAATGATCTCGATCCGCAGGATTGGCCAATGTGCCTTCTTTAGAGATGATTCTAATCGCGGATTCATGAGTGGTCAGGACAATTTTTTCAATATCGTCGATTCTATCGTCAATACGTGGATGTAAAATTACAGCAGCCTCACAAGCAGTCTGCGCATGAAACTCGGCAGGAAAGCTTAACTTAAATAAGATGTTTTCCATCACGTAACTGCCAAACTCACGCTGGAAAGTAAAACGGCGTTCGTTTGCAGGTTTGAGGGCTAAGTCTTTATTGTTATGGCTAAACAATACATCATAAAACCCCCACTGCGGTGCAGAGAGTGCCCCAGGGATACCCATTTCACCGTGACGAGTAATATCAACCAAGCGTACTGCGCGACTGGTAGCGTCGCCTGCCGCCCAAGATTTACGGCTACCGGCATTGGGTGCATGACGATAAGTACGTAGCGCTTGACCATCGACGATTGCTTGGGATATTGCCGCCATAATACGCTCACGCGGCAATTTATAGAGCTTGGCGACCACAGCGGTAGAGGCCAATTTAACTAAAAACACATGGTCAAGACCCACACGGTTGAATGAGTTTTCGAGTGCAATTACCCCCTGAATCTCATGCGCCATAATCATAGCCTCAAGCACCTCACGCATGGTTAATGGCTGATGATTGCGACTGACATTTTGTTGGCTGATATAATCGGCGACTGCTAGGATACCGCCTAAATTGTCCGAAGGGTGCCCCCATTCAGCAGCCAGCCACGTGTCATTATAATCGAGCCAGCGCACCATACAGCCGATATCAAAGGCGGCCTTGATAGGATCTAGTCTGTGGGCTGTACCCGGAACGCGCGCGCCATTAGGTGTGAGCTGATCGGCACAATCAGGTCCCAAATGCTTGGTGCACTCAGGGAAACGTAGCGCAAGCAGGCCGCAGCCAAGCGTATCCATCAAGCAATGACGCGCAGTATTCCAAGCATCTGCGCTATTGGGGGAGTCGTTATCTATCGAATAATTAAGTACATAATCAGCAATCTTTTGAATCTCAATGTCATATTCTGGACGGACATTGCTTTCTACCGTTGCATCATTTTTATTTGAATGTGTTGTATCTGAATTATCATTTGACATGGTTGTCTCCTCTTCCTTGAGTATGCTATTTCCTTGACCTATTATCTCGGTCATCTTTTTAAATTAGCCATCATTTAAAAGTAGCATACTCAATATGAAACAACCAAACTGAATTATGTTAAAAATTAAAACCTTGCGGCTCGCTTAAATCATCAAATATAGAAGACCTAACACAAATAAAGCCGCCATGATAAACAGCAGAAAACTTAATGCTTTGTTCGTTGTGGAGGCAGACTCAGTACGCTCTTTTTGTACTTTGTTTTTCTTGGCAACGTATAGAACCATTTTTACATGCTCTATATTGTCTTCGAGATAATGATCGCCTTCAGGTACAAACCCCAAGGACTCATAAAAGCTAAGTAAGTAGGCTTGTGCAGAGAGTATAATTGGGCGCTTCTTGCCATATTTTTTACGGCAGTGCACAATGGCATGAATCATCATCTGCCGCGCTATACCGTCACCTCTGTGCTCTGATAATACCAGCACTCTACCGATGGCAGGCATAGCAGTATGATTGGTCTTAATCGTAGGGTCAGCGACCGATAGATTGGATTTTAATTTATTAAATTCAGGCGGAATGATACGGCAGTAGCCTACCAACGCCTCGTTTTGATGCGCGATCAGATGTAGGCAATCAAAGTCCACCTCATCCATATCTTGATAAGCGCAGTTTTGCTCAACCACAAACACTTGTGATCGGGCTTTTAAAATATGATAGAGATCAACTGAGGTCAGCTCATCAAAGGTTTTGATAGAAAATTCACAAGTCATAGTGGGCTAGCTTCTGGAAATAGGCGGTAAAAGATTGGCATTATAACGATTTAGGCACACATTAACCATTCCTAACCCTTTAGAGTCTGGCTGATTTTATCCAAATTTAGGCTATCCGACATGGCATTGAATATCTCAAAATACTTGCCATGTTTCTCGTATAGCGCTTCATGCGTACCGGTTTCAACCACGCGACCATCTTCTATCACGACCAAGTCATCCGCATCGATAATTTGGGCAATATTATGCGAAACCATAATCACGGTACGATCTTTTTTGATGAGATCTAGGCTCTTCTTCACTTGTTGGCTGGCGATGGCATCGAGGCTAGCGGTTGGCTCATCCAAAAACACAATAGGCGGATCTTTTAAAAACATCCGTGCCAGCGCGATACGTTGCTGTTGACCACCAGACAATGACTTTGCTGTACTCTCATAGCCTTTTGCTAAATTAATAATTTGCTCATGAATGGAGGCTTTTTTTGCTGCAATAATAATATCTTCATCTGTCGCATTCATATCGCCATATCGGATATTTTCGCTAATCGTCCCCGAAAATATATGATTACTTTGTAGTACCAAGCCAATATTTTGACGCAATTCATGAGTATCGCAGTCGGCTAAATTATGTCCGTCTAGCCATATGGTGCCGCTATCTGGCGCATAAAACTTTACCAATAAGCTGATAACCGTACTCTTGCCAGCACCGCTTAAACCCACCAGCGCAGTAATACGATTGGGCTTGATAGTAAAGCTGACATCTTTGAGCGCTTGCGTGCCATTCGGATACGTGAAATCGACGTTTTTCAGCTCAATATGACCTTTTAAATTTTTACTACTTCTGCCCGTGATATCTTCAACTTGGCTTTCATCTTCTAATATATCAAAGAAGCCTTCAGCGTAAGTCAGGGCATTATTAATCTGATCATAGATACGATGCAATTGGCGGATAGGGGCGGCGACGTTTTGGAATAGCATGACATGGAATAAAATCATACCGATGGTCATCTCGCCTTTTAAAACAAAGTAGGACGTCAGTAGAATAATAACGACCACACCAATTTGCTCAATAAAGGTCTTTATCGCATCATAAATAAAACCAATACTGCGAATGCGCAGCTGATTGTCAGTCATGTCTTTTTGAATGGTTAAGTGCTTTTCTGCTTCTATCGACTCACGAACAAAGGATTTCACCACGCTGATGGAGTTGATCAAGGAGATAACCAAGCCACTTTTGGCTTCTCTATAGCCACGCATCTGCCGACGGAATCCTTGTAGACGCCGTGCTTGTTTTTGGCTGATGAAGAAATATATCGGGATGATAATAAGACCGACCAAGCCTATCCAAAAATTGGTCGAAAACATAATGATGAGTGAGACGATCGCACTGGCAAACAATGGCAGCATATCGATAAAGAAGTTTTGCACTAAGCTTGTAAGACTACTAACGCCATAGTCGATACGCGTTTGCAACTTGCCGCTGTCGTTTTCGCTACTGGTATAAAATGCCATGCGGTAGGTGAGGATGCGCTCAATGATTTTTTGCGATAAATCACGCGAGAGATTGATGCGAATTTTTTCACCATAAAAGCGCTGACCAAAAGAGATGAATATCGACAGTATCTCTTTAGTTAAGAGTACGGCACTGATGATACCTAGCATGCGCACGCCAGCTTCCCAAGGCTCAGCGAGGGTAGCGATTTCGGTCAAGGTATCAACGGCATAGCGCAGCACAAAGGCATTGACCTGAGCAGTAAATGAACCCAGTACGGTCAATATCAAAGTGGCAATAATTAAAATTTTATATGGCGCGGCAAAAACGGCAAGCTTTTTGAGGATATCCCACAGCAGCGCCCGCCGTTCTTTCTTCTCGACTGGCGGTTTTTTATCTAAGGGCATACGGCGTGTTTGGGAAGATGTTGGCATAAAAACTTAGCTCATGGATTTTAATATTTTACTAAATCATATTCATATTAAATTATTGAAATAAAGTTTGGTATTATGTAGAACCATTCTTTGTTCTCTTTTGGTAGAAGCCATTTGAAAATGCTTCCTTATATCTTGATTAGCCTGTTAGGCGGTGCCATTGTTCCGCTACAGCTGGCTATTGTCAACGCTTTTCGAGAAAGTACGCAAGCCTCGCAGATCCAGTCTACCTTTTATTTATACTTAGGAGGTGCATTGGCTTCTTTAGTGCTGTCATATATGATGAGTGGTGGTATCAAGCCGCCAATAATTGAAAATGCGACATGGTGGATGTGGTTACCAGGATTTTTGGGCAGCTTTTATATCTTGTTTATGTTTATTGCTGCGCCAAAAATAGGCGCAGGTAATACATTGCTCTGGGTTTTTCTAGGGCAAATGTATTTTGCCTTGATTCTAAGCCAAACTGGCTTATTTGGCTTAGAGGTTAAAACAATAGATATCTATAAAATCTCTGGTTTAGCCTTAGTCACTATAGGCGGGATGTTAATGATATATGGCGAGAGTAAAGCTAATGGTTAAAAACTATCCGCTGGTACAAACACTTCACCAACCATAATACGGCGTGCCGAGCGGCTCATCGAGACTTTTTTGGCTTGCCAGCGTCCATCGACTTGCTCGGTTTTTCCACCGACGAGTAGTGTCCCTGAAGGATGACCAAAACGCACCTCGGTCAGCTCGCCTGCACCTGCCGCTTCATTGACCAATGTACCTTGTGTCGTTGCTGCCGCTGCTATTGCAACCGCTGCTGTGCCCATCATCGCATGATGTAATTGACCCATACTCATGGCACGTACAACTAAATCAATCTCATTCGCCTCAACGGCTTTGCCACTTGAAGCGGTATAACTTTGCGCAGGAGCAACCCAAGCGATTTTAGGAATATGTTGACTGGTTTGTGCTTCACTGACGTCTTCAAATAAACCCATCGCAACGCCGCCTTTGGCACGGATGTTTTCAAGCTTGGCAAGTAGCTCACTATCGCTATTAATATCACCTTGCAACTCAGTGCCAGTAAAGCCTAAATCTTCTGCTTTCATAAAGATGGTTGGAATACCTGCACTGATAAAGGTTGCTTTGACACTATCAGTATTTAGACCACAGCCAGAGACATCAAAATCATCGACCAAGTTGCCAGTGGGGAACATGTCGCTTGATGAATCAACGGGATCAATAAATTCGATTTTGACTTCAGCAGCAGGGAAGGTCACACCGTCTAGTTCAAAATCGCCGGTTTCTTGTACTTGCACTTTTCCTTGCCCATCAGTATAAACAGGTACATGAGCGATAATCGTTTTACCAATATTCTCTTGCCAAATGCGTACTTCACAAATACCGCTGTCCGCATTCTCATCAATACTATTAGTAATTTTGTCGGCATCGACCAGACCCATATTAATGGCACAGGCACCGACTGCTGCGGTCAAATTGCCACAGTTACCCGCCCAATCAATCATTGGCTTGGCGATATTGACCTGTCCAAACAAGTAGTTCACATCGTGGTCTGATCTAGAAGACTCAGATAAGATGACTGTTTTTGAGGTGCTAGAGCTGCCATTGCCTAAGCCGTCGATTTGCTTACCATAAGGATCAGGGCTACCGATAACCCGCAATAGGAAATTATCACGCGACTCGCCAGCGACTTGGCAACGCTCAGGTAAATCAGACAGTTTAAAAAATGTGCCTTTTGAGGTGCCGCCACGCATATAGGTGGCTGGGACAGATAGTTGTGGAGCGAAAGGAGTGTTTGATTGAGAATTAGTCTTAGCCACTGTATTAAGTCCTTTTTATATTGTTATAAGAATGGATATAGAATGGATATGTTGCCATCAGTAAGTAAACATGAACGACTAAGAACGCCCGTTAATAATGATAGCGACACGAAATAATCGTCAAATAGTTATCATCAACGGCGTACACCAACCGATTGGCGTCATCGATGCGTCTTGACCAAAATCCAGATAAGTTTTCTTTTAGCGGTTCAGGTTTGCCAATGCCTTCAAACGGATTACGCTTACATTCGGTGATGAGTTTGTTAATACGTTTGAGTGTCTTTTTATCTTGGGTTTGCCAGTATAGGTAGTCCTTCCATGCGGCATCTGTCCATGCTAGTTGCTCACTCATTATTAGACCTTTTAGATTTATTGAAGCCTTCGATTTCAAGCGTTCTCAATATCGCTATCCGTATGCTCATTGTGATTGCTGCTATCATCACTTTTGTCACTGTCTTCTGCTGTATCAATTAGCTCGCGCTTAACAGTTTTGCCAGCTTTGTACTGGGCAATAGAGTCCGCTAAGTGCGCCGCATTGGCAGGAGATTTTAATAGATAGACGGTTTCCATTAGGCTATTGTAATAATCAAGCGACATAACGACTGCATCATCAGCGTCACGGCGAGTCACGATAGTGGCGTTGGCATCATCGTTTACCGTATCTAATACAGATTTTAAATGCTTTCTAGCTTCTGAAAAACTAACGACTCTCATGGCTTACTCCTCTAATAATATATAACTTGTACAATATATAGTACATATTACGCTATTGGTAAGACAAACTCAATATTTAGCTATTATCCAATATTCAGATATAAGCAAGAAGGCTAAGTTTATAGAGTGCAAAAGAAAATAAAAACCGATGCCATATCTCTATATAACATCGGCTCTTTGATTACTCAAAACTTATGATGCTTACGCAATATCTAACGTGCCATCGATAAACTCTTTAGCAAAGCGCTGGAGCATACCGCCAGCGTTATACATTTTAACTTCATCAGCGGTATCTAAACGACATTTCACTAAGGTTTTATCGACAGTACCATCTGTGCGGTTAATGACCAATGTCATCTCACCACCAGCCGACACTTCGCCTTCGATATCGAATATTTCAGTACCATCGATATTTAGGGTATTACGATTGACACCTTCTTTAAACTGCAAGGGTAGCGCGCCCATACCGACCAAGTTTTGACGATGGATACGCTCAAAATCTTCAGCAACCACTACTTCAACGCCTGCTAAACGCACACCTTTAGCAGCCCAATCACGGCTTGAGCCTTGACCATAGCCGTCGCCGGCGATGATGATAAGCGGTTGCTCGCGGTTCATATAGGTTTCAATGGCTTCCCACATACGCATGACTTGACCTTCAGGCTCTACTCTAGCAAGCGAACCTTGTATTACTTCACCTTTCTCGTCACGTACCATTTCATTCAATAGCTTAGGATTGGCAAAGGTCGCACGCTGCGCCGTTAAGTGGTCGCCACGATGGGTTGCGTAAGAGTTATAGTCTTCTGCTGGCAGACCCATGGTATCAAGATACTCGCCAGCTGCTGAGTCACCCAGAATCGCATTAGACGGTGATAAATGGTCAGTAGTGATGTTATCACCCAATACCGCTAACGGACGCATGCCTTTTAGCTTATTCATCGCTGCCATTTTGCCTTCCCAATACGGCGGACGGCGGATATAAGTCGTCTGTTCACGCCAGTTATAGAGCGGACTTAATGCTTTGCCGGTGTCTTTTTTGGCTTCGTCAAACATCGGAATATAAACAGCGTTAAATTGCTCAGGTTTTACCGCTTTAGCCACGATGGCATCAACTTCATCATCATCGAACCAGATGTCTTTTAGATAAACGTCATTGCCGTCTTGGTCTTTTCCTAACGAGTCTTTTTCGATATCAAAACGGATATTACCGGCAATAGCATAGGCAATCACCAATGGTGGTGATGCTAAAAATGCTTGCTTGGCATACGGATGGATACGACCATCAAAGTTACGGTTACCTGATAACACTGCGGTAGTGAATAGATCATTATCGATGATTTCTTTTTCGATATCAGGATCTAATGCACCGCTCATACCATTACACGTCGTACAAGCAAAGCCGACTACATCAAAGCCAATTTCTTGTAGCTCAGACATAAGACCTGCTTCTTCTAAATACATTTTTACCGTTTTAGAGCCTGGCGCTAATGAGGATTTCACCCAAGGTTTCCGTAATAAGCCTTTTTCATTGGCATTACGAGCAACTAAGCCAGCAGCAACCATATTGCGCGGGTTAGAAGTATTGGTACAGCTGGTAATGGCGGCAATGATAACCGCACCATCTGGCATTAACCCGTCTTTTGGTTCTGGCAATTTATCTTCAGGAGCGTGGGCAATGCCTTTGGCAACCAAGTCTGTGGTTGATACGCGAGCATGCGGGCGTGAAGGACCCGCCACATTACGGACGACAGCTGACAAATCAAACTCTAGGACGCGGGCGTATTCGGCTTTTTCCATGCCGTCAGCCCATAGACCCACTTGCTTGGCATACTGCTCAACCAGTTTAATCTGATCTTCACTACGACCGGTTAGGCGTAGATAGTCGATGGTTTGTTCATCGATATAGAACATCGCAGCCGTTGCGCCATACTCAGGCGTCATGTTGGAGATAGAGGCACGGTCGCCTACAGTAAGCTGGCGCGCACCGTCACCGAAGAATTCAATATAAGTAGAGACCACACCTGCATCACGCAAGAATTCCGTCATCGCCAGTACGAGATCTGTACCGGTAATGCCTTTTTGCAGTTTGCCCGTTAGCTTAACGCCGACGTAATCAGGCAGGCGCATATATGATGGATTGCCCAACATCACGCTTTCAGCTTCAAGCCCGCCAACACCGATTGAGATGACACCTAAAGCATCAACCATTGGTGTATGACTGTCAGTACCGACTAAGGTATCAGCAAAAGCGACTTGTTCCCCGGCTTTATTTTTTACCACTTGTACCACAGGTGACATTTTTTCTAGGTTAATTTGGTGCATGATGCCGTTACCAGGTGGTACAACGTTGACGTTATCAAAGGCATACTGACACCAGTTGATAAAGTGAAAACGGTCATCATTACGGCGTTCTTCGATAGCACGGTTTTTCTCAAATGCATTTTCTTCAAAGCCTGCATGCTCAACGGCTAGTGAATGGTCGACAATTAATTGCGTTGGTACAATCGGATTTACTTTTGATGGGTCACCGCCTTGCTCAGCGATGGCATCACGTAGACCTGCCAAATCAACAAACGCCGTCTGACCCAAAATATCATGACAAACCACGCGGGCAGGGTACCAAGGAAAGTCGAGGTCTTGCTTGCCTTCGATATGCTGCTTTAGCGCATCGGTTAACTCTTCTGGTGGGCAACGGCGTACCAAGTTTTCACACAATACTTTTGAGCAGAATGGTAGCTTGTCATAAGCACCAGCTTCGATACTCTCGACAGCCTCACGGGTGTCAAAGTAATAAAGATCAGTATCTGGAAGCTGTTTTTTGAATTGTTCGTTCATTGGTTGTACGAGGGCGTTGTCCATAAGTCACCTTTGGCTGTTGGCTAATTATAATAAATCGTTAAACGTCAATATTAGGTAAAAGTCATTCCTTTAGCAAAATCATCGTTCGTTATTATAGGCTTTGCTAAAGAAGCGATATTGAAAAGTAAAAAGACGTGGTTTATATAAAGAAATGTTTATATGAAAAAGACAGCGTATGACGATTAAGCCCAAACAGACAATAAGGCTCAATCATCATATCGTTACCAGCCAGCACTATTGCTAGCTGATAGTAATTATTTGGCAAAAAGCACTGAACAATCATCATTCAAAACTGAATAACAGCTACTTAATAATAAGCTTAACGCGCACTCATATCTGGTACTGGACGCAGCTCTTCACCGGTATATTCCGCACTTGGGCGAATGATACGGTTATTGGCACGTTGCTCAAATACGTGTGCTGCCCAACCCGTTAGACGTGAGCAAACAAAGATTGGTGTGAACAGCTTGGTTGGGATACCCATAAAGTGATAGGCTGAGGCATGGAAAAAGTCAGCATTACAGAACAGTTTTTTCTCACGCCACATGACTTCTTCACAGCGTACTGATACTGGGTATAGCACTTCATCACCAACATCCGCTGCCAGTTTTTCAGCCCAGCCTTTAATCACCACGTTACGTGGATCTGACTCGCTATAGATGGCATGACCAAAGCCCATAATTTTGTCTTTACGCGCCAGCATACCCATCATTTCTTCTTCGGCTTCATCAGGTGAGCTGAAGCCTTCAATCATATCCATCGCCGCCTCATTAGCGCCACCATGCAGAGGACCGCGTAGTGAACCGATTGCGCCAGTGATACAAGAATGGATATCAGATAGCGTAGAAGCACATACACGTGCGGTAAAGGTCGAGGCGTTGAACTCATGCTCTGCGTACAAGATAAGAGACACGTTCATCACTTTTGTGTGTAGCTCGTTTGGTTTTTCACCTTTAAGCAAATGTAAGAAATGACCGCCAATCGTCGCATCATTCGTTTCAGTTTCGATACGCACGTTGTCATGGGTAAAACGATACCAGTAGTTGATGATAGAAGGGAATACCGCAAGCATGCGATCTGCTTGGTCGTTTTCTTCCTCAAAACTCATTTCGGTTTCTAAGTTACCCAGCATAGAGCAACCGGTACGTAATACATCCATTGGATGCGATTCGGCAGGGATACGCTCGAGTACGTCTTTTAATGACTGCGGTAAGCCACGTAAGCTTTTGAGCTTGGCTTGATAGGCATCAAGCTCAGTTTGGTTTGGCAAGTTACCATAGAGTAGCAAGTAGGCCACCTCTTCAAAGATGCATTTGTCCGCCAGCTCTGACACGTCATAACCGCGATACGTCAGACCAGAGCCTGATTTTCCGACGGTAGATAGAGCGGTCTTGCCAGCGACTTGTCCGCGTAGACCTGCGCCTGACAATACTTTTGTTGATGGGTTTTGTGCTGCCATGATGAAATTCCTTTTGTGGGTAGCTTTTTGGGTGAAAAACGGTGTTTCTAAGTTTCTAATAATGAATTTTTCAGTTAATGACTTATGATAGCGCCAGTTGAGCATTACGCAGGTTGTTCAAGCTGCGGACCATCTAAATCGACCTTACAACGCGCAAACTCCGCTTCGATAGGGCCATTCAAGACTTCCATTGCGCTGCCTTCGCCTTCTGCATTATTGATTTTCATGTACTTGACACCCAGTGGTGATTCCATGAACGTCTGAATCTCAGTCATCTCTTCTGGAGTAGGGTCAGCCATTGGCTTTGCAATTTCTTCACCATTCATGACGAGCAATTGCTCATTACCAAAAGCAATCAACTTTTTCCCCACATTTGACGTATAAAAGTCGTCCAACTCTTGTAACTCTGCATCGGTAAACTGACTCTTATAGAAACGATCGACTTCGGCTTTACCCAAGTCTTTGTCGCGCGATTCAAGACAGCTGACTTGCTCTGCACTGAGCGCACCACTATTGATAACTGGTGCGAACAATAGACTGTCGACGGTATCTAGCGTAATCGTTGTCATGACCAAGTCATCTTGAGTGGCAGGTGCGGTAGCATTAACTTCAGCAGTGCTTGCACCACTGGTCGTATCGTCGGCGGTTTCTGGTGTTTTATCACAGCCCGTCATGAATAATAGCGCCGCAAGCGTGCTGCTCAGTAGTGACGTTTTAAGAGCAGTATTAGCAGTAAAAAATGGCATAAATGACCTAAAAGTAAATGAAGACGGATTTCGAAAAGATAACACACTCAAAGGTGAGCTATCTTTTCAATGTTGCCAATGACGAATGCTTAACTACTTATTAGCAAATAGCTTGTCTAGCGTCTGCTCAAACTCATGATAATTTAAGAAATCATACAGCTCCATGCGGGTTTGCATGGTATCAACAACTTTTTCTTGGGTGCCATCAGTCAATAGATGCTGATAAACGTTTAATGCCGCTTTGTTCATCGCACGGAATGCTGATAGTGGATAGAGCACCATCTCTACACCCACGCTATACAGTTGATCAGTGGTGTAAAGGTCGGTCTGACCAAACTCTGTCATGTTTGCCAGTACTGGAATATCTAGTACATCGGTGAATTTACGATACATTTCGATATCGGTTAACGCTTCAGCAAAAATCATGTCTGCGCCTGCTTCTTGGAACGCGACTGCACGCTCTACAGCAGCATCAAGACCTTCTACAGATAGCGCATCCGTACGTGCCATGACCACAAAATCAGGGTCAGTTTTGGCATCCAATGCCGCTTTTAAGCGGTCAACCATTTCTGAAATACTGACGATTTCTTTATTTGGGCGATGACCACAGCGCTTTTGCGCCACTTGGTCTTCGATATGTACCGCTGCCACGCCCGCTTTTTCCATTTTTCTGATGGTCTGGGCGATGTTAAACGCGCCACCAAAACCAGTGTCGATATCTACTAATAACGGCGTATCAACTGCGTCAGTGATACGTCGTGCATCTTCTAGCACATTATCAAGGCTAGTCATGCCCAAATCAGGAAGACCAAATGAGGCATTTGCCACACCAGCACCAGAGAGATATAACGCTTGGTGACCGACTTGGGTCGCCATCATTGCAGTATAGGCATTGATAGCACCTGCAATTTGTAGTGGCTGGTTATTATCGTTTTTTTGGGTCAAAGCACTACGAAAGCGTGCGCCTGCTGAAGGTGAAGTCATGTGAGTGTCCTTGCATAGAGAGATAATATTATCGTTATTGTGTTCGATTATACTCAATAATCAGTGAGTGAAAAGCATTGTTTAAGCACAGTTATTTAAATAATTTAAATAACTAGTTTATTAAAATTAATATCATTCACTATATGAATAGCATTATCTATAAAGTAATGGTTTGCTCAAACTATTATTCATATTGCTGAATTTGCAAAGACACGTATAGCCCATGATTTACATTTATTTACAATAGTGGTTGCGCTTATTTTTATCGATTCATGATTTTAGCTTACCAAAAAGCCCTAATAGCTAAGCTAAAAGGGCTTTTATGATATAAATAGATATTTTTAAAACCGATACCTAGCCAAATAGTCCAGCAAGATTGGCTAAAAATAACAGCGCAAAACCCGTTAAGAAGATGAGTCCCGCGATAGAGAGTGCATTCATGCCAAAAGATAGTTTTTTATGGTTTTTAACCAGTGAGTAATTTAACCAGCCAAAGATAGGCGCTGAGACAAACGCCGATATCATGGCAAACTTAAGCATAGTACCTAATTGTCCAGTAAAGAAAGTGATAATCATCAACCCACCACCGATAGCATAGGTCGTCCAAAAAGCGATTTGTTTTTTGTTGATTTCGCTTTCACCTTTTATTAGACGCCAGCACTCAGCGTTGGCGCGGCCATAACCGTCTGCACAGGTAATCGTCGTGCCAAACATGCACATAAAGGCGACGAAAGCGACCAATAGACGTGACCATTCACCGATGGTTGCGGTATACATGTTGATCAACTGATTTATATAAGCGCCACCAACCAGCTCAATTTCTTGTCCTGAGCCATACTGTACAAACACGCCTAATGACAAGAAGAACAATGCCAAAATCGCTGAGACGGCGTAACCGACGTTAAAATCAAGCAAACCTTGGCGATGGGTGGTGTGATCGGCTTTGACTTTGGCAGAAGTCCACATCGAGGTAATGGCGGCAAACTCAAGCGGTGCTGGCATCCAGCCCATAAGTGCCACGATGAAACCTAAAGTTGCTAAATTCCAAGGAGAGGCGGCGACAAAGTCAGCAGCCATGACTGTCGGCTTGCCAGCGGCAATGATGACAGCAGCGACGGTCGCAGTCGTCAAGGCAATCATAATCCATTTGGTCACACCATCGAGCAGCTTATAGTGACCCGCAATTAAAAAGAACCAAGAAACCGCCACGATAATCAATGACAGCACCATCGTCGAAAGACCAAGGGAGGCGGGTAGCATAAAGCCTAGTATCACCGCCGCGATGAGCGAGACCGCACCCGTACTAATGACAGCTGATAGGATAGAGAGTATAAAATATACCCACAGATATACTTTTGAGCGTTTGGCATAGCCTGCAATCAAACTCTCGCCAGTGTCATAGACGTAGTCGGTTGCAAAGCGAAAAAATGGATACTTAAAAACGTTGGCTAAAATAATCATAATGGCCAGTTGCCAGCCATATATAGCGCCAGCCTGCGTCGATGAAATCAAATGTGAGCCACCGATAGCAGCGGTTGCCATCAAAATACCGGGACCAAAGATGCGCCAGCTAAAGCCTTCTTGCGGCGAGGTCGCGGTATCGTCAGTGGCATTTGGGTTGGTGCGTGGATTATTGAGTGGTTGTGTGGTCATGAATACCTCTAAATGGTTAAAACGGCAAATTATCACTTACCTGTGTCAGCTTGCCAATGATCATGAGAGAAGCGCTTTATAAACTGCTTAAATATAAAACGATTCATCTTGTATCGACTTTAGCACACCGAAGCCAGTCAGGAGAATGATTATTCTAGTTGTTATTACTATTTGTTTGCATTGCCATTCTTTTTAGTTAGCATAATAAGTTGCTAATATCAAGTATTAAGGCTGATTATTTTTTAGCGGTTCTTTATAACACAATATCCATTCAATATCTGATAATTTAAGGCTGTGACACAAATTTTTGCTGCCGATAAGTGATGCCGCGCTGCTCATATACTTGATAGGTGGCGCTCAGTAAATCAGAAATGCTGGGATGAACGAAATCTTTGAGTGTATGTAGATAAATAGGGGAGGTGACGTTTTCGTGTACTAAACGTTGATAACTGATTTGGTCGGTACGCACGGTCTTTAGGCTAGCAGGCACAAGGGTAATGCCTTCGCCAGCCGCCACCAAGCCTAGCGCTACTTGCAAGTCACTCACCGTCGTAGTCATAAAAGGCGAAATACCGTATTGTGCGAATAAGTGTAGCAACGGCTCCGTAATAGGCGCGCTAAGTGTGGATTGCTCAGCGCTTATGCGTCTGGATTTTGTATTACTATCCAGCTTTGCACTGGTTGATCTTAGGCTCGTCGCTATCGGTAAATGGGTTTGATGGTAGAGAATCAGTCGATTGTTTGCTAAGTCTATCAATCGCTGCTCTTTTACATGCGCCAAAGGATGGGCTTTTGGTAAGGCGACGACATAACGCTCATGACGCAGTAGTATTTGTTGAATCCATGGATCTTGATGGGGGAAACGCCCAAATCCGATGTCTATCTCACCAGATTTGAGCGCCTCTATTTGTTGATATGAGCTGATGTCTTTGAGATTGACTTCAATATCGGGGCTGGATTGCTTTAGCATGGCAATAATTTCAGGAAGCAATCCATAAAGCACGGATGGGACAAAGCCAATATTCAGCATACTACTGGGCGTAGATAGCCTCTGCGTCATGCTGGTGACGGTATCAATTTCTGTCAATATGGCGCTGATTTTGTCGTAAAAGAATGTACCAGCTTCAGTCAGATGTAGCGGTCTATGGTAGCGATCGACCAATTCCACACCCATATCCGTTTCAAGCTGTTTAAGAAGACGACTCAAGCTTGGTTGTGACAATCCAGTTTTAGTCGCTGCGGCACTAAAGCTCCGTGAATCTGCGATAGCAATAAAAGCGTTGAGCTGTTTTAAATCCATATCTTTATGCTCACTTGTTTATGATGTCATCGTTGCTTGTGGCTTATTTTTTTTGCTATTTTGATTATTTTATCCGAATAAGAGCAGTAAGAGACAAATTATGCTTGAAGCGAACGAGGCGAGCTACTATATTGTTTGTTAACGTTAGTGTTACACTTTAGCAAACAATAAAAACTTTATTCTTAATTCTAGCTGTTATCTACTTTTTCGCGGTAAAAACTGGTTTGGTATTACTTCATGAGCGACAAAAAAAATAGCCCTAATGCGCAGTTAGAGGCAAATTTAGCCAAAATTGCTAATACTAAGCCACGTAAGCGTATGCGTAAAGATAATATCTACGAGCGTTTCATCACGCGTGTCGAAAATGTCGATAGTAATGAGGATAACGCTACTTTCAAAGAAAATGCATTAAAACCACTAAAAAATACCAACCATCTTTCATCATACGAGCCATTAAGCGCCACAGAGCTAGAATTATTTGCGAATTTAGAGCAAGAAAGCGTGAGCACAGGTATTAATGTAGATTTTTCTGATGACGATAAAGACGAGGGTTTTTCGACAAATCATGCACCGATAGCTAATACTGACAACTCTTTAGACTCTGATGCAAATAACGATAAACCTTCTTTATATATCGCGGACAGCGCGAATGCTGATGATTTAAAACGTCAAGATTCAGAAAGATTAGCAGCTGAAAAATTTAGAAACGAACAACTATCTAATAATAACGACGCTGTAAATGACAATGCTATTGCTAAACAATTAGCAAAATCAAAGGAAAAGCAAGTAAGTAGCAAAAAACCACTTATTATTGGCATGATCTTTGGCTCATTATTGATTGCTACTATTGTAGCAACACTAATTTTCACCGGCGTTCTATCGACCTCAACGAAAACGATTGCACCTGATAGTGCAGAGACGAAAACAACAACGACAGATGCAGCACCAGCTGTTAGCACTGGCAAAGCAGTAGTAACCGATGACAACCAACCTTCTGCTGATACAGGCGCGATAGACAAATCGACAGTGATATCGCAACCAGATGAATCCTCCACTGAGAATCCAGACACTAATCCTAATGGGGTAGAGACTACTAAAGCCCCATCGACCATGCCAGCAGCTGAGGCAGCCATCACTTATGATGACTTTAGAGAAGAATCCCAAAGTACCTTGTATCGTGAGACCAATGATTAGGGTCTGCTGCACATTCATAATTTCAACTAGTCATTTAATCTAAGGTATATTCTCAATTCAAATGGACTGAATTTTGCCAAGCAGCGTTAAACATCTGCTTAATACCTCGAGATAATCTGTGCTATTTTACTTATTAGACTGCAATTCATCTCATTTTTATCACCATTTCTCGAATTGCTCATCAGCAACTAGCCATACAATAATAGTGCTTTCAAGCCGCTTATCAGTCAATTCTATCGCTCATACCAAAAATCATTGCAACATACCCGAGAGCCCGTATCCTGAGATCAAGGATACGGTGATAGGCCGTTCATAACATGGATTGACTCGGTATTGAATTATGACTATCTCAGACAATAAAAATGATATCAATAAAAGTGTTGGCTTATCCAGTAATTCTAATAACGAGCCACTATTAGCAACCGACACAGCAAAGCTAGCAAAAGACAGTTTGCTGAGTCATGTAAAATGGTTTGCTATAGTGGGCGTCTTGTTGTTAATGACTATATTCGTGTCGGCTCGTTTTTTTTCAACAATCCCTCAAACATCCATGGTAAGTGTTCATCTACCTGTTACGGTAGCTACTCATCAAATTAACGAGACGGTAGCAGATAGCTCACGGCTAGCAAAAGTTAAAAATAATCACAATCAGGCTAATGTTGAAGCTAAGCATGCTCAACAGCGTCTGTCTCACGTGTGAACCTAAATACAGCTAGCATTGAGCCTGCCATTAGTCATGAAGATTTTAGAGTAGAAGCAAAAAACATCTTATACCGTGAGGAAAAATAATCAAGTTTATAGTCTAATACAATAGAATTGAAACGCAGATGACGACTTATTTAAAACCAGCTATTTGACATATGCATATCTCCAGATAGCTTTGTAAGCAGGCAGAGAAGCCCCTACTCATTGGACGAATTTGGATAACTTAGCCTCGTTATATCCTGATATTGAAATAATATAAACGCGAGTAATGAGAATGCTAATATTCACACCTTCATTAGGAGAAAAATCTCCAAGAGTGATTGGCTGACCACTCTTTAAAAAGCAAAGTGCGTATTCAATAAATGGTTGATAAGTTTATTATGCATATTGCATTTTCGACATTTAATTTACAAAGGCGGCGGTATTTTTAACGGCTTTACAAATTATTAATACTGAGTGCTCAGATGCATTTCAATCAAATAGCTGTAATAGAAACATTGTTATAGATTTAATTCTATATTCATAAAGGTTCAAAAAACATTACACTCGTTTCAGTAGGCGCATAAGGTTTATGGTTACTATTCTTAGGAATAACGACAACTTCACCAGCGTTCACCTCTACGGTTTTGTCTTCTAATATAATAAATAGCTGTCCTGACAATACGTGAAATAACTTATCTTCATATTCGTGATTATGCCATTCATATTCACCTTTCAATTTAGCCAGTTTTACTGTTAATTGATTAAACTGAGCAATATCAGTAGGCTTCCAAAACTGTTCAATATCATCAAGCTCTTTTTTTATATTCACTATCAGCAGACTCATGCTTACTCCTTTTTGGTATGTGAATACCATTGAATTATATTTAATTGATAATCATTAACATTAAGATGATTGTTTATTACTAATAATGCTATTATTGCTTCAAGACTGGAGAACTGGCTATTTATACGTGTAAAGCTATTTTTAGCTGGATATAACATAAACACACATACCAAAACATCTTGATTGTATTTATATGGCAAACTTACATGCATTTTACGACCACTATCAGACCGAATACTGGTCTTTCGATCATCCTGATTCTGACTATTTGATTAAACGTCCAACTTATGATGGCAGCTCTGGTTATGGTGACTTACTGAGCTTGCATAATGGTATCGTGCTCGGTCGAAACAGCATTGCTAGCAGCCAATCTTTGGTGGAACCCGCCGCACCATTTTCTTGTGATGTAGGGATGCACTTAATTGTAGATGCGAACTATACCTTACATGCTAGTAATTTACGGACTGATACAAGTATTCATTCGCAGCAAATTTGGCGACGATCAGGAGATTTTGGTGATATAAACTCTATAGTTGATACTGAATATTTGCAGAATTCCCCTATAAATAGCCATATCGTAACAATCGATTTTAATCAAACATTGTTGTCGCGCTGGGCAGAAAGCTTCGCTGTTCCAACATGGCTATTACCTTTTGATAATCAAGATCCTGAAATGGTTCAAGTCAGCTTATCCAACCAGCCGCGTCTACTTGCTCGTGCAGCTTATATCCTCTCTTTACCTTGCTGTACTTTGAGTGACCGATTAGCTTTAGAGAGTCAAGCATTGCTGCTTTGCCAAGATATTTTAGGCATTCAAGATATATCAGGCCGATTAGCAAACCAAAAAAGCCAAATTGATCAGGCCGTTGATATTATTCGCCAAGAGTACAGTAATAAATTAACAATTTCCTTGTTGGCTCAAAGAGTGGGTATAAACGAATGCTATCTCAAGCAACAGTTCAAACAACAAACGGGTAAAACAATCGGCAGCTTTATCCGTGAACTGCGTATGCAGGAAGCAATGCGTTTGTTGCTAGATGAATATAAAAGCGTCCAAGAGACTGCATGGTATGTTGGCTATCGTGATCCTAGCAATTTCAGTAAAGCTTTTGCCAAATTTTATGGCGTTACACCCACACAACTTATCTAGCCAACCAATAGATGTCAAGCTGCCACAATCTTCTAAAATCAGCTAAATAAGCATTGCTGATATACGACTTATTTATGCCAAACCTATGTTGCGCCTGAGTTAATTCAATCTTTAAACCTTGGTAAATGCTGAGGTATCGTTCCGAATAATTTCCCTTATTCACGGTATAACTTCCCAATTTCACCTTATATTCAACTTACCTATTCAAACAAGCATAGTATGATTGATTCTCATTTATGCTTTAATGAAAAATCCTAGCAATGAGTTTTATAGACTGTTGGTGGTATGTTTCAGCGTAGTAAAAAGTCATTCGTAATAAGTAAGAAGAACTTCAATAATGCGCTCACTATCTTTGTTACTTATTTTGCTCTGTGCCGTTTCTCTTATGCTGGGCTCAAAACAGACCTCACTTATCGCTCTCTTTAATTTCTCCAACGATGCATGGTTGACCTTAACGGCGAGCCGTATACCACGGCTGATTGCGCTGGTACTGACAGGAGTGGGTTTGTCTGTTAGCGGCGTGATTTTACAGCACATCGTCCGTAACAAGTTTGTTGAGCCCGCAACTTCAGGGGGGGTGGATGCTGCCAAACTTGGCATTTTGGTCTCGCTCACCATGCTTCCCAATGCCAGTACGAGTAGTAAAATGATCTTTGCGCTGGTTTTTTGCTTTGCCGCAAGCTTGCTTTTTATTCTCATTATTAGCCGTATTAAGTTTAAGAGCGCTGTGCTTATTCCTGTCCTTGGGTTGATGTATGGCAGTGTGCTGAGCTCAATTGCGGAGTTTTATGCGTATCGCCATAATATTTTACAAAGTATGCAAGGGTGGTTATTGGGAGATTTTTCAAGGGTTGTACAAGGTCATTACGAGCTTATTTATATTATTTTGCCCATCATTGTATTAGCCTATATTTATGCCCATCGCTTTACGGTACTGGGTATGGGCGAGGACATGGCCGCCAGTCTAGGACTCGGCTATGCGGCGACAGCTGCCTTCGGGCTTATGCTAGTCTCAGTAACGGTGGCCGCTTCAGTCATCACCATCGGCGCCATACCTTTTGTGGGACTCGTTATTCCAAATCTAGTCGCTCTAAAGTACGGGGAAAACCTGTCGCGGACACTGCCATTAGTCGCCTTAGGCGGTGCTTGTTTACTACTAATTTGTGATATTTTTGGGCGGCTCATTATTTATCCTTTTGAGGTTCCTATTGGCCTTACCGCAGGCGGGGTAGGCGGTGTGATATTCCTTGTGTTAATCATGAGGGGAGTAAGATGAGTACTGCGGCAAAGATTTGGACGACCTTGATAATGATTATATTGCTGGCGCTTATTTTCTTATTTATAGGCTCTGATTTAGATTTTAATTACTTAATTCCTAAGCGTTTGATGCGTCTAGCGACTATTGTTCTCGGTAGTATATGCTTAGCTTTTTCATCTATAATCTTTCAAACTATTGTTGGTAATCGTATTTTGGCACCTTCTATCATGGGCTATGAGGCTGTTTATTTACTGTGGCAAGTACTGCTGCTGTTTGTGATGGGTACAAATGGACTGATGCTGCTGGGTGTCAGTGGTAATTTTATCGTATCAATCGTATTGATGCTGGCATATTCTTGGGCACTTCGCGGTACTGGATATGAATGAAGCTGATTTTTTGGATCAGCTCGATGTTCCGATTGCAGGAATGGTCAAAGACTATATTCCCCACTTTCTTTCGCAGTATAAAGAGGATGCCGCAGTAGAGGACTTGGGCGCTATTGTTCAGCCAAATATGGAACGTATCCATGCGCTACATCCTGATCTGATTTTGATGACCCCGCTGCACGCCGCTAACTATCAAGAGCTGTCAGAGATTGCACCGACTCTGCATTTCGATGTGAATTTTAATAACAGTCAGCAGCATATAGCCAGTGTTAAAAGTCACTTATTAACTCTAGGTCGTATTTTTGATAAAGAGGCATTGGCAGAACAAAAAGCCACGCAGTTAGATGCAAGAGTCAAAGAGGTTCAGGACTTCACAAAAACCCGCCCAGAAAAAGCACTGGTTGTCTTACACAATAATGGGGCTTTTAGCAATTTTGGGCTGCAATCACGCTATGGTTTTATCTTCAATGACTTGGGTGTCAAGCCTGCGAGTACGATTGTAGAGACCAGCCTACATGGACAGCCGATTTCTAGTGAGTTTATACAGCAGGCAGATCCAGACATTCTTTATATTGTAGACCGTACCGCTGTCATGGAGCATCGCGCTATTATCAATCCTGATGATGTGAGCAACCCTTTACTTCGTCAAACAACAGCATGGAAAAATGGTCGTGTTGTTTTTGTTGATGCAGATGCGTGGTATATAGCAGCCGCTAGCCCAACCTCATTAAACATCATAATGGACGATGTCCTCAAAGGCTATCAGCCAACGTTCTAGAGACACTCTAGGAACCTTCTAAGACGAACGATGTTTTTTAACGTAGGACTAGGACACGCCCTAGTGAATGATTAAGTGAGAAAGAGAGGGTTCTTTTTATCCTAAATTGTTAATGATTATCATTTGTGTTTTTATTCGCATTATTATTTTCCATCAAAACAAGAGGACGTTTCCATGCACCAACTTCAACACCTAGATCATAAAAATAGGGTCAAACAGCGGGCGACACTGACCAAACCTTCTTTCGCGCTCAATTATATCGTATCAGCAAGACTTGCCATGTCTTTGAGCCTAGTCGCTGGGACGATATTCATCTGTATGCCATCAGCGTATGCACAGACAAATAGTAATGTGATACATAGTGAGCAAACCACTGAGTCTGGCAATGGAGCGCAAAACCCACCGTTAGAGGAGGATAACAACGTTCCTACAGTGACCTTGCCTGCGATAACAGTAGTGGCAGAACGCAATGACAATCCTATCTACTCAGGTGGGCAGGTGACCTATACCAATCACGCTGGATTCTTGGGAAATAAGGATTTTTTAGAGACGCCGTTTAGTGCCATCAGCTATACCGATAAATTTATTGAAGATCAGCAAGCCACCGATATTACGGCTGTCATCGCTGCTACTGATCCTGCCGTCTTTAGCAGTGGGGTTGGTGGCCAGAATCTTGAAAGTTATTCTATCCGTGGATTCTCTTCAGACATTGGTGATGTTACGGTAGACGGGCTATTCGGTATGGCACCTTATTATCGTAGCTCACCTGAGATGTTTGAGCGTATCGAAGTACTCAAAGGGCCCTCAGCTTTATTGAATGGTATGTCGCCCAAAGGCTCAGTAGGCGGTGCAGTCAACCTAGTGCCTAAACGAGCAGGCGATGAGCCGTTGACGCGAGTGACGGCAAGATATTTATCAGACTCACAACTTGGTGGGCATGTGGATGTAGGACGGCGTTTTGGTGAAGACAAGCAGTTTGGTGTTCGGATTAATGGTGCTTATAGAGAGGGTGATAGTGCAGTAAATGATCAAGAAAAACAAGCGCAACTGGCTTCTATTGCACTGGATTGGAAAGGAGAGCGTGCTCGACTCTCGACAGCTCTTTATCACAGTAAAGATCGTGTCGATGGACCGACTCGCGGTCTCACTCTAGCACCAGGATTGTCGATTCCTAAGCCGCCCAAACCAGAGACTTTATTGAACCCAAGTTGGGCATTTAATGAT
This sequence comes from Psychrobacter sp. TWP2-1-2, assembly GCF_049896785.1. Taxonomy (NCBI): domain Bacteria; kingdom Pseudomonadati; phylum Pseudomonadota; class Gammaproteobacteria; order Moraxellales; family Moraxellaceae; genus Psychrobacter; species Psychrobacter sp. TWP2-1-2. Next base: position 243,075 of record NZ_JAFCVA010000001.1, on the reverse strand, counting down.
AGTGAAGATAAGGGAATAATGATACGTGGTGAATATGATGTGACTGACGATTTAATGATTTATGGTGCGGGCGGAAATAGCAAAACAAAATTTAAGTCGCAGAGTGCCTCTGTCGCGCAGATTATCAATGCCGCAGGAGATTATCGGACTAATCTTGGAGAAGTTGATGATGAAGTCGAAAGACAGTCTGCTGAGATAGGGTTAAAAAGTAAATTCCAAACAGGACGAGTTAATCATCAATTGGCATTTAACATCGTTGACTATCAGGAGGATTATGATTTAAGTGCTAGAAGGGGTTTATTAGCTGAAGATTGGGTCACGAACATATATAAACCAGTATGGGAGTCGCGTAATATTCCCTTCAATTCTCCTGCGCTACTGAACACAAAAACGAATTTGACCAGCTATGGTCTTGCAGACACACTGTCTTTTGCTGAGGATAAATATCAGCTAACTTTAGGACTGCGACATCAACAGGTAGAAAGCAAACAAGCAGGTATGCTGGCATCAGCAAAGGATTACAACGAAAGTGCGACTACGCCATCAATAGCGCTACTAAGTAAAGTAAACGATCAAGTTTCTTTATATGCTAACTATATAGAAGGTTTGAGCCAAGGTTCTACTGCACCGATAGATGCAGAAAATGCTGGTGAAATGTTTGCCCCTTATAAGACGCAACAAAAAGAATTTGGCGTAAAGCTTGATCTTGGTGAGTTCTCACACACCCTAAGTGTTTATGAAATAGAGAAACCTAATAGCTATTTAGACCCTGTTAGTAATATCTTTTCTTATGCTGGCGAACAGCGTAACCGAGGTGTTGAATGGGGGTTTTTTGGCTCACCCATTGAAGATATACGCCTAATGGGTGGGGTTTCATATATTGATGCGAAGCTAACCAAGACGCTTGGTAGCGTTAATGAGGGTAATAGAGCTACAGGTGTCCCACAATGGCAGTCTAAGCTTGGTGTTGAATGGGATCTACCTTTCGTTCAAGTCTTAACATTAACAGCTAATGCAAACTCGATATCTAAGCAATATCTTGACGCAGGCAACTCACTGTCATTACCAGGTCGCACTATATACGATTTAGGCGCACGTTATGCCACCTCTATTGATAAAAAGCCGCTGACATTGAGAACAAGTGTTGCTAACGTAACCAATAAAGCCTATTGGGCAAAGCCACATTATACCAGTCTTGGCTTGGGTGAGCCGCGTACATTTATGCTGTCAGCCACAATGGATTTTTGATTTGAGTTAAGGCGTGTTTGTAATATCATTATAGATTAGTGAATTATAGTGCTAAAGATTTGCCACACCAAAATAGGAAATTTATTAGCATATAATTCACTCTTCTGTGAGTTCAAGGCTCAAAAAGTAGATGAGACGTAGATTTAGCGATATCAATAATTACTCGTTATTCTACTGGCAAGTTGTTACCTAAAGCATAAATAGAATGGTCTCTATTGGAGTGCTTTTTATGGCACTTAAATTGCTAGCCACGTTAACTTTAGCATTGCTTGTGTTGGTAAATGAAGGAGTGAGCCACAGCTCCATAATCATGCCTAGCAGAACGAAAGTGACACCTACTGAACAGCCAGTATTTATCTCTCTTGCCGGCAAATTCATAAGACCGTATTGGTCTAATATTAATGAAATGAGCAGTAGCGTACTACCACGGCGAGCCACTTCTGTGAATTGTTGTTCTAAATCCATAGTATATCGACGTCACCAGCAGCTTCCACCGCCCATCCAAAGATCACAATCACCTTAGCTTGAGCATTCGGCTCATGACTGCTACGCCAATCGTTGTCAAAATTAAGCAAACTAATAAAGCCGCTGAAATAATAGCGCTGACTATATTGCCGTTCTCTCAAAAGGCAATATAGTCAGCGCTATTTCATTTGGCGTTCTGGTACGTTTGGCACCCTCTATTCTACCAAGGCAATCATAGATAGATATCGAATCTTGAGTGACGCTGGAGCAGTATTTTTTGGGAGCAATAAGGGTTTTCGATATTGTAAATAATTATAGAAACAACAATGATTATCATTTACAATATTGTTCACAAAGTTAGTACACACAGCATTATTAGCTAAATATAACTTTTACCACTCTTTGATCCTCCAATTAAGTGAAGTGAATATGAAACGCCACCATCAAGTTGCTCTATCCTTTCTTACCCTTTGTATCAGCCAGCAACTATATGCACAAAACAATGTCAGTGCTATGGACATCGCTTCAAATACGATGCTTTCAGAAGACTTAGCTGTCAACGCCGTCTCAAGTGAGTTACCAAACGTGACTTTAGATACCATTACGGTCACTGCTACAGCAAGGACAGGAACGGCTTTGGCACAAAAAATTAGTGAGATGCCCGCCGTCACACAGGTAATTACCGAAAATGAGCTGCAGATGCAGGCGACAGGCAATCGTACTACTGGAGATATATTGGCTCAGCTGATTCCAAGTTTGGGGGCAAGTAGTGGCTCAACCAGTAACTACGGCACGACCATGCATGGCCGTCCCGTGCAGTTTTTGCTGAATGGTGTGCCATTGAGTGGCTCACGCAGCCTTTCACGCGAGCTAAACAGTATCGACCCTGCGCAGCTTGAGCGGGTAGAGGTGCTCTCTGGTGCGACCAGTATTTATGGGGCTGGCGCGGCTGGTGGTCTGATTAATCTCGTCACAAAATCTATGGTAGGTTATGGCTCTATCAGGCAAACCAGAGTCGGCGTCAGTAGCAGTCGTAATTTTGACTCAGATTCAGTGGGTTATCATGTGGGGCAAACATTGGGTTATGGCGGTGAGCGAGTCTATGGTCGCCTAGATGTGGATTATGATCGTAAGGGCGGCAAATTCGATAGCCACGATAATCGCATCAGTCCAGACGTCAATCAAACTGACCAACAAGATACCGAGTCGCTAAGTGTTAATGGTAGCTTGGGTATAGAGCTCACTGACAGCCAACGTCTTGATTTGGCAGTGACTTACTATAATGATGAGCAGGATACTGACTATGGTCCAGACTATGGTAAAAATTTACAAGTATTATTAAAACCGAAAAAATTACCACCATCTTTAAAAGCGATTGACGGTGCCAATGTAGAAAACGAGCCTTATACCACTAAAACATCGGTGAACTTAAACTATAATAATGATGATATTGCAGGCTCAAATTTGAGCGTGACTGGCTACTATCGAGACGAAAAAGGCCGTTTTTATCCTTCTGGGAAAAGTGCAGCAGACCAAGCAGCTGAAGTTTGGGCTACCAATGGCCTTACTGATAAAGACACGCTAGGTAAGCTTTTGGGCGCGGCAACATTCGTCACTCAATCAGAAGCAGATATTGAAGTGATGGGTCTACGCGCAGCCATGCAAACGGATAGCGAAATCGCAGGTAAAAAGACGCTATTTAGCTATGGTGCTGACTTTGAACGCGAAAAAAGTGAGCAAACCTATGAAGGTCAAGACTTAAACATGTTTATTGCTAGTAATGGTTTGAGCGCTCAAACTAATGGTCTTACTTATAATGGCGGACCAGATACCACCATCGATAAATGGGGCGCTTTTGTCAATGCGGATATAGATATCACTGATAAATGGCATACCAGTGCTGGCGTGCGCTATCAAAAACTCAAAGCAGAAACGGCTACTTTCACGCCCATTTATGAGCAATTGCTCGAAGAGTATTTTAATGATCCTAGCATCAGTGGTGTCAGTGATGATTATGGCATTGACTATCAGGCTGGTCAAGTGGAAAAGGGCAATACAGACCACGATAAAACCCTATTTAATATCGGTACCAGCTATCAATTAACCCCAAATGACCAAGTATTTGCCAATTTTTCACAAGGCTTTACCACTGCTGACATTCAGCGTGCGCTACGTGATGTACGGGCAGGCTTTGTCGTCAACTCAGACAATGTACAACCTATCGCAATCGACAATTACGAGTTGGGCTGGCAGGGCAAGCATGGCAATACTGCTGCACGCTTGAGCGGTTTTTATAATAAATCAGATAAAACGGTACGCTTTACCAATGACTATACGGTAGAAGTGGTCGATACTGATGAGCGCGTCTACGGAATAGAAGGTTCGCTCAGCCATGATATTGATGATCAATGGCAAGTGGGTGGCAGTGTCGCCTATACTCGTGGTCAGTATGATAAAGATGGTGATTGGTTGGAGCTTGATGCCGTACGCTTGACACCCCTTAAAGGCACTGCATTTGCGCAATACAACTTTGATAAAGGCAGCAATGTACGTCTACAAGCATTAGCAATTGGCGGTGATGATAAAGCCTTTAAGGATCAACAAAAAGACCCTGATTCTAGCGCATTGCCAGTCACAGGTTATATGACACTTGATGTATTAGGACAAGTCAAAATGCCGGTAGGTCGAGTAGACTATGGGATTTATAACTTACTCAATAAAGATTATCTAACGGTCTATCACCAAACAACCTATGGCGACTTGAATCGTTTGCCTGCCTCGGGTACAACTTACGGCTTGAGCTACACTGTGGATTATTAAAAATAATATCAGATCAGTTTTTATTGCTCATAAAAAACTCTTCACTATATTTTTAATTTTAAGACCGCTAAATCCTTGAATGTTCTAATTAATGACATGCCATATATACAAAAAAAGTAATCTCTATGGCTCATAGTCATTACAACCTCTTATTAGCTTTTTTATTTCATTAGTTTTTTTATATACATCAAAAACAGGCTTATTACTTAGTAGTAGTAAGCCTGTTTTTGATGTAATGAGTCTCGTAAATGTGCAACGAGCAGTTTTAACTTTTGATCCGGTTGTCTGGCCTTAGGATAAACCGCATATAGCCCCAGCTTCTTGCTGGTAAAACATTGTAAAATCTGCGTGAGTGTATTTTTCTGTATCTCCTCATAGATCAACACTTGTGGTAAAAAAGCGATACCTAAATCGCTAAGCGCGGCTTGTTTAATTGCACTCAGATGATTGCTATGAAACCGACCAGGGACAGATATTAATTGCTCTTTGCCGTCTATATATAGCGGCCATGTACTGTTAGCCGTATTATCAAACCTATAAACCAAGCACTCATGATTTTGTAACTGTTCAGGAGTTTGAGGCGCACCATGTTGCTCTAAATAGGCTGGAGTCGCGCATATAATCCACTGGCTATCTATAAGGCGCCTTGCAATGAGTGAAGAATCTTCAAGCACAGCGGTCCTTAGTGCCAAATCAAATCCTTCCTCTATCAAGTCAACCAATCGATTGGTAATTTGTAACTCTACTGATACTTCAGGGTGTTGTTTACAGAATTCGGCAATAGATTCGCTAAATATGAAATTCGCAGAGACCACAGGCATGGTTATACGTATATGACCTTTCATATCTTCGCCGTAACCCGTGACAGCATTTTCAGCTTCTTGAAAGGCGGATTTAGCAATTTTAGCTTTGTTATAAAGCGCCCTGCCTGCATCGGTTAAGCTCAACTTTCTAGTGGTTCTATAAAGCAGTTGTATATTTAAGTTCTCTTCTAATCTCGCAATGCGCTTGCTCACTACCGAGTTCGTCAATGATAATTTTTCAGCGACTCTAGAGAATGACCCTTCTTCGACAACTTGAACGAATAAAATCATGTCGTCAGCTTTGGTCACACTTGTTCTCCAATTTTAGTAATGTGTTTCTAATTATAGCAAAAAAGGAAAATAACATTGTCCATTGATGCAATATATCAATGAATTAACAAGGCGTAGACTATTTCAGGGCATTTTTAACATTGGGACATAAACTGTCGCAAGTCGTGCTCGGCTTTGTCTACAAGACAGCTTTAGTAAATAAGCAGTCCCTATTTGTGAATATTTAATACAACTTAGTCATCATAGATTCGTCAAAATAAAGGCTTCGATGACTTAGTTCAAGGAAGATCACACAATCAAAAGGATGTAATTTTGAATCAAACAATATATGGGCTTTTGGCATTACTGCCAATCGTTCTCTGTGGTATTTTTCTGATAGGTTTGCAATGGTCAGCTAAAAAAACAATGCCTATCATTTTAGTGGTTACCGCTGCGCTTGCCATTTTTATATGGGATATGACGCTTAACCGAGTGTCATCATCTATTATTCAGGGTTTGGTCATTACGGTTTCGGTATTGTGGATAGTCTTTGGTGCTATTTTTTTGTTGAATACATTAAAACATACTGGTGCAATCGCCGTTATCCGTGCTGGGTTTACTAATGTATCGCCAGATAGGCGTGTGCAAGCCATTATTATTGCATGGTGCTTTGGTTGCTTTCTTGAGGGCGCCTCTGGTTTTGGTACAGCTGCCGCTATTGCAGCGCCTTTGCTGGTGGCAGTAGGATTTCCGGCGCTGGGTGCGGTGTTGATGGGAATGATGATACAAAGTACACCTGTATCATTTGGTGCGGTCGGTACGCCTATTGTGATAGGGGTAAATGATGGGTTAGATAAAGCTGCCATTAGTGCTCAACTGGCACAACAAGGAGTACAGTGGGGCGAATTTTTACAACTGATTACCAGTCAAGTCGCCATTATTCACGGTGTCATTGGTACGTTTATGCCACTTTTTATGGTGATGATGCTCACTCGCTTCTTTGGTAAAAACAAAAGCTGGCGGGAAGGCTTTGCGATTTGGCCGTTTGCAATTTTTGCAGGCTTGGCATTTACAATCCCTTATATGATAACCGGTGTTTTTTTAGGGCCAGAGTTTCCGTCACTGGTCGGTGGCTTGGTCAGTATTACTGTCGTTGTTAATGCTGCTAAAAGAGGGTTTTTGGTACCAAAAACCACATGGGATTTTGAACCGCAAAAAAACTGGCCGAGTGAATGGCTTGGTAAGTTAGTGGTCAGTAAAGAAGATATTACGCTAACCTTGAGTGATAAGAAGATGTCCACCCTTATGGCGTGGTTCCCTTATTTATTGGTTGCCCTTTTACTGGTGTTTTCAAGAGTATTTACAGGCTTTCAGTCTTTACTTAACAGTGTAGCAGTAGACCTAACCTCGATTTTAGGTGAGACAGATATCAGTGCCAGTTTTAGTCCTTTATACTTACCGGGCGGCTTGTTACTAATTAGTGCTTTGGTTGCCGCCGCTTTTCAAACTAGAAAGCCCGTCAGCGCACTAAACAGTGCCTTTAAAGAATCAGGTAAGACTGTGTTAGGGGCAGGTTTTGTACTTATCTTTACGATTCCAATGGTTAGAATTTTTATTAATTCAGGCATAAACTTATCAGATGTGGCGAGTATGCCAGTCGCCAGTGCAGAGTTGTTTTCAGGTACTTTTGGCAATGTTTTTCCATTGATTAGTGCAACCATTGGTGCTTTAGGTGCATTTATCGCAGGCTCTAATACCGTATCTAATATGATGTTCAGTCAATTCCAATATGAAGCCGCCATGAGCTTACATATTTCACCTTCTCTAATCATCGCAGCGCAAGCGGTTGGTGCCGCAGCCGGTAATATGGTTGCCATACATAACGTGGTGGCTGCATCAGCAACGGTGGGTTTACTTGGTATGGAGGGCGCCACACTTAGGCGTACTATTTTACCCACCATATACTATGTGTTGTTCTGTGGCATCATCGTCATGGCCGCCATTTATATTTTTGGTTTTCAAGGTCCCTTGGCATCATGAGTGACACACCATTACAAGATAAGGAGCGTCATATATCTTCGTCAAATCAAGCTTCTCAAGGCATGCTTAGTCCTGATCAGGTGTTAGATAAACTAACCAACTTGCTAGGCGCGAGTAATGTACAAGCTGATCCAGAGAAAAATGAGCACTATAGAATGGGGTGGCGCTCTGGTGGCGGCAGTGCCTTAGCGGTTTTGTTTCCGCAAACATTGCTGGACATTTGGCGTAGCCTAGAAGTGTGCGTTGAAGGCGACTGTATTATCATTATGCAAGCGGCAAAAACAGGCCTGACTGAAGGCTCAACACCAAGCGGTAATGACTACGATAGACCCGTTGTGGTGATTAATACGCTTGCCATAAACCAGTTGTATTTGGTGAATGATGGCGAGCAAGTGATTAGCTTGTCTGGGGCGACATTGCATCAGTTGCAAAGTCAGCTTAATGCTGTCAATAGAGCGCCTCACTCTGTCATCGGTTCCTCGACGTTAGGTGCGTCTATTATTGGTGGTATATCTAATAACTCTGGTGGAGCTCTGGTTAAAAGAGGGCCTGCTTACACCGAGCTTGCATTGTTTGCCCAAATAAATGAACACGGTCAACTGGTGCTAGTCAATCATCTAGACGTCAAGTTGGGTGATACTCCTGAAGAAATATTAACGAATTTGCAAAACGGTCATTTTGATAGAAGAGAATTACCTGACACTGGTAAGCTCGCATCTGACAGAGAGTACATCGCCCGAGTAAAAGATGTTGATGCAAGCACGCCCAGTCGCTTTAATGCGGACAAGCGCAGACTGTATGAAGCAAGCGGCTGTGCTGGCAAGCTTGCCGTATTTGCAGTACGTCTTGACACTTATCCAATAGCGGCAAAAGAGCAAACTTTCTACATAGGCACCAACAGTGTGAGTGAGCTTGCACAGCTCAGAAGACAGATACTATCCCGCTTCGACAATATCCCTGAAGTGGGCGAGTATATGCATCGTGATATATTTGATGTCTCCGCTAAATACGGTAAAGACACGTTCTTGAGTATCAAGCATCTCGGTACAAATGCTTTACCTAGACTGTTCTCTATCAAAGGCGCTATGGATGCAAAATTTCATAAGTGGTCATGGATGCCAAAGCATTTCACTGACAAAGTCATGCAGTTTATCGCTACTCTATTTCCAAAGCATTTGCCCAAGCGCATGATGGAGTACCGTAATCAATACGAGCATCACCTCATCATAAAAATGAGTGATGAAGGTATAGCAGAGGCTCAAGATTTTCTGAAGACGTTTTTTGATGCGTCGGACACGGGTAACTATTTTGAATGTAGTCAGGAAGAATCAGAAAGCGCGCTTTTAAATCGTTTTGCCGCAGCCGGTGCCGCATTACGCTATGAAGTTATACATGAAAAAGAGGTCGGTGAGATATTAGCGCTGGATATTGCCATACCACGTAACGAGCTAGAGTGGCTTGAAAGCTTGCCTGAAGACATTGAAAAACACTTAGAAAAGAAGCTGTATTACGGACATTTCTTTTGTTATGTGTTTCATCAAGACTATATATTAAAGAAGGGCAGTGATGCCAAGCTTGTTAAAAAGATGATGTTAGAGCTATTGAGCGCACGCGGAGCCAAATATCCTGCTGAGCATAATGTCGGTCATCTATACGAAGCAGAGCCTGATTTGCAGAATTTCTATAAAAGTCTAGACCCAACCAATAGCTTTAATCCCGGCATCGGTAAAATGTCAAAAACCAAACGTAACTGCTCGTGCTGTTTGTAATAGGCAGTTTGGGCTAAGCTTGCTGCTTCAAAAACAAGCCAATTGCATCCATCGTTTAGCACTAATCAATAAATAATTAGAGATTCAAAAATATTACATAGATATCTAACAGAATAAGGGCAAGCGTATGATTATTTCATCTCCAAACGACTACAGGGCTGCTGCCAAGCGCCGACTGCCACCATTTCTATTTCATTATATAGATGGCGGTGCTTATGAGGAATATACCTTAAAACATAATGTTGAAGATTTATCAAAAATTGCCCTTAGACAACGTGTACTGAATGATATGTCACAGCTTAGTCTCGAGACGCAGTTATTTAATGAAACTCTGTCTATGCCTGTCGCGTTGTCACCCGTGGGTCTGACAGGCATGTATGCCCGCCGCGGAGAAGTGCAGGCCGCTATGGCAGCCGATCAAAAAGGCATTCCGTTTACCATGTCGACAGTTTCGGTTTGTCCGATTGAAGAAGTAGCGCCTAAAATTAACCGTCCAATGTGGTTTCAGCTTTACGTATTAAAGGACCGAGGTTTTATGAAAAATGCCTTGGAGCGTGCCAAAGCGGCGGGGTGTTCGACCTTGGTTTTTACGGTAGATATGCCAGTACCAGGGGCACGCTACCGAGATATGCACTCCGGTATGAGCGGTAAAAATGCCGCTATGCGCCGTTACTTCCAGTCTATGACACATCCGCAATGGGCATGGGATGTAGGACTAAATGGCCGTCCGCACGATCTGGGTAATATCTCTACTTATTTAGGCAAGACAACAGGATTGGAAGACTATATAGGCTGGCTAGGTAATAACTTTGACCCCTCTATTTCTTGGAAAGATTTAGATTGGATTCGCGAGTACTGGGATGGGCCTATGGTCATCAAAGGTATTTTGGACCCCGAAGATGCCAAAGATGCGGTGCGTTTTGGAGCCGACGGCATAGTCGTATCCAATCATGGTGGGCGACAGCTGGACGGTGTTTTATCCAGTGCACGTGCTCTGCCTCCTATTGCCGATGCGGTTAAAGGAGAGATTAAAATCTTAGCCGACTCTGGAATACGCAATGGCTTAGATATTGTGCGTATGTTGGCTTTGGGCGCTGATATTTGCATGCTAGGGCGCGCCTTTATTTATGCTTTAGCAGCGGATGGCAGTGCAGGGGTAAGCAATTTGTTAGAACTTCTAGATAAAGAAATACGCGTCGCAATGACCTTGACTGGTGCCAAAACGATTGCTGATATTAATTCTGACTGTTTGGTAAAACTGGATAATTAAACCGAGGCTATAGAGTTTGTCAGTACACGAAGTGAGCTATTGCAAATAAGATACCGGAGCTTAGAAGCCGTCGGCTTGGTCGTTGAACACAAGCGCGAGGTTGCAGAAATTCCAATATCTAGGCTACCAACAATCGAATGTTAGGGTGTTTTGGTTGTTATGTGATGACTGGGAATGAGATGCTATGCAAAAGATTATTGTGAATGCTAATAGGCATATTATTGTTGAGTGATATGATCAACGTAAAGCAATCATTACGTTGAACCCCGAAGCTTATCTATATAATTAGCCCAATCTTGCATCATCAGTATTCGAGTATCTATTTCATCTAATCGGTTATAAGCGCCACCATGCGTATCTTTTATTCGATGTCCTAATTGCAGCTCAGTCACGATATCTGAATAACGCAGTTCAGGCTGTTCCATAAGTAAGGTTTTAGCAGATGCTCGAAATCCATGAGCGCATTGAATATCTTTGTAGCCAAGCCTATGAAATATTTGTACTAGTGTTGCTTTGCTAATATAAGGATTACTTGAGGCACGTATCGATGCAAATACATGTTCTTTATGAGCTGTGACTGATTGTATTTTTCTTAAGCGCTCAATTACTTGAGTGGCTAGTGGTACAACTAAGTGCGATACCATGTCATCACGACCTTCGCCTTTTGTTGGGGAAAACTCCCATAGCTTATTATCCCAATCTATATCTTGCCAACGCATAGACCGCAAATCGATACTACGCACAAAGACATATGGCAGTAAATTCATTGCCTCCAATGTGATTTTACTTGCACCTTTGAAATTGGACATATCGTTCAGGAGGGTGGCAAACTGATCAGGCTTGGTAATGGCTGGTAAGTGGTTGCCTGAACTGGCAGGTGCGAGCTCGCCACGTGTATCAATAGCTACATTTCTATCGCATAATCCTCTTGCGACAGCAAATGAGAAGACTTTTTCAGTATAAAGCCGAGTGCTGGCACCAACGAAGGTTGCTTGATTTTCATTGTTTTGAATCGCCTCACATACACTCAATATCATCTCGCTCGTGATATCATTCATTCTTAAGTCGCCAATTTCTTGGCACATATATCCTAGACACAAATCCCAAAATTTAAGGGTTGAGTCACTAAACGCGCGCTTTCTAGATTTACTATGGTGACGACTTGACGTTTTGTGATCTCGCCACGCTTGTGTGATTTCAGAAAATGTGGCGTTCTTTAGATGAGCATACTTATTGACTTGTTCTTTTTTATGAATGGCTTTAGGGTCGGAGCCTTGTGCGACCGTGCTAAGTACAGCTTCTGCTTTATACTTAGCTTCATATAGACTGATATCTTCGACCTTACCTAGCATTATTCTGGGGCGCTTACCATCGATATGCGGATGAGCGTACCGTAAGTAGTATTCCTTTTTACCATTTGGATAAATACGAATACTTAAACCCGCGATACCTGAGACACTGACCGAGTAATCTTTATCTCGGCATTCAAGTTTATTGATATCATTTAAATTATCGACAGCCATGATGTACATCCGTCAGCTTTATAAGCTAGGTAAATTGTGAATGTTAATCTATTATCTCTATACTTAGAGTTAGAACAACCTTTGCGCACGTTTTATAAATCCTGAGAAGCGTCTTCTGGGAAGCTTAGATAGCTATTGGACACCAACATGGACACTGTTATTCATTAATCATTTTATAAAACCCTTTAAATTAGAGGTTTTAATATCAAATCATCCCCAACCTTCACTTGGGAATAATTATAGTATAACGACTAAAGGAAGAGTAGGCTATGCGTTTATTGAGCTGTAGGCTATTATTACTGGTTATTTTGGTCATATAATTGGGGTTAATATAAGATGGATGCTTTGCCTAGCATTTGATTGAGCATATTTTCGACAAAAACCATGCTCCTGTACGTGCACAGAATATAAAAATTAGAGGCATAGTACTGTTCTGTGCAAATTTAACGGTTGTTAACTCAGTGCTTTAGATGGAATTATATTACGAATAGTGAGGGGGTTTTTGATAACTTAAAACAAAAAGTATTACAGCTTAGTTGGTCATGATATTTGCCACTATAAGGTAGATCTAAACCAGACTTGCAGACAGGCTAAGTAGGAGCATTGTAAGATCATACCTGCGCTATTAGAACGGATATGAAGTAACAGATAACCAAAAGAGTGATGATTTTTGAGCTAAGCTAATAATCTATAGGTAGTGATATCTTTATATGCCTAACGTATTGCAAAAGCATTCGTACCAAAGAGCCAGATGATTAAGAATAAGAGACTACGCAAAGGGCTAGCCATGCATGGTGAAGGTAATAAGCATATTAACCATAGTCAGAACAAGTTCATCGAACAGATTAACTTTGAATGAATGGTAGAATTACTGTATCTACAACACATAAGTTTGTGAAATACATGCAAAGAGGTTATTAGCGACTTGATCTAATATACTAAGCTCAATTAGGGCTCCGCGTATTAAACCTTCAAGGCATATCAGCTAGTAGTTACGTTAGGAGTGATTACGGTATTTATTTGATAGATAGTACATATTCTGGTCAAGCAATTATCAATCAGATTAATAATTTACCGTTTGATTATAATTCCATGAATTTACTATCAGATACTGATTATTTAACATAATATACATTATGCGAAAACAAGCCAATGGCTTTAGAGGTTAGGCTCATAGTCTTATACAGTACCATTTATAAGCTCTCATTCTTGGTAATGTGATTCTTATTCAGGGTTTATAACTTTTTATATTTAGGTATTAATAAAAATAACACTCAACATTTACTAGCGACAGGTTTCTAGTAAATGCTTGCGTAAAGACTTTCCATCTTCATCTAAAATCACATCTGCTACTCGGCAATTAGCATCGTCATCGGTACCATTACATGACAACTCATAATAAACATTGCTGCCATGTGCCAAACTCACTTGCACCAATCCTTGATCAGTCATCGAAAACTGTTTGTCTTGGGCATAATCAGGATCTTGCGAATCCCACAATACATCATAATCAACATGACAAGATATTTGCTCTCTATCAAAATAGTCTTGCTCAATCTGCATCGCGGCTTGTAGATCTGGGTCGGCATACTGTTGCAATACGACCGGATTATCCATGCCTTGATTGCTGACATCTTGCTGATACATGTTGCTAATGGTCGCTATTTTTATGGCTGCATAAGTCTGAGTTGACTCTGCTATATCAGCTATAGCAGAATTGGTTGCTATCAGTCCCATAGCTAGCAGCGTCAGTGAATAATATGTTGGCATGGCGTTCTCTACGAGCTTCAATGATATAAGTGTTATAAACCATTACATCATAACCATATTATGACTCTGCTGTATTATCGTATCATTCCGGTTTATCTACTAAAAACGATCTATTACTTAGGGCGTGTCCTCAATTCAATCGATTATTATCTAAATGGACTAAAAATGGCTAAATTTTGCCAAACATCGTTAAATAGCTTATTAATATCTCGATATTCTTTGCGCTACTTTCCTTGTTTGACGGCAATTTATCTCATTTTTATCACCATTTTTAGAATAAGGACACACCCTAGTAACTTTTTGCTCAGGAATCTTGTGAAATTTGCCCAATTATATTCACAGTAACGTATATTTCGCTAACCACTGCGACAAGGATACTTTATGACCCTATTATCTACTTTCAAAGACCGTTCATCTAAATTAACCGTTGGCGGCGCATTGGCTTTGGCGCTAGCAGCAACTGGCTGTCAATCTTCTGCTGAATCCAATATAGCCACTCCAAATCAATCTAACGGCCATTCATCAACGCCCGTTGTCTCCGATATCAGTCAGCAAACCCTTAAGCAGCAAGCCTTACGTATTCAGCGCGCGCTTGCGAATAAAGATTTTGCTCGCATTACCAATGATATTCATCCAACCCGTGGCGTCCGTTTTTCGATGTATGCCTATGTGCGTCCTGAGACAGATAAAGTCTTTAACCGTGAACAATTCGCCCAATATTTGCAACAGTCTAAAATTCGTTTTACTTGGGGTGAAAAAGACGGTACGGGCGATCTACTCGTCACGCCACTACCTACGTATTTAGACACGTGGATTGATGCTAGCAAATTTAACAATGCCAGTATCAGTATTAATGAGTTCCAACACAGTGGGAATATGATTAATAACCTGAAGAAAATTTATCCCAATTCAGAGGTTGTCGAGTTTTATCATAAAGGCTCGGAGGAATACGCTGGTATGGATTGGCGCATCATGCGTTTAGTGTTTGAAGAGTATGAAGGTAAACGCTATTTGGTCGCTATTGTGAATGAGCAATGGACAACTTAAATAGTTTTTATCTAAAAAAACATAGACTTAAAGGAAAAATAAGCCAAAAAAAGGGCAGTGTCATGAAACCCATGCACTGCCCTTTTTCATTGCTTTTTCATGTCTATATATTCATTATCGAACATTAATAGTGACTATTAATGATTTTGATTAAAGTGGTGTTTGGTGAAAAAACTTCACCATTATGTCGTAAATATCAGGGTAAGCATCGATCAGCTTTTGCGGCGTCTCAAAAAACACCTCACTGAGTACCGCAAAAAATTCCGCAGGATTAGTCGCGCCATAACGATCAAGACCTGATTTATGACGGCTTTGAAAATCCTCAAAATCTCGTGTCATAATCTCAGTCCAGCGCGCAGGATCCATATTGGTTTGCAGTGGTGGAAAGCCGTTGGCACGACCATTTAACATATCAAGCTTATGTACAAACTCATGAATGACGACGTTGTGACCATCGCGCTCCCCTGAGTGTTTGGCACCCTTCCATGACAGAATCACGGGACCGCGCAGCCACGCTTCGCCGCTACGGTGTTGGCTGCCCTCATGGACGATACCCAACTCATCAACAGTGGTGGTTTCACTTTTGTAAGAATTCGGATAAATAATAATGGCTGACCAGCCAGCATACCATTCAAGGCTAAGGTTTAAGATAGGCAAGCAAGCTTG
Organism: Psychrobacter sp. TWP2-1-2; assembly: GCF_049896785.1. Taxonomy (NCBI): domain Bacteria; kingdom Pseudomonadati; phylum Pseudomonadota; class Gammaproteobacteria; order Moraxellales; family Moraxellaceae; genus Psychrobacter; species Psychrobacter sp. TWP2-1-2. The sequence goes on along the minus strand of NZ_JAFCVA010000001.1, from coordinate 227,384 downwards.
CAAGGCGATGGATTGCCGCACCGCATTGGTAATCTCGAAACCCTGCGCCCCAGTAATCGACTTATCCGCCAAAAACAACGTCGCCAGCTCAAACAAGCGTGTTAGCTCGTCCTCATTTAACCGATCAAGTATCACAATACGCTGAGCCGATTGCAGCCAGTCAGCATGAGTAAATTCGCTATTGTCTAAGATACGCTGCTCGCGCCAGTCTTTTATTATGCTAAACATATTGAATTTCCTTTAATTTTTGTCATTAGACTGTGCTTTTTATGATATTAAATAATGCTGACAATAAGCCTGTTTATCAACTCTCTAACGACAACATATTCATAATCAGCTTAATCAAGGTTTCTTTTTGGTTGGGATCAGATTCAGCGACTAACAAGGTTAATGCGGCAAGCCCGGTATTGTTGATGACCATCTCACCTTTATCATTGAGCAGTCGATTATTACGATGCAAAAAATCCACGAATAAAAAAGCGCCGCTGCGTTTATTACCATCGGTAAAAGGATGGTTTTTGACCATAAAGTACAGCAGATGCGCCGCTTTACTCTCGATGGTCGGGTATGCAGGCTCACCAAACACCGTTTGCTGTAAATTACCCAGCACACTGTCCAAACCATCACCGCGAGGCTTAGCAAATAGCTCGGTCGCTTCACCTCTATTTATCAGCTGCGCTTTTAAATCCGTCAGTGCTGCCATCGCCTCAGTCGGACTGGGTAAGATTCCGCCATCCTCCCCTGAAGGATTATCAAGCAAGCCTTCGTCATAACGCTGTAACCATAAGAATGTCTGTGTATAACGGCTAATAATCTCAACCAAGCCGCGTCCTTCATCGGTTTTAAGCTCGGGACTTTGCGCGGTTTTTCTAATTAAATTTAATGCTTGTTGTAGTTCGCTTGAGTTTTTATCAAAGCGCTCTTGATTGAGCGTATAGCCTTGAACTAAGTATTCACGTAAGCGCTGGGTTGCCCAGCGTCTAAACTGCACACCTTGGGGAGATTTGATGCGATAACCTACTGAGATAACTACATCTAAGTCATAAAAAGTCACAGGGCGGTCAGAATTTGCAATATGCATTTTTTGCATATTGCTTTTCTCAGCGATCTCTTCATCGTTTATGGCATTGGCAATATGACGCGAAATCACTGATTGGTCACGACCAAACAACTCAGTCATTTGTGATTGTGACAGCCAGACCGTATTCTGTCCAAAACGTACGTCTACCTGCGCTTTTCCATCAGCGCTTTCATATATCTCTACTTTTGCTGTTTTATGATTTGTAGTATCAGTCATCTTGGTTTTTCCTTAACTTAATATACGCACTTATGCTCAATTCATAAATTATACGGCGACTGCATGACAGAGTACATAACAATGACTATACTGTGCCTGGTGTATCTCGCGGCGAATAACCAAAATGCTGCTTATAAATGCGTGAAAAATAACCTTGATCGGCATAGCCTACTCTATGAGCGACCTCATCTATAGTCACGTAGCTTTTGGTTTTTAAAATGTGATTGGCCTGCTTTAAACGCAATTCCTTGACCCATTCTGAAAAGCTATAGGGCAACTTAGAAAACAGTTTATGCAAGTATCTGACAGATATATGACAAGCAGCAGCGACCATCGCTGGAGTTAAAGCGGAGTTTTCTAGATGCAAATAAACGTAATTCTCGATGCGCTTTAGGTGCACCGACTGTATGGACGAGCTGCAACTCATCATCACCTCTTTCGGGGCACTCAATGTCAATACAATAAGATTAAGCAGCTGCTGCTCTAGTATTTTTATCTCCAAGTCACCCAGCTGATTGTTATGAATAAGCGCCAGTATTTGACCAATTTGAAATTCCAGTAACCTGCCTGCCCCTTCATCAATAGACAGACTGCGGGCAAACTGCCGCTCTATAGTGCCCATTTGCGGGGTTAATAGCGCTAAAGGCACTTTAATCACATACAGTGATGCTTCGTGCAGATGATAGAACTCATAAGGTAGGCTGGACAGCTCAATAAAGAACTGACCGGGCTTAGACGTTAGCTGTCGACCTTTTTGAGTAAAACGAACGTCGCCTGTGATAGGAAAAGTTATTAAGATACTGTCATCAGTATAACCAGAACTCTGTACGCTGCGACTATAGTGCACAGTGTTAGCATGATAATGAGACACGCCGATATCCAAAAGCTTGGCATGTTGCAAAAATCCAGAAAACTTATTTGGTTGCCGAAAGCTCACATCAAGATCAAAGTAAGTGTCACTGATGGTACGCTTCCAATCGAAGGCACCTAAGGTTTGCATGCGATCCGTTGCTGGCATCTCTAACCCTGAGAGGCTTAGAAGATTTTTATTCATTGATAAATCATGTGCAGTGACGTCTTTTGTCTGACCTGCCTGCAACTGCAAGGTTTGATGAGAAGTATTTTGATAAAGATTTGGCTTTTGATTTGCATTCATCCTTGAACACTCAATATATGGTATACAACTGTACTGATATCCTATCAGTTATTCATCAATAATCCTCTTTTATATCATAAAATAAAAAAGGCTTCAGGCATTAAAGAGTACTTAATGCCTGAAGCCTTGAGTTGGTTTTTCTTTATAACCTGCTTTTATAGACTTGCTTTATGCTGCTCGAGTCAGCTTATAAGTGCCAGTCTCATGCAGCTCTGCTTGCCAGCCATTTTTAATGACCACAGTAGTGGTTGGCTCTTGGATAAGCGCAGGGCCTGTGACCAATGCACCAGCACCGAATTTCTCACCGTCATAGATAGGCGTATCAATCCAGTGATAGGACTGATCAAACAGCATCTCGCGGCTACCCGTTTTAGCATTACTGATATCCCCTTCCTGCGGCACAAGGCTCGGTAGTTTTGGCTTACTTATTTTACCAATTACTGATACCTCAATGTTGACCAGCTCGACGTGACTATCACGCTCATCATAAGTATAAAGTTCACGATGGCGATGATGGAACAACTCTAAGATGGTGCTGACACTTTCAGCATCGAGCTTACCATTCGGTATCAGCACGTTACATTCATGCACCTGACCAACATAGCGCATCTCCATGGTACGTTCGATGGTGATATCTTCATCTGTAAAGCCATCTTCTAGCAGTTTTTGTACACCCTGCTCTTCAAGCTCTTGTAGCTTGGCATTGAGTGATTGCAACTCTACCTCTGGTGCGAGAATCATCATTTGTGTCACTAAGTAGTTATACTTGATATCAGAGATAATCTGACCAAAGGCGCAGAGACAAGATGCGATTTTTGGGATTAAAATAGTCCCAATCCCCATCTCTTCAGCCAAAGCAATGATATGCATACCAGCTGCTCCGCCTGCGCAGACTAGCGCAAAGTCCCGAGGGTCATAGCCTTTTTCGATAGTAATACGGCGAATGGCATTAGACATGTTTTGGTTAACGATAGCACTGATACCAAATGCGGCATGATCTAACTCGATGTTTAGCGGATCAGCGATGTGTGTTTGCACCGCTTGTACTGCTTTGTCTTTGTCTAAAGTGACACTACCGCCTAACACCGCATTCGGCTGTAGATAGCCCAATACTAAGTTTGCGTCTGTGACGGTTGGCAAGTCACCGCCTTTACCATAACATGCCGGTCCAGGAGTCGCTCCAGCACTCTGAGGACCGACCTCTAGCATACCAAAGGTATTAACATGTCCAATAGAGCCGCCGCCCGCCCCTAATGTTTCTACATGAATCATAGGTACGCCAATACGATTACGTAAGAAATCAATATCGCGGTTGAGGCTGGTTCTGCCTGCCTTCGCCATGGTGATGTCAAAAGAAGTACCGCCCATGTCGACCGTGATAATATCGTCAATTCCAAAAGGACTGGCAATATACAGCCCCGCTTGCGGTGCCGATGCGGAGCCTGAGTTAATGGCATTGACCGCACGCTCTCGCATGATACTACCAACTGCAAGTCCGCCATTAGACTGGAAATAACGTACTGGCTGCTCAGCGCCTAACGCCTTAAAATAGTCGTCAATCTTATGGACATAAGATGCCATAACTGGGCTTAAATAAGCATTTACTAGGGTCGTTGAGGTACGGGTGTATTCCTTAATCTGTGGATATACGTCACTACCACAGCAGACGAACACCCCTGGCATATGCTGCTCAACAAGCTCTTTAGCGCGCTGCTCATGCTGAGTATTGCGAATAGACCAGACGAAGGAGATAGCAACTGCTTGAACGTCTTGCTGCTTTAACACTTTAATCGCATCGAGGATATCTTGCTCATTTAGCGGCTCGTGTTCAGTACCATCAGTTAAGATACGACCACGGATAGGAAAGCGACGATCACGGGTAGCAATTTGAGGTGCTGGCGGGTAGCTGGCATCATAGCGATGCCCTTCTTCTTTATGCCCTAAGCGTATCTCGATACTGTCCTCATGGCCTGCCGTACATAATAGACCAACCTTTACCCCTTTCATCTGAATCAGGGCGTTTAGCGCGACGGTAGTACCATTGATACATAGGTCACGGGCTTGAATAATATCTTCAATAGGACGGTCAAACTGGGTGGCGATTTGCTGTAACCCGTTGGCAATAGCCAAAGTACCATCTTCAGGGGTAGAAGGTGCTTTGAATAGATGGACATGGCCACTTTTTTCGGCCAGTACAAAGTCAGTAAACGTCCCGCCAGCATCGACTCCAATACGGAAATCATTTTTCATAAGTCATCCTTAACTCAAATTATTTAATATCAGTTGGTATTTGGTGTTATGCCGTCAGCTTACGACGTAAAGCATTCGTCTCTGCTTCATTGACCGCCAGCGTTTGTGGGTCAATAACCACACCATACTCAGTCTTAGCTGCTGCCACTGATATCACTCTTTCTTCGACGTCTTTTAACACTGCGGGTACCGACCGTGCAAACGAGATGCCGTAGCCGCCACCGCCAGGATTGGTATTACGCGCACGGTCACCCGGTTGAATTTCAGTCATTATATTTTGCTTGTGCAGATCAGTGACGCCATCCTTATGGATAATCTCTAAGCGCCCTAATTTCAGCTCAGGTGATATTTGCTCCGCACCAGCGGCACCCATCGTCGGGTGCTCACGGCCTTCCCCAAACGCCACTACTGTCATCTCATGACCCAACGGTTCAACTTCCCATACGGTGCCGCAACCACCACGATACTCACCAGCACCGCCACTGTCTTCTGCCAAGCCATACTTATGAATTAAGATAGGATATTGATACTCTAGTAGCTCAATATCACCAGAGCTTAGCGCGCCGAAGCAACATAATGGGCCACAAGCATGCCAGCCATCCATCTGCTGAGTCGCGCCAGCACCAGAGATAATCGAAGCTAGAATCATAGTGACGTACTGTTCTCCTGTTTTTGGGTCAACACCTGAGATATTGATACCAGAAGCATGACCCCAAGAGGCGATCACGCGATCTGGCGCTGCATCTTCAAATGCCATACGCACGGCATCCGTTAAGGTTTCCATCGGTGTGGTGGTACAGTTCACATGAGGTGCAGGTTCTTTGGCATTACATAGCGTGCCATGCTCACCCAAGTCTACCGTGACACAGCGGTATAAACCTTCGTTGTACGGCGGATCGACTTGGGCAAACATCATCAGCCCTAGGAGAACACCAGACATCGAGTTACCCGCATAGGAGTTAATAAAGAAAGTAAGGAACTTGCGGTGGACTGGTAATCTTGATATGTACATCGCTGTCTTTAATCTCAATATCGGCGCTGATGGTCAAATCACCCAAACCGTGACCTGAATCTTCTAATACTGCTTCGCCATGATACTGGCCATCTGGAATAGATGAAATTAATGAGCGCATATGGGTATCGGCCATATCCTTTAGCTCTTCGATCGCCGCACGGACGGTCTCTACCCCATACTTATCTAGCAGCGCAATCATGTTACGCTCACCGACGGCACAAGCACCATACTGAGCGTTAAGATCGCCTTCTTGGTTACGACGAGAGCGCATATTACTATGAATTAAATTAATGACATCACGACGTCTAACGCCTTTTTCCCATATTTTGATAGGCGGAATGCGCAACCCTTCGGCGTATATCTCTTTAGCGTCTGGATTATATCCTGCCGGCACGGGACCACCGATATCAGTGACGTGACCTTTGCACACCGTCCAAAATACCAACTCGCCTTTATAAAACACTGGCTTATACATACAGCAATCTAGAATATGACTGCCCATCATCACGGGATCGTTGTGATAAATAACGTCGCCTTCATGAATTTCATCACCGTAATATTCGGCAACAGCTTTCATGGCTGGCATGAGTGAACCTAGATGAATAGGAATGTCTTGACCCTGCAAGATCATCTCAGGCAGATGATCAAACAGCGCATTGCTGTAATCGTGAGCTAAGTTAAAGACACTAGAGCGTGCGGTTTTTTCTAAGGTTGTCGTCATCTCGCGCTGCGCCGTTTCTAAGGCACCACGTACGACGGACAAGGTAATAGGATCAATTGAAGTGTGAGCGTTGCTCATGTGAGACTCCCTGTCTAGAAATTTATATCAGAAGATATGAGTGGCTCTGTAAAATATAACGTCCAATGTGGCCGTCAATACTTAACAATTACACTCATTCTTTATATGGCTGTCATCCATCCTAATGACGAAGCTTTTTTTACTATAGCGAGGTTTTTGGTAAATTAATTGGCTGACAGTGCAGAGTTTTTGACTGTGAGTGCACACCTGTATAAATAAGGTTTGTGATTTCAGCTTTTGGAGAGAATGTTAACAATAAAGAGCGTTTGCAATAAAAAAGACAATGCATCGGTTATGATGCACTGCCCTATGAATTTACGTCTTTGACTAGTTATTAGTTTAGTAATGCCGTCGTCAATAATACAGTCTTAAGCATAATCGTGTGTACCACGAATAGGATAGTTTTTTTCTGGATTTCTGATAAAGGCTAGACCATTTGCCAAGGCTTCCAGCTCAGGTCTAGTAAAAGGAGCGTTGGAGATATCTACAATCTGAATCTTCCCTTCTGTATTAATAACAAACAAGCCGGGCTCTGCAAATGGATGATCGGTTTCTTTCTCTGAACGTGGGTTGGAGATATAAAGACCCAGCATTTTCATTTGTTCAACGGTCAGATCATAGGCGATAGGAAAGCTCACATTTATTTTTTCCAAATGACTTTCTACCTGCTCTTTGCTGTCACCTGAAACAGCGATGACGTCGACACCAGTTTCATTAAATACCGATTTTAATGTTTCTAACTGATTGAGGTATTTGGTGCAAATGGGACAATGTTGACCTCGGTAAACAACCACCATTTTCCAGTCATGACCATTTTTGGGCTTGCCTAATAGCGTCATGTCACCATTATAAGTGGGTACTTCTATATTGGGGAATGTTGCACCAGCAATGATTTTTGGGTTGTAGTTTGCTTGCATTTTTTCATCCTTATAGTTTTGAGTTAAAAATATTTAATATCAAATTTGAATGTTTGCTCAATTTGGTATGTATTGATACTACAAGTAAAAAGCCGACGGTGAAGTCGGCTTTTTGTTATTAAATTGGCATAAATTGAAAGTTTTTCTCTCTGTAGAGATATGATGGGTCAACATAGTTGTTTATCAACTAATACTAACCAGTCCGACTCATATGAATATGATAGCGATTAACAGCGCAGACTAGTTAGCGTTACTACAGAAGCGTCTAGCGTTACCAATGCTGAGCATTATATTCGAGCTCACCCTACTACCAAGCGCATCAATTGGGTACTAATATAGCCACCGAAAGTACCTACCGCATAACCGAGAATACCCAAAAACACCCCAACTGGCGCGAGTGATGGGTGAAATGCTGTTGCGACAATGGGTGCTGATGATGCACCGCCAGTATTGGCATTGGAGCCGACTGCCAAAAAGAAAAACGGCGCACGAATTATCCTAGCCACAGCAAAGATAATGACAACGTGAATGCTCATCCATAATAAACCAATAAGTAACAATCGCCATTGCGAAACGATACCCGCAAGATTGATTTGCATACCAATAGCAGCAATCAAGATGAAGATGAATACCGTACCAATTTTGGAAGCGCCCACATGGTCGAGCCTACGAATCTTGGTAAAGGAAAAAATCACCCCTATCAAGGTTATAATCACAACCATCCAAAAGAACGAGCTGGCAAAGCTATATTGTACTGCCCAGCTATAGGGCGCAAAAAACCCTGCAATCTGACCACCAATAAAGTGTGCGACACCCACCATAGCAAAGCATAAGCCAAACATCACCATCAAGTCATTTAAAGTTGCTGGACGAGCATTGTCACGCTCATAATTCTCAACCGCCTTAATCACTTCATCAATACTACTGGTATCTGCCCTCAATAGCCGATCTATCTTATCGCTATGCTTCGCCAATACCAAGATAGCCAATAACCATAATGAAGCATTGGTGGTATCGACCAAAATCATCATCCCAAATAAATCATCACTGACGCCAAATAGCTCCTTCATCGCCGCTTGGTTTGCCGCGCCGCCGATCCAACTACCCGCCACCGCCGAAAACCCACGCCATAGCGTGTCATCAGTAAACATCTCAGGCGATATCCATTTAGCGACACCCAAGCTTATTGGACCACTGATAATAATCGCGATACTGGCGGCGAAAAACATGGCGATGGCTTTCCAGCCTAAGCCCAATATCTTGGGTACATCCATTGATAAAGTCATTAGCAGCAAACTTGCTGGCAGCAGATACGTGGCAGTAAAGCCGTAAATTTGTGAGCCGATGCCATCAGCGAAGACGCCTAAACTGTTTAGCGTCGCAGGGATAAAGCAGCACAGCACGATACCCGGTAATACCGCATAAAAGCGCTGCCAAAATTTACCGGGTAATCCTTGAGTATAAAAAACCAAGCCGATAATGGCCATAATGATGCCAAAAGCCAATGGCAGGCTATCAATAGTTAAATGAGAAATATCGGGCATCAAATAGCTCCGCAGCACACGATGAATAAAAGCTTGTTAGTATAGACAAGGCGAAAAAAACGCGCAAGCAGCGATCGAATAAACACAAAAAAGCCAGATAACAAGTATCTGGCTTTTTTAGTGCTATCTTTAGGCGATCAAGTAATTAATAACTTTAATCACCAAATATAACAATATTACGAGTTGTTACCACGGTTGCCGCCGTTTGGACGACCTTGACCACGGCTGTCAGAACGACCAGCTGGGCGACCTTGGCTGCCACTTGGACGACCACGACCTGTTGCAGCACGCTCACCACGTGGAACGCCAGTGCTATCGCCGCGGCTAGGAGCACCAGTGCGCTTGCCTTGATACGGCTTGCCACCTGAACGCTCGTTTGGTTTGCCTGACGCGTCACGTGGCTTACCTTGATAACCGCTGTCATTGCTAGCGCGTTGACCAGTTGATGAGCTGTCGCTTGAACGACCGCGAGCATTAGCAGGATTACCTTGATAACCACCACCCGCGCGACCACGGCCTTGACCATTACCACCGCCGTTTGAACGACCACGACCGCGACCACGACCATTACCTTTATTTTCGCTAGGTACATAAGTCTTCTTAGGCTCCATGCCTTCGATGATACATACTTCCATTTTGCGATCTAAATAACGGTTGATAGCGTTTAGCTGTGGACGATCATCCATGCTACACAAGCTGATAGCGATACCAGTACGACCAGCACGACCACAACGACCGATACGATGGACGTAATCTTCAGTTTGGCGTGGCAAGTCATAGTTAATAACGTGCGAGATAGCTGGGATATCTAGACCACGAGCAGCAACGTCAGTCGCTACTAGGATTTTTACTTTACCATTACGCAAGTCTTGAACGATACGGTTACGCTTGCTTTGTGGCAAATCACCATGTAGGAAGCTTGCTTTATGACCCGCTTCTTGTAGCTGTTTGGCCAGTTTTTCAGTACTACGTTTGGTAGCAGCAAAGATAATGATCTGTTCCATATCTTGCTGACAAACGATTTTATCAAGCAAACGGTTTTTGTGATCAAAATCATCACAGTAGTACACTTTTTCTTCGATGTGTGCAGATTCTACTTTGATTGATACACGCTCAGGGTTCTTAGTGAAGCTGGCAGCGATTTTACCTACTGGGCCATCCCAAGTTGCAGAACACATAATCGTTTGACGATCAATTGGTGCGGCACGAAGGATGTCACTGATGTCATCAGCAAAACCCATGTCTAGCATACGGTCAGCTTCATCAAGTACCAAAATTTCTAGGCTTGATAAGTCAACACGACCAGCATTGATATGGTCAAGTAAACGACCTGGGGTCGCAACGATAACTTGAACGCCTTTTTTCAACGCAGTGATCTGACCATTGTATGGTGCGCCGCCCACTAAAGGTACGCAGAATAGACCACGCATGTCTTTAGAATAAGTACGTACGCTATCATGTACTTGCTGAGCAAGTTCACGCGTTGGCGTTAAGATAAGAGCTTTAGTTAATTTGTCAAAGCTAGTGGCACGGCTTAAACGGTCAAGTACAGGGATAACGAATGCCGCCGTTTTACCACTACCGGTTTGCGCAGACAATAATAAGTCGCGGCCCGCTAGTGCAAAAGGAATCGCTTGTGCTTGAATAGGTGTTGGATTGGTATAACCACTGCGATCAAGCGCGGTCAAAATCGGCTTGGCAATGTCTAGTTCAGCAAAGGTGATTTGATCTTCATCAGTCGCGTCAGTAGTAGCCGCTTGATTATTAGTATCAGTATTTGGAGTGTCAGTTTTTTCGATGATGCCGTTTTCAGCGGCGATTGCAGATAAAATATCAGTCATGAGAATCCTTGGTAAGTATAAGTTGCTGTAAATTCAGCAAGCTTGATGCATACCACTGATAACCGTTCACCACGCTGCCTTTATTAAAGAATTACCGGACCACATGTAAGTGTCGATAATCAGAAGCCAAGCCAATAAAGCTTAGAGACTCTACAATAAATGCGTTCGTGCTGTCTGACGTATTTTGGTGGTAGTGCCGAGTGTCTCATCCTTGTTTGATATAAGCGTATTATTAATGCTTTGTCCAAAGCAAATAATCGCGAATAACAACCAATTTAAACCACATTTATGGTTCGGTAGATAAGATATGAGTCAAAAATAACTGCTATTTTCATGACAGGTTATTTAAGTACACAAAATCATCGGCAACAATTACTTATGGTCATCCTAGACCCAAAATCGCAGGCGATGTTATCAATCTCATAATTCACGAAAGCCTAAGCTAACGTGGCGACGCAGTATAGCACAATAAAATATTATATGTAGCTATTTATTAAATTTCTCGGTAAATAGAGCAAAATTACTTATAGATGTACGCATTCAATATGCTGAGTAATAAGACAATCAGCAGTATTATTGGCGGCTATCGCACCATTTTAACTTCAGTGACATACGTCGGCAGCTGCCACGCACCGCCCGCTTCAATCATACGGCAAAGCCCTGTGGTACTTTCATGGCTTTTTTCAAATGCCTTACCTGTCCATACCCAATCAGTCTTGGTTAAACAATCACCGATGCCGCGACCTTTTTGTACGGAAGTGATTTTACCCTTATCATAACCAGTGGCGTTCGTGGTTACCAATGTTGGCTTATAAGGTTTACTATCATTGATGACCCAGATGCCTGCACCAGTATTATAAGCGCCCGTCCAGCAATCGTGTTGTGCCAACAGCTGTGAGCCATTCAGTCGGCTCACACGCCATGGTGATTTGTCTGATAGATTGGGACAGTCACTATCCGCATCTTTCATTGTACTCTTCATCAGCGCCGCTAGCTGCGACGATTTCATCACAAACTTTCTATTGTCACTAGCGACGGCTTTCGGATTGGGCGCCACAAAGCGCAGTTTTGGTGCGGACTTGGGTGACAATACAGTGCTATTTGATTTGGCGGCACCATCAGTGTTGATAAAGGCAGATGATGTCCCTACTCGACCTTGGGCTTCATCTGCTTTGAGCATGACGGCGCTAGCCCCTTTATCAGACAGTTGCCAGCGTGAGTTACGTAGCACTAGCTCAATTTTGCTTGACTTAGTCAGTGCCTCTAGTAGCGCTGTGACTTGTGTTGGGGTCAGATCAGCATTACCTGCTGCAGTTGAAAAAGGCTTGGTTTCACCATAGTCTCTACCATTGATGAACAACGATATACGATGACGATTGCCAAGTTGCATCAAGGCTTTAGATGAGCTTTCCTTAGCACCGCCCAGCTTTACCTTGCCATCCACACCAGCATTTGCGCCTGCACGGCGTATGAGCAATACCGATATAGGAAATTCGCTATTGTTTTCTGCTTGATAGCCTGCCAGCCGGCACGTACGGGTATTGTCGCATACTACTTGCCAGTCTTGATTGGTAAATTCAACGCCATTGCTGGCCATCGTCGCTGTACTAAATAAAGCTGCGCTGATAGCAGCAAACATAGGTAATCGTATTTTATTTTTTATCATCAATAAGAGTATCTTTTTTATTTTTTTAGGATGGGTGGTTAAGTTGGCTTTGTATTGCAATATTGAGTATCGATCAGTATCTATCTGTTGATCGTTATGAATGGCGCTGAGTTTAGTATTAATAACTTTTAATTCGCTAGCCATCGCCTGTCGTGAGAAGTTGATCCGTTTACGGTTATCATCCTTCATAATCGTTATCCATCAATATAGTCAATCTTATTTCAATCAGATATTCTGTGTGACTTACTCAGTCTATTGTAATTGGCTCTATTCACCTTGCTGGTATCCCAATGGTATTGAGCCAATTAAATAAGCAGTACAAATACCCGCTTATTAAGGTGTTATCTGCTTGAGCTACTCAAGCTATCTTAACGTACTAAGGTTTCTATCTGTTGTACTAATGTATCATTGTGTAAACAGGTAAGTATATCTCTATTTTAATATAACCATATATGAATATAGAATAGCAAGATGTCGGATAAAATCAAGGCTGATAAGCAAATAGCCTATCAGCCTTGATTTTATTAATGCGTCTGTTATCGATAGGTTTAGTCAATAGGCTTTAATGACAGGTCTACGGCACGCTTAACGGCTGGACGTTCAGCAATTGCCTGTGCCCAGCGCTTCACATGCTTGTAGTCATCAACTTGTAGGAACTCGGCGGCATCATAGAGCTTTCCAAGCACCAATTGTCCATACCATGCCCAAATAATCATATCCGCAATATTATAATCGGCTTCGTTATTGCCACACATATATGTGCTGTCTTTTAGGTGGGTATCCAGCACATCGAGCTGGCGTTTGGTTTCCATGGTATATCGGTTGATTGGGTACTCTAGCGGTTCAGGCGCATAAGCATAAAAATGTCCGAAGCCGCCACCTAAGAAAGGCGCACTACCCATCTGCCACATGACCCAAGACAAACACTCTGCCCGTGCTTTGCCAAGTGATAAAGGCATAAATTGGTCAAATTTTTCTGCCAGATACATCAAGATAGCACCAGACTCAAAAAGTGCTATCGGCTCGCCAGCTATATCGGCAGAATGATCAACCAAGGCTGGAATTTTTGAGTTAGGGTTTATGGCTACAAAGCCAGAACCAAACTGCTCTCCTTGAGAGATATCAATTTTATAGGCATCATATTCAGCACCTTTAACACCAATCTCGGCAAGCTCTTCTAACAGGATATTAACCTTGACGCCATTTGGCGTATTCAATGAGTACAGCTGTAATGGCGCAGCGCCTACTGGCAGCGCTTTCTCATAGCGCGCACCCGCTGTTGGGCGATTGATACTGGCAAACTTACCACCGTTTTCTTTGTCCTGCGTCCAAACCTTTGGCGGGACATATTTATCGTTTTGCCCATCGGTATGATTGCAAGCTTTGTTATTTTCCTGACTCATAATATATCCTCAGTTTATCTTTATCGTATTGTTGATGCTTCTACTTATATCGTCGGTAGTCAATCCAATCTTATATGATTGAGATGAGATTGGCTGTATTGCTTATCTATTGGCTTAAGTCGTTAGCGAGGGTTTACTATAACGATAACCAACCCTGATATTAAAGTCCTCTCTTGTAAGCAGTGTTAATATTATTACCTCTAAACACAGAATTCTATAACCTCAACCGCCAGCCGTTACTTTGATTCCCTTTTATTATGATTGAGTCTTTCTTATACTACTCGGTTGGTATAGCGAATTAGTCGTCAATAGACTATTTTGTTCATTTTATGATGGGATATCTAATGAGATTTACATGGTAACGCTAACCCCGACACAAGATAAATACTTGCCCTATGTGCTAGCGGTGGCGCTATTTATGCAAATTTTGGATGCCACTATATTAAATACCTCATTACCGCAGATGGCACAGGCGCTGGGTGAGTCTCCATTAAAAATGCAGTGGGCGGTGATCAGTTATGCGCTAACTTTGGCCATATTTATTCCCATCAGTGGTTTTTTGGCGGATAAATACGGCACGCGCCGAGTATTTTTGGCAGCGATTATTATCTTTTGTATTGGCTCACTGCTATGTGCTGCGTCACCAACGTTGGATTTTTTGATTGGTTCACGGGTTATACAAGGTATTGGCGGGGCGATGATGACGCCTGTGGCTCGCTTAATTTTGGTCAAATCCTACCCACGCAATAAGCTGCTGACCGTCATGAACTTTGCGGTAATTCCTGCTTTGGTAGCACCGCTAGTAGGACCGGTCTTAGGTGGCTATATCGTACAATATACCAGTTGGCATTGGATATTTTTGATCAATATACCGATGGGTATTTTTGGCTTTATCATGGGCAAAAAACTGGTCCCTGCCTTATTTGAGGATACCAAGCGGCTTGATTGGACAGGATTTTTATTGTTTGCTGCCGCTGCTTGTGGGTTTACGCTTGCTGTAGAGTTCGGCTCACAGACTGGTCGAGGGTTTTATGGGTTGTTGCTTAGTTTGGTGGCCAGTTTATTGATAGGCGCTTATATTTGGCACGCCAAGCGTCGTCAAGCACCGTTGTTCCCCTTGAGTTTGTTTGACATTCGAACCTTTCGTATTGGCATTACTGGTAACCTATTCACGCGCTTAGGTATTAGCGCCGTACCGTTTTTGCTGCCGCTGTTGCTGCAAGTGGTGTTTGAATACTCACCGTCGCAGGCAGGTTGGCTACTTGCGCCCATCGCAGTCGGTGCTATCGGGATTAAACCCTGGGTCAGTAAAATTATTCAGCGTTATACTTATCGCAAAGTGCTGGTCTTCAACACGTTTTTGATGGGCACGCTCATCATTGTGTTGGCACAGTTTACCGATGCCTCACAGTGGTTATGGTTTATTCCTATTTTGACCATAATGGGCGCTTGTAATTCTATGCAATTCAGCGCGATGAATACGATTACTATCGGTGATTTAGAAGGCGCTCAAACTAGTAGCGGCAATAGCTTGATGGCGGTCAATCAGCAGTTAGCGATTAGTTTCGGTATTGCTTTTGGGGCAGCGGTACTGACGCTGTTACGTGAAAGGCTACAAATGGATACGCTGACAGCGTTTCAAACCACCTATTGGATACTTGGGATCTTAACCATTCTCTCGGGGCTGTACTTCTTACGACTTAAGCCCGAAGATGGGCGCGGCTTATACTGAGCCGCTGATATTTAGATTTTGAATAAAGAGTTTGAAAAAATATTGATTAAGCGTTGATTTTGTCAGCAGTGCAGATAGTACGCGTTGTCAAATATGAGACACAAAAATGCCAGCATATGTATGAGTGATTATAAACCACACGACACGCTGGCATTTTTAGAGCATAGTACGATTCATTGCATCAACAATGAACCATTAAGGCGCGTCATCATCCATTTGTGATTGGATATAGCGCTCAACCCCAATGCTTTCGATCAGGTCTTCTTGAGTCTCTAACCAGTCTTGATACTCTTCATTACCATCTTTTAGCGTCACCAATAGCTGGCGCGACACATAGTCAGACTTTGTTTCACATAGAGTAATGGCATCGGTAATGATATCGAATTTTTGTTTTTCTAGGCGCAAATTGCATTCGATAATCTCTGGCACATCTTCACCGATGAACATCTTGCCGTAATCTTGCAAATTTGGTAAACCGCCTAGCAATAAAATCCGGGCAATCAGCTCATCAGACCATTTCATCTCAGCGATGGATTGTTTATAGAAACTCTCATTGAGAACTTCTAATCCCCAATGGCGCGCAATGCGCGCATGTAAAAAGTACTGGTTGATGGCAATCAATGACTGTCCGAGCACTTTATTTAAAGCGCGAATAACCTCTTTATCCCCTTTCATTATCTCTCTCCCTTTCATGTCGTTATTTATGCTAAATACTATGGTTATTGTTCATATCTTCGTGACATTAAACAAGATTGGGAGTGACTTCAGCCATTTGGCTTTGCAGATAATTGGGCAGACTGATCATCTCAATTAAGCGCAACTGTTGCTCAAGCCAATGCGCATGATCTTCTTCAGTGTCTTTTAGTTGTTCTACCAACATCTCACGCGTGACATAATCGCGCTCTGCTTCGCAAAGAGCAATACCGTCTTTTAAGTGCTGTTGTACTTGATACTCTAGCTCAAGGTCAAGTTGCAGCATTTCAGGAACTGTCGCGCCGATATTGATGGCATTGACCGTCATTTTCGGCGTGCCGCTCAGCATTAGGATACGGCGAATAATAGATTGGGCATGTAGCGTCTCATCTGCCATCTCATGATGGATACGGTCGTACAATTTGCCATAATGCCACTCAGCATACATTTCTGAGTGAATAAAATACTGGTCACGGGCAGCAAGCTCACCGCCTAACAAAAAATTCAAATAATCAATGACTTTTGGGCTACCTATCATAACCTATACTCCCCTATTTATATTTTACACATCACCGTAAATTCATAATTATCCATATAAGGATAGTACTATTGGTAAACTGATCAGTAAAGATCAAAATCAACAAAACGTCTTACAACGTGAGACAGATATAGTAGCATATAGGCGCTATACAGCTTGTAATGTTATGAACTAAGAATAAGATGCTAATTGAGAATCATAATTAGCTAGCTTTAGTAATCACTGATTTATCGCAACAATGGCTGCTAATGATGCTCAATATCATTGAAGTAGGTGTATGAGTAAAGTTATACGGACGCTCACAACTTACCCTTTATGTATAATGACCAAAGGATAAGTGCGGAATATTGAATGTATTGTGGTATCGAGGCGTACTAGTGATATTGGTGTAATGAGGTAATGAACAGCTGGGTAGTAAATCTGTGGTTTGATAACGCTTAAACAGCGTAAGCCAAGACATCGAGTCTAGCATGATGCTCATCTAGGTAATCGTTAACCATCGGTTCGCAGCAGCCACAGCAAGTCGCAACATCGAGGGTATCTTTTAGACCGTCAAGGGTATCGATACCTGAAGCAATGGCTGCTTTGATTTGCTTTTCTTTTACGTCATTACAGATGCATACGTACATGGTCTAGCTCCTCTGAATACCGCTATTCGGTAACTGCTTGTATTGCTCATAAATTTAGTGCATTGACGGTAAAAATGATGAATAAAGTGTTTGCTTTGATATTCACGGTCATTTTTATGGCTTAATGTATAATAACGATAACTATTATCATTTGCAATAGCATTTGATATATTATTGGTATAAAAGTACAGTAATCAAAGTAGAGTTATATTGCACGCAGTTAATTGATGTAAGTGAATATAAGCGTGCGTGTAACCGAATATGATGAAAGGTAGTAAATTAACGACGAACTGTAATTTAGCCCATTTTTTAATCGATTTTGTAGATAACTGCTGTTATATTGAACCCCTATTAACAAAGCCCAATTGGAATTGTTCTATGTCTGATAATAATTTTACGATACGACCTATCGAGTTATTTAAAGTCTTATCTGACCCGACGCGCTTAAAAATATTTCAAATTCTGTTTAACAAAGAATCGCGCTGTGTTGGTGAGTTGGTAGAAATACTAGATCAACCACAGCCAACGATATCGCGTCATTTGAACCATTTAAAGAAACTCGGTATTTTAAGCTGTGTTCGCGACGGTACGTGGATGTGGTATGAAGTCGCTGACGACTTGCCAGAATGGTGCCAAGAGATTTTGGATATTACTTATAAGCAAATATCTAGCAAAGACCTCGATATGTCCAAGCCTGCTGAGATATGATGACTATCTAGCATTATTGCTATCAACATTTGATCTCAATAATGCTAGATACCAAATGAAATTGAGACCTGCTTTAACTCATAAAAAAAGACCTACAATAAATAGGTCTTTTTTTATGGGTGATAATAGAAAAACTGCACCAAATTTTACTATGCCAAATCTAAAAAATCACTGATAAACGCATTGGCTGGCTGGTGTATCAGCTCCTCCGATGTGCCTACCTGCTCTACCCGCCCTTGATTCATGACCACGATCTCATCTGATACAGCGCGGGCTTCTTCTTGATCGTGAGTGACCATGATGCTGGTAATACCAAGCTCATGGTGAATGTTCTTTAACCAAGTGCGCAGCTCTTTACGTACTTTGGCATCTAGTGCACCAAAAGGCTCATCAAGCAACAATAACTTTGGCTTCACTGCTAAGGCGCGTGCCAGCGCAATCCGTTGACGCTGACCGCCTGATAATTGATGCGGATAAGCATTGGCCACTTGTGGCAGCTGCACCAAGTCTAATAGCTCGGCAACGCGCTTATTGATATCTGCCTTACTTGGCCGCTCATTCTTTGGTAACAAGGTCAGTCCAAAGGCGACATTATCGGCGATATTTTTATGACGAAACAATGCGTAATGCTGAAACATAAAGCCAATATGGCGCTTTTGTACTGGCGTATTGGTCACTTCCATCTCATCAAACAATATCTGCCCTGAGTCAGCATATTCTAAGCCGGCGATAATGCGTAGCAACGTCGTTTTGCCACAGCCTGATGGTCCTAGCAAAGTGGTCAGCTTGCCAGTCGGCACGGTGATATTGATATTATCTAAGGCGGTAAACTGACCGAATTTTTTATTAACGTTGCGAATCTCGATGCTCATAATGGGTTCTCTTATTATATCTTTGGTATCGTGGCAGATTTTTTGGTTACCGCATTTACATTATTAAATTAAATCTAATGCCAGCCCTTTCAGACCAAGTGTAGATAGTATTACTTATCCGAAATTTCAGCGGTCGTTGAATCAATAGTCTTGGTAGCCTTAGTAGCGTTGGCGCTTACCAGTAATTCAGGCACACTTCCCAGCCGTTCGGACTTGGCAAATTTGCGCTCTTGTAGCTTAGTCATGACTTGTTGAATAAGCAACGTCACGAGCGCCAGCGCGGCAAGTAGGCTTGACAAGGCAAAAGCGGCGGTAAAGTTATAATCATTGTAAGCAATCTCAACCAGTAGTGGCATGGTGTTGGTCTCGCCGCGAATATGACCAGATACCACACTCACCGCCCCAAACTCACCCATTGCCCGCGCATTGGTCAAAATCAAACCATAAAGTAGTGCCCATTTGATATTGGGTAATGTCACATGCCAAAACGTCTGCCAACCAGTTGCGCCCAAGGTCAATGCCGCTTGCTCTTCAGAGTCGCCTTGCGTCTGCATCAGCGGTATCAGCTCACGTGCTACAAAAGGGAAAGTAACAAACAGCGTTGCCAATACAATACCTGGAACCGCATAAATAACTTGGAATCCCATGCTTTCAAGCCAGCCGCCAATGGTGGAATTGAGTCCGAATAGTAAAACAAACATCAAACCTGCCACGACGGGTGATACTGAAAATGGCAGATCAAGCAAAGTGGTGACCAGCTGCTTACCTTTAAACTGATAGCGCGTCACTAACCATGCGATTGCGATACCCATTACCATATTAATCGGCAAGACGATAGCCGCGGTAATTAACGTCAGTTTAATGGCTTGCAGGGCTTCTGGATCAACCAACGAGGCAATATACAACTGCCAGCCACCTTTAAAGGCTTCATAGAACACAGCCAGCAACGGAATGACCAACATGATGACCATAAATAGCACTGCGATGACGATAAAGGTAAGGCGTATCCATGGCGTATCTTTAGTCGCTGCGTTACTTTGGTAGTCGTAGCTATTAGATATTTGCATTAGCGAGCTCCTACACGGCGCGACAGTTTCCACTGCATGATGTTAATGGTCAATAAGATCACAAATGAGATCAGTAGCATAAATAATGCAACTGCAGAAGCCCCTTGAACATCAAACTGCTCTAGTTTACTAATGATAATGAGCGGTAAAATCTCTGATTGCATGGGGATATTGCCAGCGATAAAGATAACCGAACCGTACTCGCCAGTGGCGCGAGCAAACATCATGCCTGCACCCATGAGTAAAGCGGGCAACAGCTCTGGCAAAATTACTTTGCGAAACGTCGTGAAACGATTGGCACCCAATACCGCGGCTGCCTCTTCAAATTCAACCGATAGCTCAGCGAGTACAGGCTGCACAGCACGGACAATAAAGGGAAAACTGACCACAACCAATGCGAGCCAAATACCTATAGGTGTAAAGGCGACCTGAATGCCAAATTTATCAAACCACTGTCCAATCAAACCATTAGGGGCATAAAGGGTCGCAAGCGAAATGCCTGTGACCGCCGTTGGTAATGCAAATGGTAAATCAACTAGCGCATTAATCAGCGACTTACCCCAGAACTCGTAGCGTACGAGTACCCAAGCGACCAATGTGCCAAACACCATGTTGGTCAGCATCGCTAAAAACGACATCCATAAGCTTAGCTTGATAGCAGCAGTGACTTGCGGCTGACTAATCGTCTCCCAGAATCCAGTCCAACCCATCTGAGTCGTGGTGTAGGCCATCATGGCAAATGGTAATACCACCAGTAGCGACAAACTAAAGACCGTGATACCCATGCTCAGGCCGAACCCTGGCAGCACATTGCGTTGGCGCAAACGTGTTAACCACCCTTTTTTTGCAGGGGCTTTGCTGGCAGGAGATGTTTTTGCACTCATAATGATGTCCTATTGCCTAACCAATCGTACTTAGCGATGATTACTATTTATTGTTATTGCTTAACGTGGGTTTTCACTATTGATACTTAAAAAGAGCACTTAACAGAAAGCATTTCACGATGATGTCGTCTATAAAACCACGCTATCAGGTAGTTATTAATATGCTTACGGTATAAAGGACATAGCGTATATGACCATGTCCTTTATGAGGTTCTGCATGACTAACGGTGTGACTGACTGCATTTGCTAGCGCAGTAGCTGCTCTTATGCACTTAGCAAGTGATTACTGCGGCGCGTTAATGGCGAGCTGGTCGAATACGCCGCCATCACTGAAGTAAGTACCCATAATTTCATCCCACGTGCCAAAGGCATCATTTGGACGGAATGTTTCGATCGGTGGTAATTTATCACCATTTTTATCAAGGACGCTTTTGACGCTAGGACGCAAGTATAGATTGGCGGCCAATTGCTGAGCAGGCTCGCTCCATAAGTAGTCAAGATAAGCTTTTGCGGCATCCGTTGTGCCTTTTTTATCTGTCACTGACTTGACAATCGCAACAGGGCTTTCTGATTTAATAGAGTATTTAGGATAAACGATGTCAACTTTACCCGCACCGAAATCAGTCGCTGCCAAGTTGGCTTCATTTTCAAAAGTCACTAGGACATCACCAATACCACGCTGAACGAAAGTGGTGGTTGCAGCGCGCCCACCATTTTCATAAACTTTGACGTTTTTGAGCATGTCTTTCACGTAGTTTTTGGCACTGGTCTCGTTTTTATCAAAAGCGTGCAAGCCATAACCATAAGCGCCCAGGAACGCATAACGACCATTACCCGTCACTTTTGGATTGGCCATGACGATCTCAACGCCTTCTTTGGTCAAATCTTCCCAGTCATTGATGCCTTTTGGATTGTCTTTACGGACTAAGAATACGATGGTACTGGTAAAAGGGACGGCATTGTCTGGGAATTTGCTTTCCCAATCTGACTCAACCAAACCTTTTTTCTCAAGCAACTCAATATCAGAGCCTTGGTTCATGGTAGCGACATCTGCTTGCAGACCATTGGCAACTGACAGCGCTTGTTTGCTTGAGCCACCATGTGACTGCTTGATTAGAACATTGCTGTTTGGATTTTCAGATTTATAATGCTCAACGAATAATGGGTTGTAGTCTTTATAAAAGTCACGTGCCACATCATAAGAGACGTTCAGCAGCTCAATATTTTGACCTTCTGTGGCAACTGTGCCATCTGCATTAGCAGTCGTCTCTGTCTCGCTATTGCTACAGCCAGCCAGCCCCAAGGTTAATGCAACGCCTGCAATGCTCAAGACGTTACGTTTTTTACTTTTTTGTTGATATCGCAAAGCGTATGTCATAAATCCCTCAAAGGTATCTGTTAAGTAATGCAAGTATGCTAACAGTGCCATGTTATTATGTTTAATGATGAATATGCGTATGTTATTGCCAAAATGGAATAACAAAGGTATAAATACAAGGTTATCAATCACTTAAATAATATCGTTAATACATAACGCTGACACCCTACTAACTACCCGCTCTGGCTCATACAAATTGAGCACTTTGAGCATGTATCAGCCCATTGACGATCTCTTGACAAACGACCCCCTACTTCACTCTTGCTAGCTGATCGAAACGCCCACCATCGACAAAGAAAGTGTCCATAATCTGCTCCCAAGAACCAAATACTGCTACTGGCTCAAAAGTCTCAATATCAGGCAAGGTTGCTTTGTGAGCTGCCAGCACTTGTGGGTTACTTGGACGCATATACATCTGTGCCATGAGCTCTTGTGCTGGGGTGTCCCATAAGCCTTTTAGGTAAGCATTTGCCGCTGCCGTCTTGCCGCCCTTGTCAGTAACGGCTGTTACGACCGCCACTGGGTTGGCAATCACAATAGAATAACTGGGATAAACGATATCGACCTGTCCTTTGGCAAATTGCTTGGCGGCTAAATGTGCTTCATTTTCGGTCGTGATGAGCACATCGCCCAGCCCGCGCTGAGTAAAGCTGGTCGTTGCGGCACGCGCCCCATTGTCATAAGTGACCACGTTTGCCAGTAGTTTTTTGATAAAATCATCCGTTTTGGCAGGACTTTGCACTGTTTCTTTAAATTGATGTAATCCGTAACCATAGGCACCCAAAAACGCATAACGCGCAGTACCACTGGTTTTTGGGTTTGGTATCACGACATCGATATCGTTACGCGCCAAGTCAGACCAGTCTTTGATATTTTTGGGGTTACCATCGCGCACCAATAGCACCATGGTACTGGTATAAGGCACCGCATTGTTCGGGAACGCTTGCTGCCAGTCAGAGGCAACCAAGCCTTTTTTAACCAACAGATTCATATCACTTTCTTGGTTTAAAGTGACTACATCTGCTTGCAGACCATTGGCAACCGACAGCGCTTGTTTGCTTGAGCCACCATGTGATTGGTTGATATTTACCTGACTATCTGAATGCTTTTGCTGATAATCTGCGCTAAATAAAGCGTTATAATCTTTATAAAAATCGCGTGATACATCATAAGAGACATTTAATAAACTGATATTTTTTGCATCACCCGTTGCGTTCGAGCCGTCTTGTTGAGTGGCTTCGGTAGGATTACAGCCTGTCATTAGCATGGCAAACGCCAGTACGCTACCAACTTTAACACTGATATTGGCGAGCGGCGTCGGCGTCTTTTTATCCTCAATAAGGGTATGCAGGTTAGCAAAATGACGCTTTTGAAATATTTGCTGAATACTTTTGTTATCTGGTTGCATGGGTGCTCTCGATAATGTTGATAGAAGCGTTTTCCACAGCATTGACAATCTTATTAATGCTCATAATTCTTTGGATGCGGTTCTATAGATAATGAGAAATATGCTAACAGCATGTGAGTCAAATGCTTAGTGACAAATGCGCTTATCGAGTGATTAACTTGGCATAAGTCATTTTATTAATTATTTTACAAGGCTTATTTTTTCTAAGTATTTTGCGCTATAGTGATGAGCAGACACTTTTGAGTAAGTAATGGTATTGCTTACTCTATAGACGAGCCTTTATATAAACGATACTATCTCTAATATCCTTACAGCCACGCTGTTAGGCGTTGCGTTTAGATAACGACCATTCCTCTTAATCACTCCTTTATCAAAGGTACTTAAATGATCATGTCTCCACCTCGTCACTCACGCTTTTTTTCGGTATTTTTCACCACATCGGCGGCTCTGTTTGCCTTAAGTGGCTGTAATAACGTGACACCTAGCGTGAATCACCAAGCCGTAAAACAACCAATAGCCGATGTCATGCCAGCTGTGCAAGCAGTCGTTGGAGATTATGCTGATGAAGGTTATGAAAAGCGCGCGCAAGGCTATGATTGGGTTGGCGTCATGGTACGGGCAGAGAGTGATCAGCAAATCAATATAAAGGTTCGCGCCCGTAGCGATGTTAAAAAACCCAGTTGCCAGTTTGATGGCAAGGCGACATTAATGGGTCAAGACGACGCGCACGGCATTATTTTCCAAAGCAAAGTCAATGACAGTACGGCATTTTTTCAATTTAAGGATGATAAACTGACTATTGATAGTCAAGATAAATACGCGCTTAACTACTTCTGCTCTGGCGGTGGCACATTGGTCGGTGACTATCAAAAGCTGACAACAGATTTAGAGATTTAATAGATAACGAACGCTAGCTTAGGTAACAGGCGTTGAAAACCAGTATAAAAAAAGGTGTCAGACTTATCATCTGGCACCTTTTTTTGATACTGGTTCATATGCTGATAATCTTGGTTTACACCGCAGAGGCACCGACTAATTTCACTTCAGCACGTTCCTCTCTTGCGATACCAGCATAATAATCACGCAAAATTTGTAGTACTTCTGGACGGCTAAAGTTGTCTGGTACTTCTTCATCTTCTGATAGCGCTTTACGCAGCTTGGTACCTGATACTTTAACGTGTTCAGACGCTTCATGCGGGCAAGTTTTGTCGGAAGCCATCGCATTACAAGCATTACACCAGAACGTCCAGCCAATTTTGAGTGGTTGGGTGATAAGGTCATCTTTCCCAACGTGCTCAAAAATCGTTTGCGCATCAAATGCCCCATAATAATCGCCGACTCCAGCATGGTCACGACCAACAATCAAGTGGCTACAGCCATAGTTTTGACGGAATACCGCATGCAATAATGCCTCGCGTGGACCGGCATAACGCATATCTAGCGGATAACCCGCTTGAATAACCGTATCTTGTCTAAAATAATTATCAATCAAGGTTTTAATGGCTTCTTGACGGACGTCGGCTGGGATATCACCAGGTTTGAGTGCCCCTAGCAATGAATGAATCAATACACCGTCACAGATCTCAATCGCAATTTTTGCCAAATACTCATGTGAGCGGTGCATTGGATTACGCGTTTGGAAGGCAGCCACTGTTTTCCAGCCTTTAGCGTCCAAAATAGCGCGGGTTTCTGCTGGCGTTTTGTAGATTTCTGGATATAACGTTGGGAACTCGCCTTCACTCAATACCTCGACACTACCTGCAATATTGACTTCGCCTTGCTCTAAAACTTGTTGAACGCCCGGATGTTCTGGGTCTGTTGTGGTAAATACTTGCTGACACTCATGCTTTTTATCGATGGTATAGGTTTCTTCTACCGTCAAGATACCCATGATTTCGCCGTCTTGAGCGACCAAGGCTACTTTATCTCCTTGACTCAAACTATCTGCAGTCGCTTTTGGTGCAGACAAGGTGATCGGAATTGGCCAAAACAAACCCGCGTTTTCACCACTTTGCAAGCGCATATCATCAACCACACCCTGCCAGTCTGCTTGATTCATAAAGCCACTCAACGGCGTAAAGCCACCAATACCGAACATGATTAAATCACCACGCTCACGTGAGCTTAAAGTAATGGTTGGCAAAGTGCTAGCAAGTTTTAATGCTTGAGCGCGTGCCTCACCTTGTAATAGTAATGGCTTAAGCTCAGTGCTGCCATGCGGCGGAACAAGTTTTGATGGTTGCTTAGAGGTGATAGATGTCATATTGATTTATAACCTTTATAGGTAGTGATAAATTTGATAAGCATAGGCTACCTAACTTTCGTTATGAAAATTTATGCTGTGTTTGGATATACATATGTCTTAAAGGAATTTATGTTTATAGACGCAAGCTTATATGATGTGACTCTGAATGGTTTACCTTGCGACTGGCAATAAGACCGATTACACACGCAAATCATTTTCGTCACTGCTTTTAAGACTAAAAACAAAATTGAGATTACGTCATGTATCAATATAATTACGCTGACCAAACCTTGGTAGAAGAACGAGTCGCTCAGTTTCGCGACCAGACCGAACGGTTTTTGGCAGGTGAGCTGCCAGAAGAGCAATTTTTGCCGCTGCGATTACAAAACGGCCTTTATATTCAGCGTTATGCACCGATGTTGCGTATCGCTATTCCTTACGGGCTACTTGCCAGCTACCAATTGCGAAAATTGGCTGAGATTACTCGTAAATATGACAAAGGTTATGGGCACTTCACTACCCGTACCAATATCCAGCTGAATTGGCCAAAGCTAGAAGACGTGCCTGATATTTTGGCAGAGCTGGCATCAGTACAGATGCACTCGATCCAAACCTCGGGCAACTGTATTCGTAACACAACCACCGATCCATATGCTGGTATTCATAAAGAAGAAATCGCTGACCCACGTCCCTATTGTGAGATTATTCGTCAGTGGTCAACCTTCCATCCTGAGTTTGCTTTTTTACCACGTAAATTTAAGATTGCCGTCATCGGGACCAATGATGACCGCGCGGCAACCCAAGTACATGATGTCGGTCTGCATATCAAAACCAACGATGAAGGCGAGATTGGTTTTGAAGTATTGGTCGGTGGTGGTCTAGGACGTATTCCTGTCTTGGGTAAAGTCATCAATAAGTTCTTGCCGCGTCAGCATCTGCTTAGCTATTTAGATGCCATCTTGCGTGTCTATAACTTGCATGGTCGCCGTGATAAAGGCAGCAAATACCGATCGCGCATTAAGATTTTGGTCGAGAGCATGGGCGGCCCTGCCTTTGCCAAATTGGTTAATGCTGAGTGGGAAGCCCATACCAAAGATGGTTCGCTTACCTTAACTGATGAGAACTTTGCAACAGCGAGCAGCTTCTTCAGTGAGCCTGACTATGTGTCGTTTGATGCACTACAAGTACAGTCTGAGCTACAACAGCAATTAAACGCTGATAAAGACTTTGCTAACTGGTACAACCAAAATACGGTGGCGCATAAAGTCGCTGGTTATCGTGCGGTCGTTATTTCGCTCAAAGCAGGCTTGGTCGATGGCAAATATGTGCCCTCTGGTGATGTCAGCGAGTCACAGATGGATGCACTGGCTGATTTGTCTGACAAATACAGCTTTGGTGAACTGCGTGGTACTTATCAGCAGAATCTGGTATTCGCTGATGTGCAAACCAACACTCTCTATGAATTGTGGCAGCAGCTAGCAGAGTTGCATTTAGCACACGCTAATATTAATACCCTAACAGATATGATTGTCTGCCCAGGTTGGGACTACTGCTCGCTTGCTAATGCGACGACACACAACATCGCTGAACAAATCGAAAAACAGTTCGATGATCTAGACTATCTGTATGATTTGGGTGAGATTCGCTTAAACATGTCTGGTTGTATCAATGCGTGTGCGCACCATCATACAGGCGATATTGGTATCTTGGGCGTCGATAAAAAAGGTGAGCATTGGTATCAGATCAGCATTGGCGGCAATTCCAGTGACGATGCCAAACTTGGAAAAATATTAGGTAAATCTGTCCCTGCTCTTGAGGTTGCCAATACCATACAGCAAATCGTTGATGTCTATGTAGACTTGCGCGCCAGCACCGACAATGATGTCGAAAGCTTTGGTCAATTGGTTGAGCGCGTTGGTATTGATCCATTTAAGGAGAAGGTCTATGGCTAATCACCATATTTTGGACAGTCATGGCGTCGATATCGGCAGTCAAGATACATGGCATGTACTCACCACGGACGCGCTACCAGAAAGTATTGTATCAACAAACATCACATTGCTTGAGCTGCTACAAAGACAAGAAAAGCCCGATGTGATTGTACCGCTCGCTGACCTATTAGACGAATCAGGCGCGCAGGTCGGTGGTCTGATCAAAGAGGTTTATGAGCTGATCGTTCAGCATAGCAGTCGACTTGGATTGTGGGTGACGGCTGACACCGATGCTGATGCGTTAGAAGGTATTAGTGATTTCTTATCAACGCAGGCGCTTATCGTTATCGATGTGCCCAAATTCGCTGATGGTCGCAACTTTAGCTTTGCACGTACCCTACGCCAAATTGGCTACCAAGGTGAGATTCGGGTGGCTGGCGCGTTTGGCCGTGATCAAATCGCATATCTACTGCGTATGGGTGTTGATAGCTTTGTATTGAGCGAGCATGACATGCAGCCAGACTCTAAATTCGGCATTGAGCAAGCATTTACCGCCCTTGCCAGTAGTTATGATGGACAAAGTGCTTCGGATTTACCGATGTTTGCTAAACCGTCAGAACCCTCAATCGCCTAGCTTTAACACTGATCATAAATTTTTAATCAACGATTTTATATTAACAACCATTAAGGAAGGTATTATGAGCCAATTACATCCAAGTTTAGACCTCGACCAAGCCAACCAAGCATTGCAAGGCAAGTCGCCTGAGCAAATCGTTGAGTGGGCATTAAGCCAAGCGAAAAACCCAATCATCACGACTAACTTCCGCCCATACGAGTCAGCGATTCTGCATTTGGTGGCCAAGCAGCGCCCTGACATCACCGTATTGTGGGTAGACTCAGGCTATAACACGGATGCCACTTATCAATTTGCCAATAAAGTCATCCGTGATTTAAACTTAAACGTCATCACCTATATTCCTAAGCAAACGGCAGCGTATCGTGACGCGACCATGAACGGTATCCCAGGTATCGACAACCCACAGCATGATGAATTCACTGACCAAGTAAAATTAGAGCCCTTCCGCCGTGCGCTAGATGAGTTAAAGCCAGATGTTTGGTTCAATGCGATTCGTAAAGATCAAACCGAATTCCGCCAAGGTCTTGATGTACTTAGCCTATCAAAAGATGGCGTCTTAAAAGTAGCGCCATTGTTTGAAAACACTGACGCCGATTTAGATGTTTATCTCGAAGAGCATCACTTACCGAATGAATTTGATTACTTTGATCCAACGAAAGTAGAAGAAAGCCGTGAGTGTGGCTTGCACACGCAGCTTTAGGTATTTCGTAGTTTTACGATAAAAACACTTCTTAGATATAAGAGGTGTTTTTTTTATTGTCATAATAGATTCAATATTCAGTCCCACAAAATTTGAATATATCATTCAAACGCTGCCAAAATAATGAGGGCAAACTCAAGTATCAAAATTATCGAGCTAACTGCCAACCGCCTTTCTCATCCCTTTTGCCCATGACTGCCAAAACCAACACTAGACTTAACATCAGTAATAAGTACCAAGAGCCCAGCTTACCCCAACCTACCATATGCCATGCATTTGCTTGTGACGGATAACGCCAAATATTGGTAAAAGTAGCAATATTTTCTGCCAACCAAACCAAAAAAGCGAGGAACAACAGTAATGGTAAAAATGGACATTGATATTGCTTGGTATCATGCAATTGAAGATTATTTTTGTGATGGATTTGAAAAAACACTCTGGTTTTCCAAAATAAAATTATCGAAGCGATGAACAATATATTGCGAATATCAGGGACAAAAAACTTAGTGAAGAAGTTGGCATAAGAAAAAATAACCAATACACTCACCCATAGTAAACGTGGCAAGTCGGTAAAAGAGGCATTAAACAATCTTAAGCCACGCGCTAAAAAACTACCTACGGCCGAATACATAAAACCGGCAAAAAGTGGCACAGTGGCAACTCTAAAAATTGCTGGTTCAGGATAATACCAAGAACCAATTTTGGGATGGGTTAAAAACAGCTCCATTGCCATGGCCATGATATGAAAAATAGCAATGACCCATACCTCACGCGGCGTTTCTAATTTGAAATAAACCAAAAAAACCTGAATAATTAAAGCATAAGCCAACAACAGATCATAGCGATAGACACCAGAAATTGACCAACTTATTTGATGAGTCAGTACAAAAGCCAATAATAAAAGTATGCCAAACAAAGCAGACGCTAAACTTAGCGCGGCGCCACGCGGAATAATGTTCAACATCTTAGATTAGCACTACAATCATATTGACTACCGTTTATTGCTTCAACAGCTCGCTTCATACGCTATGGTGAACCATGACATACATCCTCATCTTCCTCACAATAGCTTATTATGTAAAGTATTAGAGGCCGCCAAACTATAGCAAATAGTCCACTTAATAGACAATTTTCTATTATTTTTGAATATCTCTATCTGTATAAAGAAGTCAGCATTTGAATAATTAACGTTTCTTGAACGTTTTATTGTCTAACATTGCGGTATTCTATGGCTTGCCTCAGTGGCTGCTCGGCATTAAACCGACGCTATAAAGCCGCATCATGGACAAAGTTACTCATCCTTTTTTATTTCCTTATAGGCACTCGCGCTCATCAATATGGATATTTATTATGTCTTTTATAAAAAAAATCGATTCACTCTATGAAAAACTGCACGATAAGCTACCAGCGGTAGGCAAGACTGCCTCTTTTTTAACTGGTACGAGTGTTCTTACTGCCAATAGTGCGATGGTGGGTCTGCCCATCTGGACTTTGGGAGCGGCAAAAGTATTGACAGGAGCAAAAGCTGCGGATGATGCGCTGATTGCGATTACCAAATACTGGATTAATAGTAATAACGCCGTCATTGATCATGCCCTACCTCACAAAGACTGGCGCATTAACCTGCCTGAGGACCTGAGCGAAGACAAACAGTATCTATTGGTAAGCAACCATCAATCGTGGGTTGATACCAGCATTGTGCAATATATCAGCCAAGATACGCTGCCTCTGACACGGTTTTTTACCAAGTTTAATCTGATTTATATTCCTGTCATCGGTCAAGCCTTTTATTTCTTAGACTTTCCGATGATGAAGCGCTTTTCTGCAAAAGCGATGGCCAAGAATCCAGAACTTAAAAAACAAAACCTGCTTGAGGCTAAGCGTGCCTGTCGTCAATTAAAAAACAAACCCTTTGCCCTATTAAACTATTTGGAAGGCACGCGCTTTACCCCAGAAAAACATGACCAACAAAAATCTCCTTATCAGCATTTGTTAAAACCACGGGCTGGCGGTTTGTCATTAGCCATTAATGCGTTAGGCAATGAGTTGGATTCTATCTTAGACGTGACCATTGTCTACCCAGACGGCGCGCCTGACTATGATGATTTATGGAAAGGTAATATTCGCCGTTTGGGCGTCGATGTGACTCGCTTAAAGATACCAGACGAATTATTTGCTGCTATCATGGACGGCGGCTATGACCGTGATGAAACCACCAAAAAAATGATGTTTGATTGGTTAGAGGATATTTGGCAACAGAAAGATGCCCGTATGACTAAGATGCTGAGTGAGTTTGAATAGGTTCTTGTACGTGGTCAAATCTCTTTATTGCTAATAGCCAATGCAAAAATCTAATCTAAATGACAGCCACAAGCTTTGACGTAAGCCTGTGGCTTTTTTAGTTCTGTATTTCACGACTCACCTATTCCCTTTTACATCAAAAACCCTCACTAACATGACAAAAACGAATATGCTAATGCCAATTCGCTACGTGAGCGTATGCCTGTGATACCTCATAATAGCGACATACCTTACATTGAATGAATTACAGGTAATCCTATGAACACCTTTCCATTATTTTTTAAATTAGAAGGTCGCAAAGTACTGATTGTTGGCGGTGGCGATGTGGCGCTACGTAAAGCGGATTTGCTCAGCCGTGCTGGCGCGTTCATCACTATTCTTGCGCCAAATATCAGCGACGAAATACAAGCCTTGCTCAGTGACAGTAAGCATGAGCTGATTTATGAGAATTATAATAAAACTTATATGACAGGCGCACGCGTCATTATTGCTGCCACTGACGATGAGACACTTAACCATCAAATACATGCTGATGCCACTGAGCTAAACATTCCAGTTAATGTGGTCGATACGCCGCATTTATGCGATTTTATCTTCCCTGCGATTGTTGATCGCAATCCAATCGTGATTGGCATATCGTCAAACGGCAAAGCGCCAGTGTTGGCACGTCTATTACGCGCTCGCCTCGAAACCTTGATTCCACAAGGCTATGGTAAATTGGCAAAGCTTGCTGGTGATTTTCGTAGCGAAGTGAAAACTAAAATACCTACGCTGACAGGACGCAGGCAGTTTTGGGAAAAGGCATTTGAAGGTCCAGTCAGTCAGCTGATGTTTGCGGGTAATGAAGCTGAAGCGGCGGCACAATTACAAGCCGATTTAGATAAAACAGCATCAATTATCAGTGATAAATATACAGAGAATGATATATCCACAGAACCTCAAACCCTACAAAATAATGTAGGCGAAGTCTATATCGTTGGTGCAGGCCCAGGTGACCCAGAGCTGCTCACTTTTAAAGCGCTGCGTTTGATGCAGCAGGCTGACATTGTCTATTATGATGCGCTCGTCTCACCGCAAGTATTGGATTTATGCCGCCGCGATGCTGATAAAGTATTCGTTGGCAAAAAACGCAGCAACCATGCGATAGCGCAATTAGGCATCAATGAATTGTTGGTCAATAGCGCAAAAGAAGGTCGCCGTGTGGTGCGTCTAAAAGGTGGTGATCCTTTCATCTTTGGGCGTGGCGGCGAAGAAATTGAGAGCTTGCGTGCGCACAGTATCCCGTATCAAGTCGTCCCCGGCATTACCGCTGCCAATGCTGCTGCAAGCTATGCCGGTATTCCATTGACTCATCGTGACCATTCGCAGTCGGTACGTTTTGTCACTGGATTTTTAAAGGCTGGCGCGCCCAATAATAACTTTAAGAGCTTTTTGAATACGGATGAAACAGTCGTATTTTATATGGGGTTGCATTCGCTGGCGCGTTTGACGACAGGCTTGATTGATGCAGGGCGCAGTAGCGACACCCCGATTGCTATAGTCTCCAATGCCAGTATGCCCAATCAACAGGTATTAACGGGAACGCTTGCCGACATCGTTGAGTTGCAAGAAAAAAACCAGCTACCCACACCAGCCTTGCTCATTATGGGAGACGTGGTCGCACTCCATCATGATTTGGCTTGGTATAATTTGCAAAATCAGCAGAAAAACAACAATAGTGACACCACAGCTAATAACTGGTTACGAGGCGGTACTGCGGCAACACCAAAAGATAAGGTGGTTGACCAACAAGCACATGCATTATCGATGATTGCTAATTTAGCAACGGCTGATGATGGTTTGGAGCAGTTAGTGATTGGTTGAATTAAGGCTTTCAACTCGCACAAAAAAACCTACCATTAATTACTGGTAGGTTTTTGTATTTGGCGGATAACTTTTGATAACTTATACTATAAGTATCTTTCTATAATAGAAGCAATCTATAGCTCGATAAAATCCACAATATGCTGTAACCATTGATCGTAGTTATAGTTTTCTAATACATGAGCACTCGCATAACGCATCATCTCTTCTTGTTGCTTAGTATAGCCTTTAGAGAGCTGCGCAAATAACTCATCTGCCTGTTCACGACTCTCAATCACTTCACACATCCCCTCAAAGCGTGTACTGACTGATACGCTAGGATTGCTCACCGCCAACCGACCACAGGCCATAATCTCAATCAAACGACGAGAAAACATACTAGGCGAGTCCGTCACGGTATTGACGTTAATACAGTGTGAATACTGACGGTATACATCACCCGTCTTATTATAAGGGACATTAGGAAATACTGTCGTGTTAGGTAAATCGGGATAGCGATAAACGTCAGGATTGCGATCTGAGTTGCGATCTATGATATCCAAACCATAGGGAGATGCAGCACTGAACGCCATATCTTGCCACTGTTGGCGAGCATTATGGATATGCTTGCTGTAACTGCCGATAAATAAACTCTTACGATAGCGCGGTGGTGAGGTGGTAGGATAATGAAACTTAGGCTGTACGGCAAAGGGTAGCACCCCTGCTTTTACTTTATCACCCAATATCGCTTGGTAGCGTTCAACGCAGTTTGAGTCAACGGTCAGTATATATTTGAATAAACTGGCAGAGTCTATAAAACGGTTGAAGTGAGCCCCATCTTCTTTATTCCAAAATACAGCAGGAATATTATATTTATCCGCCATCTCTAAAAGCTTGCGTAGCTCAACGTTATTACGTTCAGGATAGTCAGGGTAGTTGGCTATCTTATAGCGCCATGCATCCTTATACCCTCGCCACACGGATTCGACTAATATAAAGTCTGGTTTAAATATTTTAAATAACTGAAACCATTTTTTATCTTTAAGTTGGAAAATTTTTACAGAACTTTCGTCCAATGCTAAAGACGTCAACTCGTCACTTATTAAAGCAATTCTAGTCTCTTTAGAGGTGTTAAATAAGTATCTCATTGTATTGCACCTACTAAATAGAATAGCTAGCACTATAGCAACTATATTAATTTTTTATCTATAGAGACTTAGTTACTTAATTAAGAGCCCATATTAAAGAAAATAAAATACATGGAAATAATATATATTTTATATTCAGTGTAGAAAATAAAAAGACATTTATTGATAACTCTAACTATCGATAGTTTTTTTTTCCGAATCAAATGTTCTTTTGTCTCCGTATATTTTATCTCTAACAAAAGCCTTAATATAAAACACTCCATCAAAGTCATCAATAAGAAACTCAGCTTTCATATTATCTGTGTACCACTTAGTTTCTATTCTTTCCTCATCTTTATATAAGTAGAAAGCATAATCATACTTAGACGGTTCAAAAAAATAGCTGTCAGCTATAAATTCTCCTAGTACTTTATTTTTTTCTACAGATATATTTACATCAAACATATTTAACCCTCAATTTTTATAAGTCTATTTTGTATTTACTATTATTTTTCCAAAGATACTGTTAGTCTTCCTAAGCCTTTTTCTAGTGGGTAATACTGTATATTAAAGCCATTGTTCTGAGCCCAGTCTTCGCAAATATCTCTCTCTTCTTGCCTAACCGTGTCATCCATCCATACCTCGACGCTATCAGACAGCTGGGAAGATAATGCTGGTAAAGCAGGATAACGGCTATAAGCACAAATATTTCCTGGTGGTCCATCTACCCATATTAGGTTTATATTTTCAATATTTTGCAATAAGGACTTTGGATACCAAAGTGATGGCTTGCTAGCATCATTATGATTAATATGTTCTGCATCCCAAGGTTCTAGCCCACCAATACGTAAATCGACCCAACGATTTAAGCTATTTTGTTCTAATTGAGAAATTGTTTGTGCTCCATAATGCTCACTATGCTCTATTGAAAACAGCTTACCACCACCATTCTGACTGAGTGCGTCCGCAATTACTAAGGTTGATGCACCACTACCAAATTCAACTATCACTTTAGGCTTAGTATTTACAATATGCGTATGCAAACGCAACAATACGTCAGGAGAGCTTGCCCACCCACGCAGTGGAGGAATTTGTGTATTAGGTAAAAGGCGGCGCTGTAACCAAGATAAGCTTTCTAATTGTGAGTAGATGCGATTTTGTACTTTAATTAAGTCTTGCGTTAGCTTATTGAATTGTTTGATACTTTCTTCTGCAAATATATTTTCTAAATTCTCGATCTTTGATATGCTCATTACGTTACTTCCTCCATTAGCATCTTAATTCATATTTATAGCAGAAATGATGTATTAGTTACTCTAACAACCTAGGAAATAGATAACTGCATTAGATACAACATAAACAATCTTAATAATAATTAAGCTTTAATAATTAAGCTTTAATTATTATCTATAATCCAATATTCTTTAAAGATAGTAGCTCACCTACTGAAATTATTTTTGAAGCATCTATACCTAAACGTGCATTCCATGGTGACTTCTTCACATTATCCATAGCTAACTGCACTTCTTCTGTCGTAAAAAAGTTAAATTCAGTTACAATCCTTGAATATTTCTCTAAGTCTAGAATCAATAAATCAATCATTGAACTCTTTTTTTCAGTTCTTTGTTGCCTTGGTTCTAACTCATAAAACACTTTAAGTTTACTAGGTCTTGAATTATCTGTATCTTCATTTGAAGATGCAACTCTCTTTAGACTTTTACTTATATCTATTTCAGAGTAGTTTTTTTCTTTCTCATCGAAAGAAATATTTAGTACATCAGGATAGCACCTTACGAAAAGATCCAAAACCAATGATCCTTTTTCTTTTTCTAACTCGTTTAACTGCTCAAACGCTTTTGCTAAATAAATAGATGCCATTGGAGTGACATAGTACTCACTTAAGTTCCGATGAGTGTTCCTTCCTACATGAAATCTGGATCTATAATTCCAATAATAATCAATCATAGATACTTTAGTATTTGCAGGAGCATCAATTTCATAAAGTGCTTTACCTATTTTTCGGTTTAAAGCATACAGAGCACTTTGATTGCTTTGCCCTAGTGCAACGTGACTCATGTATTCATTCGCTGGTTGCAAATAAAAATCTCTGAAACACTCACCACAGGCTCCGTGATAATGAAGTAATGACTGCGGGCGCGAAGAAGATGGAAAGTATATAGGAAAGTACACTCCTAAACTTCCTAATTTCCATAAATCATATAAATTATCTTGGCTTCCCTGACCAAATATATACGATTTATTAGTTATATTAAAACCATATCTATTAGCTAATTTAAGTGCTACTTCATAATCATTACCTACACTTTTACTACACATGAAATTAATTTTAGACAAATCAACATCTGATGCTAGAATAGTAGCTAATACTACTCTAGAGTCAACGCCACCCGTAATATCAACTGTAACTCGACTCTCAAAATAATTGATTAATGTGTGGTTAATATCTATAGTGCGTTTAAAAAACTTATCTAAATTCTCAATATAGCTTTGACTTTGTAGGATAGGTGATATATCAATAAAATTAAAACCTTTGTTTTTCTTTGTAACTTTTAATATTTTATTACGTGGTAATACTTTAATATTATGGATAAGAGTATCATTACTTACTAATTGCTGTGTAATACCATGCCTAACTTTTAAAACATCGATCTGATCTTTATCAATTTTAAGCCTTTCCCCATTATCTGTTAAGTGTCTGCATAACAATATAAAAGAATTAGATATTGCCCATACATTATTTTTTATATAATAATATAATATATCTTGACCAAAAATATCCGTTCTAGCTAATACTATCTCTTTAGTAACTTTGATAATAGAAAAACGGCCATCAAGTGGGCCACTTAGATCTGGAAATTCGTTATTTTTAAGATATATTTCAAGTCCTCTTTCACCGATAACGATAGACTTATCATTAAATATAGTTCCACTAAAGTAGTGTTTTTTTTGCTCACTAAAACTTGAAACCACATAAAATCCTGAACCTTCAATGCTATTATTCATAACTATACTCAAATATCATCTTGTAGATTAAGCGATGGAGTAAAAACCTAAAAAATTTTATTAAATATCACAGAGATGTCTAATTTCTGCTACAACTTTAGAATTAGAGAAGTTATCATGTGCATACTTATACAAGTATTGGTCACTAGGAAAAAACTTT
The DNA here is from genome assembly GCF_049896785.1 of Psychrobacter sp. TWP2-1-2. Taxonomy (NCBI): domain Bacteria; kingdom Pseudomonadati; phylum Pseudomonadota; class Gammaproteobacteria; order Moraxellales; family Moraxellaceae; genus Psychrobacter; species Psychrobacter sp. TWP2-1-2. Next base: position 189,620 of record NZ_JAFCVA010000001.1, on the reverse strand, counting down.
ATGGCATTTAAGATAAGATCGTCTATAGTTCCAGAGACATACTTTTTGGGATATACAGTGTCAGCACCATCCCAGTTATATATTAGTGGAAATGAGCCTGAAGCCATGCCCTCAGCTACAGCTTGATGACTTCCCTCAAAATCACTTGTCGAGAGTATATAACCTACTTTTTGAAACCATTCAGGCATATCATCCCCGTGTCCATCATAAATGATACTATCCTTCCATGGTGACACTTTAATTCTTTCATAGAGAGTATTGTACTGTTGCATTTCTTCAGTACGTCCCTTGCTAAGCATCCAAGGATAATCTTCTGGTCGCTTACCTTTGATTCGTAGTATATATCTATTGTCTTTTATCCAAAGCTTTTCGAATATATCTAGTGCGCGATCAAACCTTTTTCTCCATGGCACCATACCGATGAAGCCAAGAGTAAACTGAGCTTCAGGAAGTTTCGGTAGTCTAAACTTCTCTACATCAACTGTATTAAAAATCATCTTTGCTTTATATCGAGGAATACTGTGCATTGCAACGAACTCTTCATAACGATAGGGAGCAATAAATATAAAGTAGTCAATGTTATCAATTATAGAATCTCTAAGAAATTCAGGACGTTGATTTTCTTGTAGGTGAACTCTTACTACAAGCTTTTGACCTTTCTTTTTATTATGAGAATACCACTTTATATTTCCCAGCCCCCACTCACAAAATATAATATCCGCATCATTCAACAATGATTTGCTTATATCTTCATTATGGTCAGTATGATTTTTCCATTTATCAACAATTACATTATATTTGAAATCAGCTTCATAAGCCTGCATGACGTTTTTAATAAACTTTAAATCATGACCTGCAAATAGTATGGTTTTTTGAATAGGCAAATTATCTATAAGATATTTTGCACGATAGCTAACGTGCTCACAAGAATACTTATTAGCCTCTTGATCGTTGACGACTATTTTTCCATTTATAGCTTGATACATAGTATCTGAGATAGCTTCTATATCATCCTCTTTACAATAAGGATAATTGAGTTGGTCGAACATATCTGGTACACAGCCTTTGAGCATAGTTACTGCCAAAATAGGTTTTTTTGCCCCTAAATAATCAGCAAGCTTGCCAGGGTAAAAGGGTGTGTACTCTAAACCATAGTCACTAAAATCTGCATCTCGTAACAATAGACAATCTGCTTCTGTCATTAGGCTTAGACTGTCTAAGTAGCTTACAGTGCCATTGAAACTTACTGTATCTGCAAGACCGTAATCTGCTGCAGCTTTTATATAACGATCATTTGCACCAAAGAATTCTAATGTAAAGCGTCCTTTCATTTCAGGATGTTTTTGTAATAGTCGCTGTGCACCTAGCATGAAGGGCTCAGCAGTGCGCTTAAACTTATAAAGCATGCCAATATGCATAAAGCGGAATACACTAGTAATACTGCCAGTATTACTAGTGTTAACGCTATTACTTTTAGAGCTATTAGAATACATACGTTCATCAAAACAATGCGGTAGAATGAAGAATTTCTCTCTATCAACTGGTTGTGCCTGTGTAGCAGTTACTAGTTCTTGCTGATAATGATTAGTCACAATAATACGATCAGCTTGCTGTAATACCCGAGCTTCAGTTTGGCTATCTTCTTGCAGCATTGGGAATTTATAACTTTCATTGAACGGATTTGCAGCAATGGGATCCCCAAAAGAAGCTACCCACGGTAGTTCAAGGTTACGTTTTTTTATAGCCATGGCTGCCATATGAGATACAATTTCGTGAGAGTGCGAAATCATAGCTGAGTAATGATTTTCCTTTTTTAAAGTGTTATAGCATTCTAATACTTTATTAATATAATGTTCACGTGAGTCAGCATTGCGTGCATCTTCTGAAGGTACTTCAATCTCATAGCGGTTGAAACGGCTAGATGCAAAACGAAACATTGCATCATTATCCGGCTTATCAGCTCGCCTGATTTGCAAAACATCGTATTCGTAGCCTGTATCTTTTAGGCGTTTAAATAAATTGAATGCTGAAGAGCTTTTATAAGGGGGAAAATGCCACGATATAAGTAGAATTTTTTTAGTCATTTACAACTCTCCCCAATAAATAAAATCTTCTAACGCTTCAGCAGATATTTTGTCATTTACATTACATTTCAGGACCTTGTCATTACCATAATATTGCCTCTCATTATTATAGAAAGCGTGACCTAGTTTCATTGAATAAGAAGTAGTGTTATTAGACTTATTTAAGAACTGATGCGCAGTATCAAAATTTTCTAATTCTATAAAAAGATGCTTAGCAACGGCAGTCTGTGATTCAAATATCTTTTCAGCGCGTACTACATCAGTCTCGCTACTGGCAGTTATAGCTAGTGTCGCCTTGGGTACAGTGACTTCGACATCCATACCTAATAATCTACAGATTTGTTGAATACGGTGACCGTAAGTATGTTCACGCATGACTCTTCTAACCCCACGACGAGCTCTGTTTTCGTATATTAGCGATGAAGACTCGAGCTCTCTAAGCTGCTCTGTTATCGTCTGTTCCTTATTTGGCATAATAACCAAATCACCGAATAGCTCGCTTACGCCTACTGAATCATTACTAATAACAGGTGTCCCTGAGGCAAGAGACTCATATACTCGGCGAGCAAACATAGTGCTTGAATTTTGCACTGTATTCATATTAATCTGATACTTATAACCTTTATGAGCTTTCCACATATCCTCAGCTGGCAAACTGCCAACAATATGATGATGATAGTGATCAGGGTAAATAAAGTTCTCTACATCACGATAATGATTTCTATCAAAGATATCATAAGCCACTCCAGCCATTTCAATTTCGGACATAAGTTCATCAAAATCAGCGCAACGTTTGGATTTATCCCTATAATAAGAACCTGCAAATACTGCTTTATCTAGTCTTGAAATAGTAGGCACTGGATTATGAATCTTTGGCTGTGCAGCAAATGAAAGAGGATATACATCAATGTCAAAATCTGTTTTATAGCGTTCTACCATATTGATATCTGTAGTAATCGCCACGTCAAACAATTTAGCAACTGCCCCAAACTTTTCATAATGTGGTGGATCTTCTTTATTCCAAAAAACAGTTGGAATATTATTTTTCTTGCAGTACTGTAGCAATGGACCGAGCTTTCTTCCTCCGCCGCTTCCCCGAGTTAATGTACCCCAGTTACCATCATTACCTCGCCAGCAGCTTTCTACTAATAAAAAGTCTGGTTTAACTTTTTCTAATTGAGATGGCCAGTCTTCTTGAGTAATTTTAATAAGCTTAACTTCATGAGAGAGGCACTCAATAGTAAACTCATCTAATATACAGGCAACATTGAGATCTGATGTATAACGTTTATTGCTCGGATCAGAAGTAATAGGTTTAGGTAAAGGGTGGGATATAAGCCTTTGACGCTTAAACTCTTCCACTACCTTTTCATTGTAACAACAAGCTCTTAAACGAACATCTACTTGCTCATCATCTTTTAAACCCATGCCTGCTACTGAAATTTTTATACTTACCGCACTATCTGGTATTTTAATTTTAATTATGCTTTTGAGATCTTGTTCAATACTTGTACAATTATTATTTAAATAACGAAAAAGTTGATTAAATAGTGCTGAAACACCTAATCCTGGAATGTCCTGTATTTTATTGCCTGAAGCATCTAGAATATCCAATAATATTACAGCTTTACGAGAAGTCAGTTCACTTTTTAGACGATAAAGTACAGCGGCTGAAACTTCTAAAGTATCAACTTCTGCTTGCACTCCAAGTTGAGTTAACTCAACTTTATCGCCACTATTAACAGTGATATCAATCGGCGCTTCAGACGTTATAACCTCTTCTTTCTGCTCATTATAACAGTGAGCTTTTAGACGGAGATTTATTTGCTCGTCACCTTTTAACCCCATACCGGCTATATATATTTTTACACTAGCTATAGTAGGTGGTAGTTGGAGCTTAATAATATCCTTAAGGTTTTCTTCGACATTACTACAGTTATTATTGAGATAACGAAAGTATTGCCCAAAAGCTGCAGACACCCCTATACCATTTATATCTATATTCTGCACTTTAGTACCTGTAGCGTCTAAAAAGTCTAATAGCACAACAGCCTTACGAGAAATGAGTTCACTTTTTAGACGATACAGCACGGCTGCTGAAATCTCTAAAGTGTCACCTGATGATTGCACTTCAAGTTGGGTTAGTTCAATTACGTTATTATCTTTAATAGTTAGATCAACTAATACTTCTGAATTGAATTTATAATTTATATCAACATCGACTTCTTGATTTGGAGTATTAGATACTGACTCTATAATAAGATTATCTACAAGGTTATTATGGGGTTGATTTTTTAGTATAAAGTGATCTTCTTCTATCATGTTTAATACATTACCTAATATAGTGGTAACGCTTTGCTTAGTGTTTATATTTTGAGGCTTATTAGCAATACCTATCTTATTGCCCGTTAATCGATAACTCTCCAACAGTTTTTCATCCGTAAGAAGAATAATAGCCTTATCCACCAAGCTTGCACCCTTTAAACTAGGTAACTTTCTTTTACGTGACTCAGCATAAACTTTTAAGAGTTTGGAAGGAAGTTCTGTAGTAGAAGACTGCTTATTTAAGGTATCAATAATAGTCTTGCCAAGTTTATAAGAGATAGTATTATTCTCAGTTGTACTATCTTTTAAATCCCTATTCTCTGCTTCAAGATTACGAATATAGTTTGCTAGCTCATCGGCATTAATACTATGGTCTTTAGTGACGACTAAATCGTTTCGGTCGTCTTGACTCTTATTCTTAAATAATTTTTTAAATTTTTTCATAATATACTTGCCTAAATATAACTACCAGTTCAAACGTAATATTCTTTAGATGTACTATAAGCAGTTCAAGAGTGTCTACTTTATAGATTAGCTAAACTAGATATTACCAACCATATTCATAATTTGAATGTTTTTTAGAAGCGTCTTATCTTTAAACTCATCATGAGCAACCAAAATGGCGACGACATCCGCACGGTCAACGACTTCTGATAAAGATACCAACGTGCCGGCGGCTAACTTTTCAGGTAGTTGATTAATATTAGGTTCAACCAATAAGATATTTGCATTATCAGATTCAAGCATTTTTTGCGCGATATTTACCGCAGGGCTTTCACGTAGATCATCGATATTCGGTTTGAATGCTAACCCTAGTAACGCCACGGTTGGCTTTTCAATACCTTGTACTTTTAACTTATCGATTTCAGCATTGATTTTACCTATTACCCAGTCAGGCTTACTATCATTGATTTCACGAGCAGCTCGAATTATTTTAGCTTCATCAGGGTTTTGATTAACAATAAACCAAGGATCAACAGCGATACAGTGACCACCGACCCCAGCACCCGGCTGTAGGATATTGACACGTGGATGATGATTGGCCAGTTCGATCAGCTCCCAAACATTGATATCGAGCTTATCAGAGATGATAGATAACTCATTAGCAAAGGCAATGCTAACATCACGAGAAGCATTTTCTGTTAGCTTTGCCATCTCAGCCGTACGAGAGTTGGTTTCTAACAACTGGCCTTCTACAAAGATACGATAGACTTCTTGCGCTTTTTTAGTCGACTCTTTAGTCATACCACCGATGATACGGTCGTTAGAGATTAGCTCTTCCACAACCTTGCCAGGTAACACGCGCTCAGGACAATAAGCCACATAGATATCGGCTTCATTATCAGATTCATGATACTTGGGAAAGGTCAAATCAGGACGCGCCTCAGCAAGCCACTCAACCATCTGCTCTGTTGCACCTACTGGTGAAGTCGATTCTAAAATGACCAAATCGCCTTTTTCTAATAGTGGCGCCAAGGCTTTACTAACTGCATGAATATAAGATAAATCAGGGGTGTGGTCATCGCCCTTAAACGGTGTAGGTACGGCAATCAGATAAGCATCTGAGTGTACTGGCTTTAGGCTGGCTTTGAGTCTACCGTTATCCACAGCTTGCTTAACAATTGCTTCCAAACCTGGCTCAACGATATGAATCTTGCCTTGATTGATTGTATCGACCGCATGCTGATTCACATCGACACCGACGACATTGGCACCATGATGGGCGAACATCGCAGCTGTTGGCAAACCAATATAACCTAAACCAAACACACAAATATTTTTCATCTTAATCCCGTCTATTTAATATTAAGTTAGCTTAACGCTTCAGTTTTAGCAGTTTGCTCGTATAAGAACTCAACGATCGTCTTAGCAATACGTTGTGAGGCTTTACCATCACCATAAGGATTATGGGCTTGGCTCATTTTTAAATAAATAGCGTCGTTTTCAATCAGATTGCTAACTTCAGCGACGATGGTAGGACCGTGAGTACCTACTAGCTTAACGGTACCTGCCTCGACTGCTTCTTGGCGTTCAGTCGTTTCACGCATGACTAATACTGGAATACCAAGCGATGGCGCTTCCTCTTGAATACCACCTGAATCCGTGAGAATAATATGGCTAGTACTCATCAAATAGACAAAAGGCAGATAATCCTGTGGCGCAATAAGTTTGACATTATTAAGACCGCTTAGTAAGCGATTGACAGGCTCTTTAACATTAGGATTTAGATGAACAGGATAAACAAACTCATAGTCTGGATACTTTTGAGCCAGATCTTTGATTGCTTGGCAGATAGACTCAAAGCCTTCTCCAAAATTTTCACGGCGGTGACCCGTAATAAGGACCCGACGTTTATTAAAGTCCAATTCTGAAAACTCCTGCTGTAATTCCAATCGTAGTGATGCGTTATTTTCTAACTTATCTTTAACATCTAACAAGGCATCTACAACGGTGTTACCAGTAACATAGATGTATTCTGGGTTGTTATGCTCATCATACAAATTTTGCGCGGCAGCTTTGGTTGGTGAGAAGTGCAACTTGGTAATGACACTAGTTAGTTGTCTGTTAGCCTCTTCTGGCCAAGGTGAATAAAGACTATAGGTACGCAGCCCAGATTCAACGTGTCCGATCGGTATTTGTTGGTAAAATGCTGCTTGTGCACCGCATAGTGTGGTCGATGTATCGCCGTGTACCAGTACTAAATCAGGCTTGCATTCTTGTAAAATAGGCTCAAGTGCCATTAGCATTCTAGAGCTAGCTTGGGTCAGGCTCTGATTGCTTTTCATGATATCTAAATCATAGTCGGGAACTATCTCAAATAGAGCCAGCACCTTATCTAGCATTTCACGATGTTGGGCAGTCACACAAACGATGGATTGAATATCAGGATTGGCTTCTAAAGCTTTAACAACAGGCGCCATTTTAATCGCTTCAGGGCGTGTACCAAAAATACTAAGGACTTTTTTCATAGAAACACTTTTTTAGTTTTGTGAGAGTAAGAATGTCATGTAAGCCTTTAAAAGGTTTTGGGATATATAATTTTTCACTATCGATACAACTCAATAACAAACAGCATATTAGAGATAAAGTAAACGTTTATCAACCATTACATACCGCTTATCGGAGCCAATAAAAAAAATTACTTTTAAAAACAACTAATTATGACGTATAGGTTTTGTACGCAGTTTTAAAGAAATTATATCTATAGACGAAATCTTATATATGTCTTTAGACAGCCATCTCCAACATAGAAAATTTTGCTAGAATGAATACTTTCTATCAAATGTCCTTAAGCTCAATTATGTCCATACCTGCCGATACTAAATTCATGCCAAAACCACTCACTATCCTCCATACTTCCGACTGGCATTTGGGGCGTAGGCTTTATGGACGAATGCGTTATGACGAATTTGAGTCGTTTTTAGGTTGGCTACAAGACACCATTAGCCTGCAGAAAGTGGATATATTAATCGTTGCTGGTGATATTTTTGACACCATGACCCCAAGCAATAGAGCTCAAGCGCTATATTATGAATTTTTAGGAAAAGTTTCAAAATCATGCTGTCAACATATTGTCATCGTCGCAGGCAACCATGACTCTCCCACTTTTTTAGATGCACCAAGTAATGTACTCAAGTTTTTAAACGTCCATGTTATCGGTACGGCTTGTGAAGACTTAAACGATGAAGTATTGGTATTAGACGATACAAATGGAAACCCGCATTGTATTATTGCGGCTGTTCCCTATTTGCGTGATCGTGACGTGCGTAGCAGTCAGGCTGGCGAGTCGGCTGATAGCAAAGATGCCAATGTCATCAAAGGCATTCGCGCCCATTATGATGAAGTAGCTAGCATTGCCAAAGCCAAACAGGCTAAATTAGCCGACGCAAACCAGCGTCACATTCCCATCATTGCCACAGGGCATCTATTTGCAGCTGGTGGCACCACTACTGAAGACGATGGTGTGCGTGAGCTTTATGTCGGCTCACTCGGTAAGATTTCTGCTGACATGTTCGATGAAAGTTTTGACTATGTGGCGCTTGGACATTTGCATGTACCGCAACGCGTCGGTGGTCGTGAGAGCATTCGCTATTCAGGCTCGCCAATCGCGATGGGATTTGGCGAGGCAAAACAACAAAAACAAGTATTACTGGTACAGTTTGGTGCAGTAGCAAATGACATTAGCAGTCAAAAATCAGCCTCAAACAATGCAGTTGAAAGCATTATTCCTCAGCTGACCAATACCGTTACCCCGATTGAAAAACCTGTTAAGAAAGTAGCCAGTCAAACGACTGAATTTATGGATGACTTGTTTGGTTTTGACGAGCAATCAGAAAATAATGAGGTGACAAAAACTGCTACAAAAAACATCCCTGATCAGCAGGATCAAAACAACCAATCAATGCTTAAAAATCTCGATACTTCCAACAAAATACTGCATCGCGATGACTCTAATCAGATGCAAGTAGTATCACTACCTATTCCAAAGTTTCAACAACTGGCGCAAGTTTCAGGTGATTTGGAGTGTATTAATCAGGCTATAGATAAAACCATCCAAGCTCTTGATGCAAAAGAATCTGTTTGGCTTGAAATTATTTATACGGGTGATGATGTGGTCAGCGAGTTACGTGAGCACATCCAAACGATGGTAGATAATTTGCCGTGCGAGGTGTTAAAAATCAAAAATACTCGTACCTATAATAAAGTACTAAATCAACAACAGATCTCTGAGACGCTACAAGATTTAAATGAGGAAGAGGTATTTGAGCGCTGCTTAACTGCTCATAAGATCCCTAATGAGCAAAAATCATCCTTACGTGACGCCTATGATCAAATCGTTTATAACTTACGTCATGAAGATACTCAGGCTGAATAGCATTATGTAATCATAAACGATTTTGATAGAAGCTAGCTAGAATAACAGCTTCATTTCTCATTATTACCCTCATTTACTACCTATAAAAATAAGACTTTATCATGCGCCTAATCGAACTACGACTTAAAAATTTGAATTCTTTAAAAGGCGAATGGCACATTGATTTTAGTGACCCCGCTTTTCTTAATGAAGGTATTTTTGCCATTACTGGGCAAACGGGTGCTGGCAAGACGACCATATTGGATGCGATTTGCTTAGCACTCTATAGTCAGACGCCAAGACTGGGCGATATCACTGGTTCAACGAACGAGATAATGACCCAAGGTACAGGTGAATGCTCAGCAGAAGTCATTATAGAGATTGATTCCAAGCGTTATCAATGCTACTGGTATCAACATCGTGCCCACAAAAAAGCCAAGGGCAACCTATTACCAATTAAGCATGAGATTAGTGAGGTGCAGACCGGCAAGATTTTAGAAGAGAAGAAGTCCAAAACTTCTGCCTATATACAAAACCTCATCGGCATGGATTTTAATCAATTTACGCGCTCCATCATGCTCGCACAGGGCAGTTTTGCCGCGTTTTTAAAGTCTGATATCGGCGATAGAGCCGCGATTTTAGAGAAAATAACGGGCACTGCTATTTATGCCAAAATATCGTTAAACGTTCATGAAAAAAAACGCTCTGAGGAAGACGTGCTTGGCAAACTACAGGCAGGTGTGAATAGCTTGTCGTTATTAAGTATTGAAGGCGAAAAGCTACTGGTAGTAGATTTAGAGCGCTTTAACCAACAGCAAAACACACAGCGCCAAACCTTTAAAACCCTAAGTGAACAGCTACAGTGGCTGGATAGTGTTCAGCAGCTACAGCAAAACCTCTCGACCTATCAGGCCGATTTTGCAGCGGCAAAGCATACTCAGCAAACCTTTATTCCAGAAGCCCAGCGTTTAGATGGCGCTAATAAGGCTTTAGAGATTGATAGCTATTTCCGCGAGCTTAGCTACAGCCGAAATTTAGTCAAGCAGTTAGAGGTTGAGCAGCAAGATTTGCTTAATAAGATTCCAACTCAGCAAGCAGCGCTGGCACACGCCAACACTCATTTAAAGAATATCAATACCATTGACAAGCAAGCCACAGATAGCCTACATGCTACTTTGCCTATTATTGCAAAGACACGCGAGTTGGATGCTGAGATAAAACAGCACTCTTATTCTTTAGCTAGCGATAATCAGCGTAAAGAGGTATTAGTTAGTAACACTCAACAATTAGGTCAAGATATAGCTGACCACAAGCAAACAGAGCAAGATGTCAGAACTCAGCTTAGCAGTGTAGAAAAGTACTTTCGCGATTACCAAGAGCTAAACGACCTCGATACAGATATGGTGACCTTCGATAACAGCTGTAGCCGATTAAAGGCGCTGTTGGAAGATAATGCCAATCTAACAGCGGATAAACTTGCTTATAGTAATCAAGCCCGCATGCTACAGACTGATTTTGATAAGTTATATAAGCAGCAAAACGCAGAGAAATTATTGATAACGCAGCAACGCGAGCAACTTGCCAGCGTACAACAGCAGCAAGCCGCACTCATTCAAAACCAGCCCATTGCTAATATGCGTAGCGAGCAAGAGCAAGTCGATCAAATAAGCACCCAGATTGTGCAAGCCCATATTAAGCTAGAACAGCTGTCTGAGCGTACCAGCCAAATTCAACACATCAATGCAACGTTACCCACACTGAATCAAGAGCTTAAGACTTTAGAAGGTTTGATTGCCAGTCACAAGATAAATATTGAAGAGGCTAAGCTCAAAAAACAAGATAAGAAAGAGCATCTACATCTACTACAAAAGGTCGCTAAGCTTGAAGATTATATAGTAGAGCTAGAGGATGGGTCGCCCTGCCCGCTTTGCGGCGCGCATGAGCATCCTTATGGTAAACATCATCCGTTATTAGACCCTAGTACCAAGAATAATAATACCGACGCCAATGACGATCAAAACCAGTCGTCCACAATAAAACAGACTAAGGCGCAATTAACTCAGCAGCACATAGCTGAATTAGAAACTATTATTGATAATCTTGAGCAGACTTTATCTAAACATCGTATCGACCATGCCACCAAAAAAGAAGCCATCAATAATCAACAGCAGCAGTTAGCGCCCTTGCAGCAGCAATCTAAAATTTTACACGCTGATATTCAGTCTAACCTTTCCTCGCTATTTAACAGTGAAAATAGTTATTCGAAATCGACTGTGGCAATTATCGATCCACTTGCGCAGATTAACAACGATACTGATATTCATATTGATCACGGCTTATCCTTATTAGACACCATCAAGCACAAACTGACTGAGCATAAACAGTCTCTTAAAACGATAGTCGTCAAATATGACAACCTAGCTGAAAGTGCTGCAACGCTCAGTGTTGCCATCGAAGGCGATGAACAGCAGCAACAGCTACTTAGTCGCGCCATTAATAATCTGACGACTGATATCAAGCTAAATGCTCAAAAAATTGAAAGTGTCGAAGATAAGATTGCCGCTAATTTTTCTGCACTCATACCCATGATGACCAATATTTCATCTTTGGTGAGTAAGTACCCAACGGCTAAATACGAGAATCATTTAACGATGGCGCTCAAAGCGACTGACGTTCAAGGCGCACTGCAGCAGCTCATTGAAAGCCTTCATAAGCAAACAGTATTAGCAAGCGCAGATTATGATGAGCATATTGACCAGTTGCGGGCACAACGTCATGCTTTGAAGCAATTAAAGCAATATCACCATGAGCAAAGTAGCCGCCAACAGCAACTCACCAATACTCTGAGCAGCCTGACTGCGAATATTGAGAGTAAGCAAGCACAGCTCGCCAATGATGAGACCGCACTCAAAGAATTAGAGACATTAATTGATAATAAAACAGAGGATATCGAAAAATTAAAGACAGATAGAAAAGCGCTATTCGCAGATAAAGATACAGATTATGAAGAAAACCAGTTACGCAGCGCTGCTGATGAGGCTAAAGCCAAACAAATCATAGCGCAAAGACAGCTAGATTCTGTACTGCAATCTTTAGAGCAATTAAAGCTCAGAGAGCAACAGCTAGCCAAAGAGCGACAGTTGGCGACTACTACCGTAAATACACAGGACAGTATTTTTACTAACTTACTCGCAGAGTCAAAGTTCGCCGATGAAGCAGATTTTTTGAGTGCGCGTCTGCCTAAAGAAGAGCGTGAGGCATTACATATACGTAAACTAGCGATTGATAATGCCCTACAACAGGCTAAGTTGCAGTTAAATAATACCCAGCAAACGTTAGAGCAAAAACTTGCCACGCCTATGACAGATGAAGACCGAGAAACACTTGCTGGCAAGCATCATCAAATACAGACGGATATCGATGAGTTAAGTCAAAAAATCGGTGCGATTGACCAAAAGCTTAAGGATAACGACAGCCAAAAAGGGCAACAGGCGACACAGCTGATGGCAATCGATGAACAAAAACAAAAACTACAAGTTTGGCAGCAGCTACATACGTTAATTGGTTCTGCTGATGGCAAAAAATATCGTACCTTTGCGCAAGGCTTAACGTTTGAGGTCATGATTAGCCATGCCAATACGCAACTGCAAAAAATGAGTGACCGCTATTTGCTCATTCATGATGACAGTAATCCGCTGGAGCTTAATGTGATTGATAACTATCAAGGCGGTGATATTCGCAGTACCAAAAATCTATCGGGCGGTGAAGGATTCATTATCAGCTTGGCGCTCGCCCTTGGGTTATCGCAGATGGCGAGTCACAACATTCGCGTGGATTCACTGTTTTTGGATGAAGGGTTTGGTACGCTTGATGAAGAGTCGCTTGATATTGCGCTCGACACCTTAACGAGCTTACAACAAGAAGGTAAGCTTATTGGCATAATCTCTCACGTACAGGCATTAAAAGATCGCATCTTGACTCAAATCAAGGTTGAAAAAATCTCCGGCGGTTTTAGCCAAATCAGTGGTCAAGGCTGTCGCCGAGTGGTCAATGTTACTAATGAAAAAGCTTCGTAAGCTAAAGCTTGCATCACGTCGTTGATTACTTTTTACGCTTAGCCAGACAATAAAAAACCACCGTTAATTAATAACGGTGGTTTTTTTGAAAAGATCTTTATCTTGTTGTTTATTGAATGACTACTTAGTTAGTTTAGTTACTTAGTGACTAAACCGCTTAGCTCACTCATCAATACTGACAACGTTGAAAGACCAATTTGACCATTTTCATCATTGCTATGTAGATTATCTAACTTGCTCATCTCTGTGGTGACAGACTCCAGATGATCCAGGTGACGTGAACGCCATTCACCAAACGCTTGCTTCGCATCAGGTTTAGATAGTATGGCATCCATCAGTAGACGTAGACTACGTGACAGCTCATTCATCAACGCATGGCGTGCGCGGCGATCCCAGTAGTCTTGCTGTGGTAAAGTGGCGATGTTGTCCATCATCCAATCTAACTGCAAGACGTGATAGGCATCAAAGTACAATGTTGCAATCTCATCAACAGGACGCTCATATTGCTCAGCGAGCAGTGCGGCATCAAGTGCATCAACATGATAAGGCAGCATCGCAAACAACGCAGCATCACTATTAGACAGATCATCCTGCATCAGGCTAGTGGTGTCTTCTTGCAAGTATTCTGCAAATTGTTGCTCAATAAATCCGCCTGATTTGGTTAATTTCTCAACACTATCGCTAAAGCGACTGATCATGTCAGCGACTTGCAATTCTTGACCAAAGGCATTGATAAACCAAACAACACCTTGCTCAAGCGCGTCACGTAGACGCAGCTCAAGAGTTAGCAGTAATGTAGCATCGACTTGATTGTCCAGCGCTTCAAGGGTGTTCCAAGCTTTTGATACATTGAAGACATCACGGCTAATCGCATAACCACGCACGATGGTCGCCAGCGATTGATCTGTTTCTTCATAAAGACGGAACAGTGCTTCAATACCCAAACGATTGACCACACTATTGGTCAAATAGGTGCTGATAATCTCACGATGTAAGCGGTGTTCAGTCATCTCATCAAAGAACCGCGTCGCCAGCTCATCAGGGAAATACTTGCGCAGCTCATTGATAAAGTACGCATCATCTGGCAAGTCTGATGATAATAAGTTGTCATACACCCACATTTTGCCATAAGCCATGACAACTGCCAGCTCAGGGTTGGTCAAGCCAGTATCTGCTTTTTGACGTTTGGCAATTTCTTCATCTGATGGCAGATATTCAATCGCCCGATCAAGACGCCCTTCGCCTTCTAACATCTGAATAAAACGCTGATGATCGCTTAAGTTAGCCGCCGCACGAATGTGGCTAAGCTCAATGGCTTGTGGCTGAAGGTAATTTTGACGCAATACCAGTTCTGCCACGCTATCAGTCATGCTCTCAAGCAACTCATTACGCTGCTTTAAGGTCATGTCGCCTTGCTCGACTACTTTACCAAGTAAAATTTTGATATTTACTTCATGATCTGAGCAGTTTACGCCGCCTGAGTTATCGATAGCGTCGGTATAAATGCGACCGCCTGTTTGTGCATATTCGATACGTCCTTGCTGGGTAAAGCCTAAGTTACCACCTTCACCAACGATAGCCGTACGTAGCTCATTGCCGTTGACCCGTACGGCGTCATTGGCACGGTCGCCGACATCAGCATGGCTCTCATTCACGCTTTTCACGTAAGTACCAATACCGCCATTCCAAATAAGGTCAACAGGCGATTTTAACAGCGCACTGATTAACTCATTGGGTGCCATGCTGTCTTCAGCGATATCAAAACGCTGTTTCATCTCAGCACTGAGCGTGATGCTCTTATCTTGGCGGGAGAAAACGCCACCTCCTTGGCTAATAAGTGACTTTTCATAGTCATCCCACGTCGAACGCGGCATGTCAAATAAGCGGGCACGTTCTGCGTGTGAAGCAGCAGCATCTGGATTAGGATCAATAAAGATATGTAGATGGTTAAATGCGGCGACCAGCTGGGTATGGGTTGATAGCAGCATGCCATTGCCGAATACGTCACCACTCATATCACCAATACCAACCACGGTAAAGTTATCACGGTTCTGAATGTCCATGCCGCGCATACGGAAGTGGCGTTTGACCGACTCCCAACCACCGCGTGCAGTGATACCCATGGCTTTGTGATCGTAACCAACCGAGCCACCTGAGGCAAAGGCATCGTCGAGCCAGAAATCATATTCAGCAGACAAGGCATTCGCAATATCAGAGAAGCTAGCGGTTCCTTTATCAGCCGCGACCACTAAGTACGGATCATCTTCATCATGACGCACGGTGTTGGCTGGCGGGACAATTTTTCCATCAACGATATTATCCGTCACATCGAGCATGCCGCGTAGGAATGCTTGATAACAAGCAATGCCTTCGGCTTGGAATGCGTCGCGACCATCTGCCATGGTTTTGGTTTTGACGATAAAACCGCCTTTTGAACCAACAGGAACAATCACCGCGTTTTTGACCATTTGTGCTTTGACCAAACCAAGCACTTCGGTGCGGAAATCTTCCATACGATCCGACCAACGCAGACCACCACGAGCCACTTTACCACCGCGCAAATGCACCGCTTCAACACGCGGCGAATACACGAATATCTCAAACATCGGTTTTGGTTTTGGTAGATTAGGAATATCTGCTGCCAAAAACTTAAACGATAAACGATCTTTACGCTGACCATCGCTATCGGTTTGATAGAAGTTAGTGCGTACCATGGCGTTAATTAAATCTAAATACCAACGCAAGATACGGTCTTCATCCAAGCTATCCACACCTGCCAATGCCGCCGTGATCTGCTGTTGAATCTGCGCGGTTTTTTCTGTGCGTTCATCTTCACTGTACTTAGGGTTCATACGGGCATCAAACAGACTACCGAGCGCCACGCTAATGTCGCTATTTTTTACTACCGTTTGCTGAATATAAGTACTAGAGAATGGTGCTTTCGCTTGCATCATATAACGTGATAATGCTCGTAGTACCACCACATCATAAGTATCTAAGTTGGTCGTCAATACCAATTCGTTAAAGGAGTCACTCTCGACATGTCCCGCCCAAATCTGTTTGAGACTGTCTTCAAACTGACCACGCACCACTTGCATGTTGACAGTATCGACATGCTCCAGTGTTAGCTCATACTCTTGCATCCAAATGGGCTGCTCTGGCAAATCAAACTCATAGGTTTGTGCTGAAATGACAGACACACCAAAGTTTTCAAGGATTGGCAGGACTTTAGACAAAATAACAGGCTGTTCACGACCATACAGTTTTAGGTGTAATTGATTGCTTGCATCGCCCGTTGACTGGTATAAATGCCAAATCATCGGCTGTTCTGCTGTCAATACAGCCAAACGCTTGGTGTCTTCAACCGCAGTACGGGCATCAAAACGCTCTTGATAAGCCGCAGGGATATAATTCAAAAAGCGACGGTTTAAAGCATTTGCTTGTTGCTCACCCACATTATCCAGCAGCATTTTTTGATAGCTGTCGCTCCATGATTGCATTAAAGCAGATAGTTTGGCTTCAAGTGCCACAGTATCGACGTCTTTCACTTGACCTGGCACCGTACGCACATGGACATGCACACGTGCGTGAGCTGATTCATTGAATTCGGTGGTAAACCCTGATGATGTGCCACCGTAGGCTTCTTTTAGGACGTTCTGTACTTTGATACGTAGCTCAGTGTTGAACTTGTCGCGCGGGATATAGACCAAACATGAGACAAAACGCTGATAATGATCCACACGGCTGAATAGGCGCAGGCTCTTTTTATCTTGCAACTGGCTGATACCAGAAACGATAGGATATAGCTCTTCAACGCTGGCTTGAAAGAGGTCGTCACGCGGCAAGGTGTTAATCACATGCATCATTTTATGGTGCGCATGACCGTCACGCGGCAGTTCTGCCATCGCCATAATCTTATTGGCTTTGTCACGTAATAACGGAATTTGCTGTACCGTTAGTTGATACGCTTGTGAGGTCAATAGACCAATAAATCGATATTCACCAACCAGCTTACCATTGTCATCAAACTTATGAATACCCAAAAAGTCCATATATACAGGACGATGCACAGGCGATACACGGCTTGATTTGGACAACATCAATACGCGCGGTTCAGTCAATAGCTGCTTTAATACTTTTGGCAATTGGCTAAAACTTTCTGACAGTTTATCCTCTTCAGCACCGCGTAATAGACCAAGACCGCTATTACCAATGGCGAATAAATCTAAATCAGCAGGTTCAGCATTCACTTCGACAGCCTGCCCGCCTTCCAAACGGTATTCACGATAACCCAAGAATATAAAATGATCGTCTAATATCCAATCTAAAAATGCTTGTATCTCTTGCTGCGAGTAAAAAACTTCTGGCAGTGGCTTGTTTGATAGCTCAGCTTTGATATCCGTCAACTGCGCACGCATCTGCTTCCAATCGCCAACGACTGTATCTAGCGTATCAATTTTTGCTAATAACATTTGCTGTAATGCAGCCAGATCTTCATCATCTTGATAGGCAATTTCACAATGAATCAAAGACAAATGAGAGGTCGCGCTTTCATGTGCGCCTTCGACATGAGTAATATGACCATTATCATCACGTGCAACACTGACAATGATGTTATAAGTACGATGAACATCGATACCTTCAGACTCAAGACTCATCAAAATCGTATCGACTAAAAACGGTCTGTCATAGGCAACAATTTGAATAACCGTATGTGAGCTGTGAAAATGCTGTTCTTCTGCTTTGGGGTTCAGCACCTTCAGTTGTGGCTTGCTGCCATCATAGGCTTGGAGCAACGTAAAATGATGTAATGCCATGCCCGCTAGGTCAGCATTACTGATAGTCTCAGCTGCCTCTGCGTGCAATGGCTGATAATAGCTATGAATAAAATGATCAAATAATGATTTGTCTTTTTGTACATAACTGGTAGCAATATCGCTTATCTGGCTGATGCGCTCTTTTGCGATACTGAGGGAGTTTGGCATGTCCTTCATCCTTTTTTATAGATTTGATTTATCATTTATTTAAGTTTATTAATTCGTATTAACTAATGGCACCGCATAAATATATGAAACATTATTGGTGCTGCGGAGCAGTATATCCATTTACGCAATTTATTCTGTTTTTTCTTGATATTTTAAGTTTCTCTCCTTTTTTCACCCTTATTTTTAGGAATATGTCGCAATTGGGATTTAATACCATTAATTTAGTGAAGTGTAACGTACATAGCGCGCCAGCTAAAGCGTACAACATCATTTCATGAATCAGCAACATGTCGATAACATTTACTCATGAGACAGGTTTTTCCGTTTATTGATGATTAATTGCTGGCAAGTGGATACTCATGGCAATCGGTACGACTTTTTTGTTAGAATATGCCAGTATATTTGAGAGTGTGTGGCTAACTCATAATTAACTTTAATGCTAAGGGCAAGACGTATGATGAATATTTTGGTGATTGGTTCAGGTGGTCGCGAACACGCGCTAGCGTGGCAATGTGCAAAAGACGATAAGGTCAATAATGTCTACGTCGCGCCTGGTAATGCTGGTACAGCGCTTGAACCTAAATGCCAAAACGTTGTCCTAATATCGACAGTATCTACTGACGAGAACGCTAGTGAACATAGTGCAATCATCGATTTTTGCCAAAACAATGCCATTGACATGGTCATTGTTGGACCAGAAGCGCCTTTGGTCACTGGTATCGTTGATGCTTGCCGCGATGCTGGAATTCAAGCGTGGGGACCAACAGCATACTGTGCGCAGTTAGAAGGCTCCAAAACCTTCGCCAAAGAATTTATGGAGCAAAACAATATCCCTACTGCAGCCTACAAAGGTTTCACCGAAGCGGTGGCTGCCAAAGCTTATATCGATGAACAAGGTGCACCCATCGTTATCAAAGCCGATGGCCTTGCCGCTGGTAAAGGGGTCATCGTCGCAGAAACTATCGAACAGGCATATGAGGCCATCGATGATATGCTTGCGGACAATAAGTTTGGTGATGCAGGCAGCCGTGTGGTGATTGAGCAGTTTTTGCAAGGTGAAGAAGCCAGCTTTATCTGCATGATTGATGGTAAAAATATCTTGCCAATGGCAACAAGCCAAGACCATAAACGGGCTTTTGAAGGCGATACAGGTCCGAACACAGGCGGTATGGGAGCATACTCTCCTGCGCCAGTGGTCACTCAAGATGTCCATGAAAAAGTCATGACCCAAGTCATTCAGCCAGTGGTTGATGCAATGAATAATGCGGGTCACCCTTATACGGGATTTTTATATGCAGGTCTCATGATTGATGAAGCAGGTGACCCTTATGTGATCGAATTTAACTGCCGTTTTGGTGATCCAGAAACTCAGCCTATCTTAATGCGTTTACAATCATCAATGGTAGATTTAGTGGCACAAGGTCTAGCAGGACAGTTGCCTAGCGATGCTCAATGGGATAGCCGCCCTGCCCTCGGTATCGTCATTGCTTCAAAAGGCTATCCTGAAACATCATCAAAAGGTGATGTGATTGCTGGCTTGCCAGAACTAGATGACAATAATGACAACGCTGTCAAAGTCTTCCATGCTGGCACTGCTTTTTCTGACAGCGATGCCATAGACCGTGAAAAAGAAGTGGTGACGAATGGCGGACGTGTATTATGCGTGACTGCTCTTGCAGATAGTATTTCAGATGCTCAGCAAGCCGCACTTGCGGTAACAGGTGCGATTAGTTTCGATGGTGCACAGTATCGCCGTGATATTGGGCATCATGCCATTGCTCGTAAAAACAGTTAAAAATCAATATTACTCAGGCGAGGGCTGTTCGCAGTTTCAGTCTGATATACCAAATTACTTTTAGTTTTTATGATTTGACCTAGCATGATGCTAGGTCTTATTTTTTGATATTATTTTTTACGAAATTATAATCTGCAAATATATACTGCGGCTTACAAAGTAACTGCTATTGGCAAGCTTAGGCTCATCAACCAAATGTGCTTTATATGATACAATTTTGTACCCGTACATCGCATCTCCCTTGTATTGTAGGTTTTGAACCCACAAATCAATACCAACTGGATGAATGATTATATTTATGGCAAATGATACGTCTAAATCTTCTAGCACCAAGCAATCCATCGACAACTTAAAAACCTCAGGGTTTGATAGACGAATGTCGATTGCTAAAACTTCCTTAAATATTGGTCGCCGCTGGGCGGGTAATAGTGTGTCTGGCATGTTCTTAAATAAAGAAGCTCGCACAGCACGTAACCAAGTATTTATGGAAGCCCAAGCAAACTACCTCGCAGAAGAGCTAGGTAAGCTAAAAGGTTCGGTCGTCAAAATTGGTCAAATGCTAGCGATTTATGGCGAACATATTTTGCCACCAGAAATTACCCGTGCCTTGCAAACGCTCAATGACGATACCGCTACGTTATCATGGCCAACCATGCAACAAACCCTGCAGCAATTATTGGGCGAAAAACTACATGAATTAGATGTTGATACGGTTCCTATAGGCACTGCGTCTCTCGCCCAAGTTCATCGCGCCACCGTGATTGCAACTGGAGAGCAAGTTGTATTAAAAATTCAGTATCCGGGTGTTGCTGATGCGATCAACTCAGATCTTGCTTTATTTAAGCAACTATTAAGAGTAAGTAATATCGTTCCGCAGACCCGTTCGCTCGATGCTTGGTTCGAAGAGATACGTGACCTACTCCATCATGAAGTGGACTATGAAGCTGAAGCCGCGACGACAGAACGGTTTTATGACCGTCTGAGTAATGATCCGCGTTACATAGTTCCCAAGATTAATCGCACTTATTCCAAAAAACGCCTACTCTGTATGTCTTATGAGCCAGGTATTACCGTAGTTTCTGAGGCATTACAATTATTACCTCATGAGCGTCGTAACGCTATTGGTCAGGCAGCCATCGAAATCATGATGCAAGAGATTTTTGTGTGGGGCGAAATGCAGACGGACCCCAACTTTGGTAATTATCTGGTTCGTGTCAGTGAAAATGAAGGTGATATTGATAAATTAGTATTGTTAGATTTTGGTGCTATTCGTCAATTTGATAACAACCTTTTGACCATTGCGCATGGCTTACTAAAAGCTGGTTACTGCCATGACCATCAGGCGATGATGCTTGCGATGACGGGTTATGACTTCTTTGATAGTATGAGTGATAAAGTACGCTCTGATATGGCGTCACTATTTTTATTGGCAACCGAACCGTTTAGTGATCCGGCGACCAATCCTGATATTCCTAGCGATTGTCTAGATAAGGACGACCGTTATATTTGGGCGAACAGCAAACTCCACTCTCGCCTCTCAACACAAGCCACAAAAGCGATGCAGTCTTTTGAGTTTAACTTACCACCAAAAGAATTTATGTTTATTAGTCGAAAATTTATTGGTGCTTATACCTTTTTGACGGTGCTTGATGCTTATACTGATTCGGATACTTTAGTAAAACCTTATTTGTAGTTTTGATTGAAGAAAATTTTCTCTAATAGTAAGTAATTTTTGAACCGCCCTTTTGTGGCGGTTTTATTCTTTAGCATTTTTTTGCTTAGGCTATTTTATATATTATAAATTAGCACTTATTATCGGCAAGATTTATTTCGATTTATTACTTAGGTTATTTAACCTGATTCACAGTATCAGCCTGCCACTCATCAAACCTAGTTTTATAACCCTCCGGCTTACGCATATTAAGCTCCCAGCATACCTCTCCACGGGCTAAATATTTTATTTCAAAATGCGTGCGCTGACTGTCATCAGCGACTTGATAGCGCTCATTAGGCAACGACCATGTCTCCGTTGCTTGCTGCTCTGCATTATTGATATAGGCTTCGATGTTGGTTACTAGTACCACCTCTCCACCTACTTGCAAGCGTGACAATAAAAACTCGAAGAAAGGCATGTTTAGCCATTGCTGGTTGGGATTGTGCTGTTCAGGATTGGGGTACAGTATGAAGATTTGACTGACACTATTGGGTTTAATGGCATGCACAATCCATGCGATCGCATCAGCATGAATGGCAGTTAAATTCGGTGAATCTTGTAGCACTGCCAGTTTGGCAAAAGCGTCAAACTTATTGCGTGTACGTTCAATTGCAATCAGATGCTTATCGGTATTTTTTGCGGCGAAACCAAGCGCATGCTTACCCTTCCCTGCACCAATTTCTAATATTAAAGGGACAGTGCCTTTATTGTCGTGAATGATATTTGGCATAATAAAATCACGTGGTGCTGAAAGCTTTTCTGGTTGAAATGCTCGCTGTTGCTGATGTGTAAGCTCAATATTGTCGGTCATCTACTATCCTTAAAGTATTTGTCTTTTACCATTATTCAGGCGCATGCTATTATATAGCCAATCCACTTCAATAGTAATATGGCGACAGCGAGTAACGCGCTATCGTAGTCTATCAAGCGCATACGAGATAAAAATAGATGCAATTACCGACTGCCGCTCGCTAATGATGTTAATCATACAAATAAATTGAGGATACTCTCACCCTTATCATGACTGAATCTACCCCCAATACTTCTCCTAAAACCTATCCTTGCCCACGTTGTGGCACTAAAACAGCATGGCAATACAATAAGTACAAACCGTTTTGTAGCAGTCAATGCAAACTTATCGACTTAGGTGCATGGGCAAATGAAGACTATACCTTACCTGCAGAAACCACGCCTTTTTCTGACGAGCTATAATTAACACCTTCTCTTTTAACTAATTTATCATCTTAAGGATGTTTTATATGTCTGCTACTTATCTGATGCCCACTTATAACCGCCAGCCAATCAGCTTCACACGCGGTTCAGGCAGCTGGCTATATACCAAAGATGACACGCCTTATTTAGATGCGCTGACTGGTATTGCCGTATGCGGTCTAGGGCATTGCCACCCGCAAGTGACTGACGCCATTCAGCAGCAAGCAGCGACTTTAGTACATACCAGTAATTTATTCGGTATTGACTGGCAAGAGCGTGCGGGTGAAGTGCTATGTACAGCCGCCCAAATGGACAGTGTGTTTTTTGCCAATAGTGGTGCTGAAGCAAACGAGGCGGCGCTCAAATTGGCGCGTCTATATGCCTATCAGCAAGGTTTTAAACGCCCAAAAGTCATCGTTATGGAGCAGTCATTCCATGGTCGTACCTTATTATCATTGTCAGCCACCGCCAACCCAAAAGCCCGTGAAGGGTTTTACACATTAGATGATGACTTTATCCGTGTACCATTTGGCGATATTGCCGCGATTAAGCAAGCCGCGCAAGATCATGATGAAATTTGCGCCATCTTTGTAGAGCCTATTCAAGGCGAAGGGGGTTTAAATACTGCTGCCAACGGATTTACGTATCTTGAAGAATTACAAGCAGAGTGTGAAGCCCATAACTGGTTATTTATGCTAGATGAAGTGCAAACAGGTAATGGCCGTACGGGTAAATACTTCGCTTATCAACATAGTAATGCGCGTCCTGATGTATTGACGACAGCTAAGGGCTTGGGTAACGGTTTTCCAGTAGGCGCATGTATGGTACGTGGCCGCGCTAATGGTCTGTTTGGTGCTGGTAGTCATGGCTCTACTTATGGTGGTACGCCGCTAGCCAGTCGTGTGGTACATAGCGTATATGACGTATTGGCTAACAGTGATATCATGACCAATGCCGTGACCGAAGGGCTGTTTATTCGAGAGACGCTGGTCGATACACTAGGACAATATGGCGTCAGCAGTCGTGGTGCAGGTATGATGATTGGTATCGCTTTGCCTGAAGACATGGACTGTAGTCAGTTGGTTGAGCGTGCGCGTGATGAACAAAAGCTAATCATCAATGTCACTGGTGGGCATGTTGTGCGCTTGCTACCGCCGCTTAATATGAGCCGCGATGAGAGCACACAACTGGCTGAGCGTTTGATTGACTTGCTAAAACCATCATTTTAGATAATTGGTTACATTAAACGCTAACACTAAAAAAGCCTATAGATAATATGTCTATAGGCTTTTTGCTTTTGGAGGCTTTAAACTACTCTCTACGGTGCATTATTCAAACGTCATCTAATTGGCGTGAAAGTACTTTTTTAACACCTCTAAACAGCGAGTGATTTTGGCTGGCTGTTGATCACGGTTTAAGGTGACGGCATATAGTACAAAACTTGGTAATTGATAACCGGTCAACACTTCGACCAAATCACCATTTTCAAGCTCTTTTTTGATGTCCATTTCCATCATTCTAACCAAGCCATGACCTTCTTTTGCCAAGGTGGTCGCCATAAAGACATTATTGGTATAAATGCGTGAATTCATTTTCGTGCGCGTCTTCTTACCCGTTTCTGTCTGAATGAGATCAATTTGATTGGCATCTTTCATGATTTCAATACAAATCAGCTGATGGTCAGCCAAATCTTTAGGCGTCTGCAGTTTGGTATGTTGGCGTAGATACTGCGGTGAAGCAACCAACATTTGGCGCACATCGGTCAATGGATGACTGCTGAGGCTCGAGTCATTAATCGATGGACTCATACGAATCGCAATATCGATCCGCTCATCAATCATGTCAATATAGTGGTTGTCTGCCAGGTAGGTAATGCTAAGATCATCATGTGCCGCCATCCACGTAGAGAGTGCCGGCAAGATGTGATTAACACCAAGCTCTGGTGTTGTCGCCACTCGTAAACTTCCTGCCAACTCATCACGCAACTGATTGACCTTAATCCGGCCTTGTTCAGCAGCACTTACCACATCCTTTGCGGCTTCATAAAAGCTTTCGCCAGCTTCTGTTAAGCTCAGCTTACGAGTTGAGCGGTGTAATAGCACGACGCCCAGCTCATTTTCTAATGAGCGGATTTGCTGACTGACTGCACTGGTTGTAATGCCAAGCTCACGTGCTGAGCCACTAAAAGAGCCATGTCCAACCACACTGGCGAACACAGCCATACCGCGTAAATTATCCAACATATTCTCACCTAAACTTCATTTCAGTTTTTAATATAACTTAACCATTATAACGAATCTTAATTTATCTTATCGTTATTAAATATTTCTCTCTTGTTTAAAAAAGCCCATTTAATCTGCAATAAAAACAAAAATATCAAGGCGATAGTACAACATCGTCTTGATATTTTATATGAAAGTTGTCTTTAATAACTATATAGACTTTTAAATAATTTTAACAACAGTTTTTCTGACTGTTTAATACAACTGAACCTTACCCATTTTTCCTTCACCGCGCTCATTCAAATACTGCATCACAGGCGTAGCAAGCAGTCTTGCTTCTGCAACCGTTTTGGCTTGCACCAAGCGCTTTTGTTGGCGACGCTCAGGCGTCTTATCCTCTGCTTGCATGACGCTGCCATCGATTTGTAAGTCAATTTCTGCTTGGGTGAACTGGTGTTGCAGTTTAGCCGCTAATTGCTGAAAAGTGGTTTGTAAATGCCGACTATCTACACTTGTTATAAATATTGCCTTGCCATCGCATAAGCCCGTCATCATGCCTTGACGCGCAAGTGCTAATTCGTCTTGAGCCAATATCTCCGCT
This sequence comes from Psychrobacter sp. TWP2-1-2, assembly GCF_049896785.1. Taxonomy (NCBI): domain Bacteria; kingdom Pseudomonadati; phylum Pseudomonadota; class Gammaproteobacteria; order Moraxellales; family Moraxellaceae; genus Psychrobacter; species Psychrobacter sp. TWP2-1-2. The sequence continues at coordinate 163,751 of NZ_JAFCVA010000001.1, read as the reverse complement.
TCACGAGCCGTTTGTAGCCAATAATCCCATTTTTCTGGTGTCCACTCACCTAGTAGTTCTTGCGGTAAGCAACGCAGCAAAGTACGAGGATCATCAAGTTGCCTTGTTAACTGAGAATTATTTGCATCAGGCTCAACAACGGGTTCAGGCTCAACAACGGGTTCAGGCTCAACAACGGGTTCAGGCTCAACAACGGGTTCAGGCTCAACAACGGGTTCAGGCTCAACAACGGGTTCAGGCTCAACAACGGGTTCAGGCTCAACAACTGGTTTCAGGCTCAACAACGGGTTCAGGCTCAACAACGGGTTCAGGCTCAACAACGGGTTCAGGCTCAACAACGGGTTCAGGCTCAACAACGGGTTCAGGCTCAACAACGGGTTCAGGCTCAACAACTGGTTCAGGGCTAGTAACTAATACATCATGATTTTGCTCATCATTTTGAGCCAAACTTGGCTCAAAATTGTTATAGGTTTTGACTTGTAAATCATCATTATCTCGTGCTTGATAATCAACGCCATAAGACTGTAATGGCGGTGCAGAAGCCGATTGGCTATTCGATGACTGTGTAGAAGGTGTAGATGCCCCATCTTCTATAGTTGGTACTTCAGGTGATAAAGAGCCAGCATAAGTATGATTTAATATCTCATCGACTGGCAACGGACGAAATGCCAGCAGACGTAAAATGCACATTTCCAGCGCTTGCATCGGTATGCTCGCAAGCTTAACACCTTCACGTGCTTGCACGACAATCTCATAATACAGTTGCAGAACATCTGGACTCATATGCTGCGCAAGCGTGTTAATATGTTGCGCCTGTGCCTCATTTACATTTAATGCCACTTCAGGCAACAGCTGAGTCAACGCCAATTGATGCAATAATTCAGTAAGACCATCAAACATACTCGTCGCATCAACCATTTGCGCGCGCATTTGTTCTATATGAGCCGCGACAGCAGATTTGTCATGGTTATAGATGTCAGTAATTAAACTGACTAGATCAGCCGCATCAATTAAACCAAGCATGGCGTTTACAGTGACATCATCGAGCGCACCTTGACCAAAAGCAATGGCCTGATCGGTCAATGACAACGCATCACGTACCGAGCCTTTGGCGGCGCTAGCCAATTGCCAGAGTGCAGGCTGCGTATAACCCACCTGCTCTTGGGTAAGAACATTTGCCAAATGCTCGCTGAGTAACGTTTGCGGCAATGGACGCAACACAAACTGCAAACAGCGCGAAATAATGGTAATCGGCAATTTTTGCGGATCAGTCGTGGCAAGTAAGAATTTTACATGCTCAGGGGGTTCTTCCAAAGTTTTAAGAAGTGCATTAAAACTGTGTGTGGACAACATATGTACTTCATCAATCAGGTATACTTTATAACGCCCCTGACTTGGCGCATACGGTACATTATCCAGCAACTCACGTGTGTCTTCTACTTTGGTACGGGATGCCGCATCAATCTCGATAAGATCGATAAATCGCCCTTGATCGATGGCCACGCAGTTATCACACACACCGCAAGGCGTACTAGTAATACCCGTATCGCAGTTCAAACATTTAGATAGGATACGCGCAATCGTAGTCTTACCCACACCGCGTGTGCCCGTAAAGAGGTAAGCATGATGCAAACGGTTATAATCAATCGCATTAATCAATGCTTGAGAAACATGCGTTTGCCCAATCAACTCGTGAAAGTTTTTGGGACGGTATTTGCGCGCTAAAACTTGATATTGCTGCGTCATAATAAATGCCAATGTGAATAATACAAATATAGATGGGGTGTCAAACCAGTAGGCTGTATTAGGTTTAGATTATAACTGGGCTTGAAGTTGGGCTAAACGTTCATATAAGCGCTGAGTATTGGCGTCAATCACTGAACCTTTTTGATAAAAGGCATCCAAGTACACCTCTGTATTGACGATATCATCACAAGGTCTAAACTCTACGCCAATCAAAAACAAATCATCCATCACTGGATCCTGCATTTGAGCATTGAGCTCCAACAACAAATCTTGTTGAGACGTGCGCACCTTATCAGCTCTCAGCGAACTATTATCATCTTGCGCATAGAAAACCATCAGATAATGGCGTCCAAACACGTGATAAGAGTGCTCATGACAAACATAACCATTCCAGCGAGAGTCTTGATCCATCGTTTTGTAAGCTAAGATTTTTTCAACCAAACAAGCGTAAGTATACATTGACTCATCGACCAAAATATCGACTGGCTCTTTTGGTAGTGGTTGACCTGCCTCATAATAATGTTTGATCAAACTATTAAACAGCTTGTACCACATCCGAGTATTTTTCTGAATCTCAGCCATGAGTGCTTTGGCAAAGACTGCCTGATCTGGTTCTGTAGCTTTGAGCAAGCGTTGCTCAATCTGATCGATCAACTGATTATCAATCAATTGCTCTTGCACCCTAATCGCTCTTTGATGAAAGTCAGGCGACTGTAAAAACTGGGTAAGTAATGTCGATTCGTCTTGGAATGACTCAAACCCTGTCAGCTGGCTGCGATGAAAGTCTAAAAATGCGGACAAATCGCTTGGCGTAACCAATTGGCTAATGATATCGACAAAGTTTTGATGGCTAAATACCTGTAAGACACTCTGCTCATCATCCAGATCTAAAACACAGTCTTCAGCAAAAAACTGACTACCATATTCATAATCAACCGTATGCGAGGATGCTTGTGGTTTATTATCTTGATGGGTAACAGACAGTGACGTCAAACCAATGAAATAAACATCCTTACAAGCTGCCGAAATATTACTTTCTGACATCGACTTATCGTTTTTTAGATAAAGCTGAGCGTGACGCTTGATTAGTTGGTTGACGACTTCTTTTCTCCACTCACGAACTTGAGTGCTGTCTATTTTTTGCCTACTCGCTTGCATCACCACATCATTGACGATCAAATAAATGATAGCGCCAGAAAACTCAAAAACGAAATCATAACCTTGAAACTGCTCAGGATTGGTTGTTTTATCTGCTGGTAATTCATACAAAGATAAGAAACTTTGTTGAATCATCTGTTGCCAAAGTGAGGGTGACGCGTGCTGAGTATCCATGATGTCCCTATAAATGAGGCCTCATAAAGAATCTGGGACCATTCCATTGAAAGCAAAAGAGCTTTCTTATGTTCAGTTTAGTCCCAGCATGGATTTATGGCAAGTAAACCAGTTCTAGCTTTCTAACTTGCGGCGCATATGCGGAAATAAAATCACATCGCGGATACTGGCAGAATCAGTAAACAACATCACTAAACGGTCAATACCGATACCTTCACCTGCGGTTGGTGGTAAGCCATAAGACAGCGCTTCGATGTATTCTTCATCAAAATGCATCGCTTCATCATCGCCAGCGTCTTTTTCAGCGACTTGTCCACGGAAGCGTTCTGCCTGATCAGCAGGATCATTAAGCTCGCTAAAGCCGTTGGCCAGTTCACGACCACCGATGAATAGCTCAAAACGATCGGTGATTTCAGGATTGTCATCACTACGGCGTGCCAGTGGTGAAGTTTCCGCTGGATATTCAGTGATGAACGTTGGCTGACGCAATTGGTGTTCAGCGGTTTCTTCAAAGATAATGGTCTGTAGTTTGCCCACACCAAACACCTCTTTCACTTGCTGTTTAAGCGTTGTCGAGGCGTACTCTGCAAGATATTCACGGTCATTGATACGTGCCATATCGAAGTTTTCAGCATATTTTGCAATTGCATCAGACATAGATAAACGTATAAATGGCGCTTTCAAACTGATGGCTTCTTCTTGATAAGTAATCTCAGTCGTGCCTAAAATATCCATCGCCAATTCATTAAATAAGCGTTCGGTCAAATCCATCAAGTCATGATAATCAGCATACGCTTGATAAAACTCAATCATGGTAAATTCAGGATTATGGCGAGTTGATACACCTTCGTTGCGGAAGCTGCGGTTAATCTCGAACACTCTTTCAAAACCACCAACAACTAAGCGCTTCAAGTAAAGCTCAGGCGCGATACGCAGATATAAAGGCATATCTAGAGCGTTATGATGCGTCACAAACGGACGCGCCACCGCACCACCTGGGATAGGATGCATCATCGGCGTCTCAACTTCCATGAAACGCTCATTTAACATAAACTTGCGAATGCCGCTAATGACTTGACTGCGAATCATAAAGGTATCACGAGTCGTCTCATTGGTCATCAAATCAAGATGACGATTACGATAGCGCGCTTCGACATCAGCTAAACCATGAAACTTGTTTGGCATTGGACGTAACGCTTTAGTCAATAACTGAAACTCTTCGATATGCACATATAAGTCGCCCTTGCCTGAGCGACCGATATAGCCTGATACGCCAACAATATCACCCAAATCTAATGATTTAATGGTCGCTAACGTCTCTGGATCCAACTCTTTGCGTGCAACATATAACTGAATGCGACCCGTCATGTCTTGAATAACAATAAAGGCACCACGGTTCAGCATGACGCGACCTGCCACGTTGACCTGTGTTTTTTCGCCATTCGCCGCTTTTTCTTCAATTTCTTGTTTTGAGACGCCGTCAAAAGCAGTTTGCAAATCTTGCGCATAATCAGTACGTTTAAATGTATTTGGATACGGCTGCTTGCCTGAAGCACTGATATCGTCTAGCTTGGCTTGCAGTTGCGCAATTAGCTCGTTAGCGTCTTCTACAACTGGGGTTTGGTCTTGGTTCTGATTATTGTGCTTTGACATAACACTCTCAATATTATTAGATAATTAAATGGAATAAACGAAAACTGCAAAATTAAATCTATACTTATTATCATAGTCGATAGCCGTAAAAAAACAGCTATAAACAAACAGACACTGTCATCTAGACAGTGTCACGCTTTTATGAATTAATGGATTCACGACCAGCTATTGAGCCTCTAGTCATTAATATCCTGATGGTTACTAATCACCACCGCCGATACTGGCCATCAAATCAGCCTGATGCTCACGCAACAGTGCATCAAGAATCTCATCCAAGTCGCCTTCCATAATGGCATCAAGCTTGTATAACGTCAGGTTGATACGGTGATCAGTCATGCGACCTTGTGGGAAATTATAAGTGCGAATGCGTTCTGAGCGATCGCCACTACCCACCAAATCACGGCGTATGGTATCTGCTGCATCAACTTGCGCCTGTACTTTGACTTGCTGAATCTTTGAGATCAGCATTTTCATCGCTTGCGCACGGTTTTTGTGCTGGCTACGCTCTTGTTGACACTCTACCACGGTACCCGTGGGAATGTGGGTCAAACGTACGGCTGAGTCGGTGGTGTTAACGTGCTGACCACCCGCACCGCTTGAACGGAAGGTATCAAAGCGAATGTCGGCTGGATTTAGATCTACTGTATCATCAATCTCAACCTCAGGCATCACCGCCACGGTACAAGCTGACGTATGCACGCGACCTTGGCTTTCGGTTTCAGGCACACGCTGCACACGGTGTACGCCTGATTCAAACTTTAAGCGCCCATACACGCTGTTACCTGATACGCGAGTGATAATTTCTTTATAACCGCCATGCTCGCCTTCACTTGCCGACAGCACTTCCACTGTCCAGCCTTGTGTCTGCGCGTATTTTTGGTACATACGGAACAAGTCACCAGAGAAAATCGCGGCTTCATCACCACCTGTACCCGCTCGAATTTCCAAGAAAGCAGGCACTTTATCATTCGGATCTTTTGGTAGCATCATGACATTGAGCGCCTCTTCCATCTCTACGATAGTCTCGCGGGCGTTATCAATCTCTTCTTGCATCATCTCTTTCATGTCAGGATCTGATGCATCAGCCAGCATAGCCTCTGCATCAGCCTGATCCGTTTCTGCACGCACATAGTTCTGCCATAAAGTAGTGATATCCATCAAGTCGCTGTGTTCGACAGACAATTCACGGAATTTATTATTATCGCTGATGATACTGGGATCTGATAATAAGGCGGTGACCTCTTCATAACGGTCTACCATCTGGTCTAAACGCAGGCGTAAGGATTCTTTCATAAAAGGACTTTTAATTGGATGAGAGGAATAAGACCGTGATTATAGCAAATTTTTCGGGGTAAATTAAAACCTCTACGCATTCTTGTCGATATTCTAAGCATTCTTCCCGTTATATTCTCAAATAGCGCCTCATTCTTGAATAATATATTGCTTAAATAATGTGATTAAGTGCTCATAACAAAAATAACAGACAAAAAAAATAGCTAAGGTTGTTCTTAGCTATTTTTTATTAGTAACAGATTTTACTTTAAAAATTAAACCTTACGCACCAACACTGAACCGATAGAGTAACCAGCACCAAATGAACAGATAACACCCAAATCACCTGATGCCAGCTCATCTTTATAGCGATGGAAAACAATCATCGGACTGGCTGAACTGGTGTTAGCAAATTCAGCAATGACACTTGGCACAATCGCTTTATCTGCTTCTTTACCAATCACAGTACGTAGGATTAAATCCAACATATTGGCGTTGGCTTGGTGTAGCCACATCATTTTAACATCAGACGTTGCGATATCGTTTTCTTGCAAATGTTCAGTGATGACCTCTGAAACCTTTGGACAGACTTCACGGAACACTTTTCGACCATTTTGTAAGAATAGCTTGTCGGTAACAGGCTCTTTAATGTCTGGATACATCTCAGTCTGTGCCGCTAAGAACTCTGAGCGATCCATAAAGCCGTATTCGTTTTTGATATTGGTCGAAAACTGGGTGAATAGCTTAGAGTTAAGAATCTCATAACCTTTTGGCGTGTCTAGCTCTTCGACGATAGATGCTGTTGCGACATCACCAAAGATAAAGTGGCTGTCACGGTTACGCCAGTTCAGATGCGCTGAGGTAATCTCAACGTTGACCACAGCGATACGCTTAGCCAGACCAGAAACGATAGAACCGTGTGCTTGCGACAGACCAAAGGTCGCGGCACTACAAGCGACGTTCATATCATAAGCAAAACCACCAGTCATACCGATTGCATTTTGAATCTCGATAGCGACCGCAGGATAAGTACGCTGGAAGTTTGAACAAGCAAGAATGATACCATCTAGGTCATTCGCCTCAAGACCCGCATCTGCTAGCGCGTCTTTCAAAGCCGCAGTACCCATTTCTGCCATGATAGACAGCTCTTCACCTAAATGACGATAAGGAATCACTGGTGCCATGATTTCAGGATCTAAAATACCATCCTTTTCCATCACATAACGTGATTTGATACCAGATACTTTTTCGATAAAGGCCGCTGAAGAAGGCTCTAGGGCAGTCAAAGTTCCTGCTGCTATCTCGTCAGCATGCTTTGCATTATAATTCTCAACATACTTATTAAATGAATCTACTAGCTCTTCATTACTGATGCTATAAGGCGGAATATACAGGCCAGTGCCTGTGATACAAGTCGTCATGATAAGCTTCCTTGTCTACTACTATAGGGCTTGGGATAAGCATAAAAGTGGAAAAATAACAGTCGTTTGATTTCAGTGAATAACTGTAAACTTAAAATCAGAGCCTTTATTATGCCTGAATATATTTATTTTTCTAATACTTTGTTACAAATAATCTGTTTGTTGCGAAAAATAAGCAAAGTCCTGACTTCATTTTGGAGCAGCTACGTTATAATTGGCGCATTTTGCTAGCGACGCGTTCACAGTTCGAGCGCATAAAACTGCGAGACATAAAACCTGCTCATATTTGGGAATACTCATGGTAGAAATTTTTAACTGGTTATTTGGACAATACGCTGACTATCCCACTGTCTTTATTGCTCTTGAATTGATTGCTGTCATATTTGGGGTAGCAAGTGTCTTACTCGCCAGCAGAACCAATATTTTGGTATTTCCGATAGGTCTCGTCAGCACCGCTATATTTGTTTATCTATTGTGGAAATGGCAATTATTTGGCGATATGTTTATCAATGCCTACTATACGGTGATGAGTCTATATGGCTGGATCAATTGGACACAGAGTAAGAAAAACACAGCCATAAAAAAACAGCAAGATTATATCAACCCTACTGGTCAGCAGCAAAATGAGTCGTTAGCAAACATTAACGCCCAGAATGCTATTCAAGTAGAACATCTTAATAAAAAAGATGTGCCAATACTCGCCTTACTAGCCTCGGCAACTATTGCCTTTGTCGCGCTGGTGTATTATTTCAGACCAGTCATCAATAATAACTTTAGTTTTGATGGCGCGGTATTAGGTTTGCATTTATTTACGTGGGTCGATTACACCGATATGCTGACCACCGCGCTGTTTTTGATGGCGATGTGGCTGATGGCGCGGCGCAAAATTGAGCATTGGATACTCTGGATAATCGCCGATGCTATTTCAGTCCCGCTGTACTTTTATAAAGGTCTCACTTTTACTGCGCTACAATACGTAGTCTTCACTCTTATCGCAATTTGGGCTTACTATGAATGGCAACGACGTTACCGCTTGCAACCTAAAGCAGCATACGCCTAAATCGGTCATCAATGTCGCTATCCTAGGGGCAGAGAGCACTGGTAAGACCACGCTATGTCGCGACTTGGCAGCGCATTTTGGTTGCCCTTGGGTGCCAGAATACATGCGCACCTATCTACAAGCGAAATGGGATAAGGAACACCTAACTTGCACTTGGGAGGATTTACTCCCTATTGCACAAGGTCAAATTGAGTTAGAAAATAAGCTCGCCGCACAAGCCGCGCAAAATTCTGATAGCAGCTACTTGTTATGTGACACCAGTTTATTTGAGCTAATGGTTTATGCCAACTGGTATTATGGTGATTGCCCTAAAGCGCTCACCAATGCGGCGTTAACGCATCATTATGATTTGATTCTATTAACCGAAGTTGATATTCCGTGGGTCGCCGATGATTTGCGTGATAGCCCCCATCAACGTGATGAAATCAGTGCTTATTTTGAAAGTCAGCTGACTCGTCACCAAAAGCCATTTCATCGCATAGGTGGTGATAGAGATGAGCGGGTACAACAAGTGCTCGAATGGCTTTCTTAAATCCATCTATACCACGTTATCAGTAAATGACCTACAACCTTACCTTTAAGAGCATTAAGAGATGTCCATGCTAAAAAACATTGAACGATACCTAGAAAAAACCATCTTTAACAGCCGCTGGATATTAGCGCCTTTTTATTTAGGGCTGGTCTTAGGGATTATTTTATTATTTATAAAATTCATTCAAAAAACAGTCATGATGTTCAATACTGTATTTAGCGCTTCTGTATCAGATGTCATTGTTAATATATTAGTGTTGGTCGACCTCTCTTTAGTAGCCAGTTTATTATTAATTATCATATTTAGTGGCTATGAAATATTTGTCTCAAAAATTGACACTGGTGATCACGTTGATCGACCTAGTTGGATGGGCAAAGTAGATTTTTCTGGTCTAAAACTAAAAGTCATCGGTGCCATCGTCGCTATTTCTGCGATTGATCTATTAAAATCGTTTATGGATATTCCTAATGAATTGAGTGAGGGTGAAGCGGACAAACTCATGTGGAAAGTCATCATTCATATGACTTTTGTGTTGTCTGGTTTATTATTTGCTATTATGGATAAAGTGGTTGGTGATACTAAAAAACACTGATGCCAGAAAACACTAAGGCTTATTTTTCCACACACTCTCCATCGTTCTTACATATTTTTTCTTCATCTCTCCTCTATGATCTTCTTTGAACCTACTGACTGTTATATGCACAGTTTTGGACTAAAGATTCATATGAGGAGCTTTCATGCAAAAAACACTATTGACGAAATTGTCCATCATCGCCGGGCTTTGTATTATTTTTGCCATCGGTCTCGGTATGATTGGCTCAGTGATCTACGAACGACAAAATTATGCCGCGTCGGTGGTTAAAGAAATTGCCCAGCAGCACGTCAATCCGCAAGAAGTCATCACCCCATTTATCATCATCCCTACCACGATTACGCCTGAATGTCAGATTACAGCACCTGAAACAACCAGTAAGTGTGCACCATCCTACTCAAAAAATGAAATTGTCTTTGCCAGTCAGACCCAAGCCATACAAGATCTTGAAGTCAGCACTGATACCTACAAACGTGGCATCTATCATGCGACTAGTTATGATGGTGCGTTGACATTTGACCAGCGCTATACATTTGATCAAGCCATCAGCAGCTTATATGACACTACGAGCACAGCTAGTGACGCACAAGGTTCTGTCAGTACACCTACCAATAAAAATAACACCCAGTCCGAAAAAACCATCATCCACTGGAATGCAGCAAAATTGATTATTCCAGTATCAGATCTGCGCGGCGTGGCGACGCTACCAACGGTGACCATTAATAAAAAACCGATAAAAGCGACCTACCCTCAGACAGCGCTGCTGAAAAATCTGACCTATGTAGAAGTAGCTATTCCGCAAAATATATTACAGCATTCAGTAAAAAATATAACGAGCCAGCAGAATGGCAATAACGCCCTTGCTACGAACGGTGCTAGCGAGTCATTAACCAGTACAGAAATTGTCATTGATTTACCGTTAGCTGGTATTAGCAATGTAAACACTGTACCGACTGGACAAAACTTTAACTTAACGATGCGCAGTAATTGGCATGCGCCAAACTTTATTGGTAAGGCGCTCCCCAATGCCAAAAAAATTACCGCTAAAGGTTTTGAAGCCAGTTGGCAAAATCAGTATTTAACAATAGCCAACAATCAAGATTTGTCGCAGTGTGTCAGCATCGCTAACAACCGATGTGTCGTCACCAGTCAAGCCACTCTTGATAACAACAGCCAGTCAATGGTTTCTGATGATGCGCTTATAGCAATGGAAGGCGCTGCCACAGCAGAAGCTACTGCCATACCTGATAGCTATCGAAACGTGCGCCTAAACAGCTTTGGTGTGAGTTTTGCTGAGCCTAATGACGTGTATTTACAAACTGAACGAACGATGAAGTATGCCTTATTATTAATCTTAGTATCATTCGGCACTTTCTTCTTATTTGAAGTGATCAAATCCAGCCGCATCCACCCTATTCAATATCTGTTGGTCGGTTGCGCGCTGTTTGTGTTTTATGTCTTACTATTACCACTTGCTGAGCAAATTGTCTTTTGGAAAGCGTATGCCATTGCTGCCAGCGCCTGTGTTGGACTCATTGGTTGGTATACTTATTATGTACTGGGCGGCGTCAAGCGAGCGGCGATTTTCACTGTCACATTGGCAGGATTGTATGCGGCGTTTTTCGGCATATTAACCACCGAAGATATGAATTTATTGCTTGGTGCTGTCTTCTGTTTTGTGCTACTCGCTTGCGTGATGGTCATGACCCGTAAAATTGATTGGTATAAAATTGCCTAACTCAGATAGGGCATGTTAAAAGCGTTTAGCCTAGGGCTGTCTTACGTTGGTATCATTGGCTATTATTAAGTCTGCCAACATAAGACCGCTCGATCTACTCATAGATAATTCATATAGCCATCATCTCATTTATTATCATCTAATGATCTCGCTATTCAAGGCCTTCGCCCAGTCTCGACATCCATTCTCACAGCGTTCACAGAGCTGATTGGGGTCAGATATATGATCGACATAGCCGCAATGCATACATGCGTAATATGTTTCTGACTCTATCTCTTCGACAGGTTGATACTGCTTAGGGAAAAGCGGCATACCATAGCCAGTGTTTTCAGGCGGATATAACAATATGCTAAAATTACCGTCTGTCTCTAGCAAGCCTGTACGCACTTGACCCAAATGCTCAACCCCTTGTTGGCGCATTTCAGTAAAAAACTCATCATGAGACATTTTACCCTTTTTAATCTTATCAAGTACCAGCATTCCGTCTTCTACAATATAGAGCGAATTCCCTTCTAATAAATCTTCAAAAGGTTGGAATTCCATCATGATCCACGTGCACAATCGATAAAGCAGGATAACGGCGCTCATGACCAGCACCGCCTGAATAATCGGCAAATCCTCGTTAAACATAGGGTCACCTGCGATAGAACCCAATGATAAAATAATGGTCAACTCAAAGATTGACAGCTGACGGACGCCGCGTTTGCCCGTCAAACGCAAAAACGAGATAATCAGCACAAACATGACGCTGACACGCACCAATATCTCAAGCGCAAATGCCCAAGTGGTGTCATGAATAAAGATACTTGCCCAATCCATATTACTTTTTCCTATCTATTATTTTTATTTGATTTATGACGATTAACTTCAGCAATCGTTCTGAATATGCGCTTGACCTGCCATCACCCTTGCAGTCGGCCTTTATTGTTAATTCAACTATCATCAGTCCAATTTAAAAAATACTTTTCCCTGCGAGTGCAATAAAATATGGTCTGTTGTGAGAAATCTCCCAATTGGCAACTAGCAACTAGCAACTAGCAACTAGCAACTAGCAACTAGCAACTAGCAACTAGCAACTAGCAACTAGCAACTAGCAACTAGCAACTCAGTTTTCGCACTTCAGCCAGTATTTTTCTGGTAAAAAAGCGGTAATAACAACATCTCTAAAAATCAGATTTGCCTATTTTATTCAAAAACCAACTTCTTTATTGTAGGAATTATTTTTGAAAGCCACCTTGTACACCGTTATTGCATTAATCGCCTTTGCTGCAAACTCTCTCTTTTGCCGTATGGCGTTAGCAGAGGGTCATATAGATGCTTGGAGCTTTACCATTTTGCGCCTGCTGAGCGCTGCTGTCTGCCTAGGTATTATCATGACCATTCATGCTTATCGGTTACGACAGCACGCGCGAAAGCCTGACAGCATTTCTCACGCTGCTATTTTAAACGATAAAGGCAGCTGGTTAAGCAGCGTGAGCTTAGTGATTTATGCACTATGCTTTTCGATTGCTTATGTAGAGTTGGATACTGGTACAGGAGCGCTGATTCTATTTTCAGCGGTTCAGCTGACGATGATTGGTTGGGGCATCTATAAAAAAGAGCAATTGAGCGGCTTACAATGGCTGGCATTTATCGTAGCGGTAGCAGGGTTTGTCTATTTGATGCTACCTTCAGCAGCAGTGCCTTCGTTACTAGCGGCGGTGCTTATGGCAATCAGTGGTGCTGCTTGGGGCATATATAGCATACGCGGCAAATCATGCGTGTCACCGCTGCGAGCCACAGGTTTTAATTTCATTCGGAGTCTGATAGCAGCGCCCATACTGTTAGTGATAAGCATGACTTATCTAGACAATATAGGCTTGGAAAACATCAATTTAGGTGACATCACTAGTAAGGGAGTACTTTTGGCCTGTGCATCAGGAGCGATCGCATCCGGTATAGGCTACAGTATCTGGTATATGGCCATGCCTTTGTTAAAAAACACTCAAGCAGCAGTTGTACAACTGTGTGTACCTATACTGGCTGCGATATTAGGCGTGGTGTTTTTATCTGAGCAACTGACCGTGTCATTCGTTATAGCAAGCTCGGTTATCTTAGGTGCAGTACTGGTATTTATTTTAAATAAAGAAAAAGCCCCTACGTGAAATATCCTCATTCGTTATTTAAAATTAATAGGCTAATAAAGACTAAAATGCTTAGTGATAAAAAAGATAGATAATATTACTACCATAGCCCTCAAACACAACATGAAGTTACATTCTCTACGGTATCATATTGCTTGAAGTAACAACCTACTTTTACCGATACTTTTGAGGCATATTATGAAAAAATTATTAGCCGTAGCACCTTTTGCTCTATTATTGTCTGCCTGCGCCACTAATGCACCAACCACTACGACCCCAGAGACCAATACTCAGCCAGTAGTCCAATCATTCACTTGTGAAGACAACGGTCAACTCACTGCTGCATACACTGCCAACGGTCAGACTGCTAACCTAAACGTGACCTTGCCTAAAGTTGGCTTGACCAATGCAGAAATTACTATGGAGCAAGCGGTATCAGGTTCTGGCGCTCGTTATGTCAATAATGTTAACCCTAAAACCACTTACGATTGGCACACCAAAGCGGATTACGGCATCATGACCATCAAATCAGATAATGGTCAACAATACCAAGTGAACTGCCAACTATAATAACCCTAGAAACAAGCGTAAATAATACGTGGTGGTTATTTGAATAAAATCCATGTTTTTATTCACATCTATTGAAAACGAAAGAGCCAGTAGTCAAACTACTGGCTCTTTTTTGTGCTTAACTTTTTATGCTTGATAATTTAATCTTAATGATCAACGTTGAATCACTCAATAAAAAACTGCCTGAATACTTTATATACCCAAGCAGTTGAAAGTCATGTCGTTTTTATATTTGTTTATAGTTATTAGAGCAGCTGTTGAATCAGTCGTTAGGTGTTAACTACTGCTGACCGTTAAACCACGGTCACATGCAAACGTGCATCGACATTACCACGAGTAGCATTAGAGTATGGGCAAACTTGATGAGCTGTTTCGACCAGTGTTTGCGCTTGAACCTCATCAATGCCCGACACTTCAACATACAAATCTATATCTAGGTTATAGCTACCATCGGCTTTCATACCAATACCCACTTGGGTCGAGGTTTTTGAGGCAGTGATTGGCAGTTTCATTTGCTGGGCGGTCAGATTTAAAGCACTATCAAAACAAGCCGCATAACCCATTGCAAAAAGCTGCTCTGGATTGACACCTTCCTTGTCTGTTTCTTGAAAAGAGACCAAATCAAAAGCTAGCGAACCATCGTCAAGACCTGTATGGCCAGAACGACCACCCGTTGCCGTTGCGCGCGTTTTATAGAAAATCTTCATCATATATTCCTTATGGATTGGCGTGTTATTGGTATTGTGCAATACGCTGCAAATCAATCTTGCTGCGTTTTGATGCCATCATTATAGAAGTGAGCACGCTAATCTGGTAGAGCATTACTCCAGAATTCTTGCCTAATCCTATAAATATTTATATCATTAGGCAAATTATAAAGTAAGCATAAATCATGAAAACAAAAACGGTAGAGCAGCTACTTAGTATATTACCCAAAAACCAAACCATCGAATCAGACATTTCAGGCTTGTTTTTTTATTGTGCCGACAGACCAAGAAAGACGGTCAGCTATATCCAAGAACCTAGCATATGTATCGTCTTACAAGGCACGCGTGAAATTTACTTAGGTACAGATTGCCAGAAATTTGATGATAGCAGCCTGATGTTCTGCCCTGTCAATATTCCTATAAGCATGCATATCAAACACGCTACTGTAGAAAAGCCTGTCATCGTATTGTCTATGAAATTAAATTTGGCGCTCATTCGTGAGGTCATGGCAAAAATACCACCTCAGAAAAATGCCGATTATGAGCATCAAGGTATAAAATGGCCATTAGAAGACACCATATTAACTGCATTCGAACGGCTGATAGACTTGCTTAATTATCCAAATGATATAGAATTTTTATCACCTTTAATTCAGCAAGAGATTTATTATCGGCTGCTCTCAGCACAGCAAGGTCATAAGCTTCGGCAACTGGTGGTTAATGGCAGTCACACCCACCGTATTGCCCAAGCTACCGATTGGCTAAAAGCGCATTTAGAAGAGCCCGTCATCATAGAAGATTTGGCCAGTCGCTGCGGTATGAGTGTGTCGGGATTTCATCAACATTTTAAAGAAATCACTCAACTAAGCCCGCTTCAATATCAAAAAAGCCTACGATTGATGAAAGCGCGGCAGCTGATTCAACTCGGCGAGGCACAAGTATCGCAAATCGCCATGCAAGTAGGCTATGAAAGTCCCAGCCAATTTAGCCGTGAATATAAGCGGTTATTTGGAGTAAGTCCAAGCAGTGAGTTAATAAATATCTAGAATGAGGCTTCCACCATAATGCCCCTACTATAATGCTTTCTGACTAGGGCAATTCCTCTGCGCCTTGAAAGCTTCATAAGCAACTGCGTACACAATGTAATTATCTGTTTAGCAGATTCCTACACCCTCCCTCTTTCCAGCCAAACAAACGACGAAATATCTTACTTAAGAAAAAAACAGTTGACTTGGTCTATATATTCATATTATAACATATACTATATATTCATAATTTAGCAACTATTATAATAATTTTTCTACGTGTGATCGTCAGAATATTTCGGGAGGCACTAACATGATTCGTTTAAGCTATACTCTCAAATGCTGGGCATTGGGTGTCACTTATTTCTTGGTGTTTTATTTTATGGTAGTCATGAGCGACCCTAGTTTTAGCAAGTATATTTATATGCTGGCACTAAGCACCTTGCTATTCCCCGTAGCTAAGCGTGCAGTCGATGTCATGACAGATTTTTTTACACCAAACACGGTATTATTTAATGGATTATTGCCCTCATTATTGATCAACGTGGTGATTTGGATACTCACGCCATTTATTGTAGCACTGACCGTTATAGCATTCTTGCTTTATAGTATGGGTGTGCTGACAGAAAAGATCAGCCACTAATTTTACTCAGGTGCTAAATTTTAGAGCAAAGGTCATATGACGCCACCTTTGCTTTTTTGTTTCATAAAAGATTTATCCATCGCAAAAAAACAATGATACTTAAAATCAATTCAATGAGATTAATAAAACGATAACACCTGCATCTTGGTTATGATGCGTCTTCTTTTGTCGTGAGAAGAACACAAGAAATGAGTGCAGTGTTTATTACATTGTATTAGAAGAAAAATTGATGGATAAAGAGATGCTAGATGACATCTTGTCTCCTAGTAATAGAGTATATCCAGAAGTTAATCAAATGCTTTAATGCGCATTAAATAAACAAAAGGCTGGGTTAGCAATTGCCAATCCAGCCTTTTTATCGATAGTGAGTGAAAGTTAGTTACTTAAAATCAGTAGGATATCCATACGATAACCTACTCTATCAAAGCTACGCGCAAATCTCACGAATAGTTATTTGATTTTGATATTTGCCTAGAGGCCCATATTGACCGATGGGGCTAATGTTACCAATGACGCAAGTTTCGAAATATTTGTAATAACCTTTTTGATTGAGACTTTTTGAATCTTTAATTAATAGCTGATTTGGGTCTGACACATAGTAAATAATGTTATCAGAAACGAACTCATGAATCTCAAAGCTTCTTTTAAAACTGCCGCGTAACTGCACTTCTTTTTCTACGCTTGTTGGCGCAAATACCTTCACATTTTTATTATTACTGGCTTGTGTTTCATCACAGCCCGTACTCATAAATATAGTTGATGCAAATCCTAATATTATCAATTTACCTTTAATCATTATTCTTTATCCTGCTCAAAAACCTACATCAGTACATTAAGTAACGACCAAAAAACTCCGATATAAAAAATAATAGCTCTTTAATTTAATCAAATATTATCGACTAAATCAAAGAGCTATACAAGACAATTGTCATATGCTGTCAATTAGCAAGTTTTAAAAATCTAACGCTATCCTAACTCATTTTATCCCACATCTTGCTTAGGCGCTTTGGTGACACTGCCATGCGGGTTTTCATCGGTTGCGCGAATAGCTGAATACGATACTCCTCGACCATCCAGCGGTACTCACTAATGGCTTTATCATTGGCACGATTTGCCAACCGCTCCATATGCACATCAAGCGCGTATACGCCTTCGAGATCGGATTCGAGATTGTGCTCAAGCCGTTCGATACGAATTTCAAGCGCCTCTAGATAGCGCGGATACTGCTGCCAATGGCTATAATCCATGCGATAAACAAAATCAGCCAAGTGCAAATCTTCTAATTGGTCTTCGATATCTTCGATAGACTCACCAAATACCTCTCTATCAAGCATGAGTAAACTCTGGCGAATACGCTGCCAACGGGTATAGACATTTTTAAGGATTTTTATGACGTTTTGACCCGTCAATAGAAAGTTACCCGACACCACCTCCAAGGTCTTCTCGTACTCTTCTGGCGTAAAGGGTAATTCTTCAGCAAGCGCTACGGCAGTATCATCAGCGCTTTCAGGCAAATCAGCACTATGATCAAATAATACATAATGCTCTTCAAGCGACGCGTCCAATGCCGCGTCGATGACGATGGTTTTTAGCTTCTCCATATCACCAAGTGGCGCGAATGCCAATTTGAATATTTTATCAATTTGGCTGGTCAGCTGTTTTTTCTTCGCACCAAGCTTACCTTTTATCAAGGTCAAAACCCCGATACGGTGTGCCTGTAACGCTGCATTGACATCGGTATATTGATGGATAGATACCGCTTCACCTGACGCATCTGCAACCAAAGCAGCAAACTGCTTCATCACCACGCCTGCACTATGATGATTTTTGCTAAAGGCAAAATGCTCAGGGAATTCGGTATGCGTACCTTGCTGCTCATTCACCGCTTGGCGGGTTTCAGAGGCATGACGAATCTGTAGCGTTTGCAGGTCGCGACCCTTTTCGATAATGCGGTTTTTGTCGTCGACCACACAGATTTGCGGCTGCAAATAGCGATCAATGCTAGAGGGATTAAAGCTATCAGGCGTTACTGACATAACGCCGCGACGATTTAGGGCTTGGCAAAGCTGCTTGAGCAATCCTTGTCCACCAGCAGGTTGCAGTTCATCAAACAAGCTATCGGCTGTATCAGGAATCGGTACAATTTGACGGCGGATATCCTTTGGTAGTGACTTAAGCAACTGCAATACTAGCTCATAACGCCAACCGGGTACGCCCCACAATAGTTCGATCGCATCAAGCTGCGGTAGCGCGGCAAGTGGCACACGAATGGTCACGCCATCATCATCGCTGGACGGATCAAAGACATAACGTAGCGGTAGTTTTAAATCACCCAATTTCCACACTTCTGGGAAATCGCCTGTGGTCGGTGCTTGGCTATTGAGCACGTCATCATCGGTAAAGAATAGATATTTGGCATCAGTTTTTTCAACCTCGGCACGCCAATCTTCAAAGGCTTTGCGACTGGCAATATGCTCAGGTATTTTTTTATCATAAAACTGATACAGTGCTTCTTCATCAACCAACAAATCACGACGACGTAACTTATCTTCAATGCGTTCAATGTCGGCAATTTTATCCATATTATGCTGTAAAAATGGCGCTTGACGCCCCAAATTACCAGTCACCAGACCATCACGGATGAAGATTTCTCGTGACTCAGCCAAGTTCACTTGCTCATAATTGGTCAGCTGTTTACTAATAATAATCAGCCCAAATAAGCTAATCTGCGCGTAAGCTTTCACTCGTCCAGTCTTCTTCGACCAATGCGGCTCAAAGTAGTGATACTTTAATAAGTCACCTGCGGCTGAGATAATCCATTCTGGTTCAATTTTGGCAACAGTGCGCATAAAGACTTGCGAGGTTTCGACCACTTCAAAAGCCATGACCCAAGGTGGTACTTGTTTAAATACCGTACTCGCGGGGAAGATTTTGGCTTTTTGCTGGCGCGCTGCTAGATATTCACCGCGATTTTCGGTTTTATGCGCAATTGTAGACAATAGACCTGTCAATAATGCGCGGTGTAAATTGGCATATTTAACCGCTTTGAGTTCTTCATCTTCTATCGCGGTAGGGTCGCTGGTCATGTTTTCTAACGAAGCATTTTTATCGGTTCCTTTATCGGAAGCTTTTGCCTCTTTAACATCCGTCAGCTTGAGGTCTGTGACCATTTGTACTAACTGACGATGGGTTTGATTCCACTCACGTACACGCGGGAAGCTCAGATAGTTTTTCTTGGTAAAATTCTTACGCTGATTGCCAGACAGCTTATTGCCATCTTCATCTTTTTCAAATAGCGCTTTCCACAGACTTAAATAGAATAAAAAGTCGGAATCATCTTGACGAAATTCCGCATGCTTTTGATCGGCTTGCTGGCGTTTATTGGCAGGACGCTCGCGTGGATCCTGTACAGCAAGAGCCGCTACTACAATCAGCATCTCACGGATACAATCAAAATCACTGCCCGCAACCAACATACGTGCTAGCCTTGGATCGATTGGCATACGCGCCATTTTTTGTCCAGTTGGCGTCAGGCTTAAGTGGTCGAGACCTTTTTTTGGTTTTGGCTTATTGTTTTGATGAGCAGCAGTTACTTCATTTTTAGAGGTAATCGCGCCTAACTCATCAAGCAATTTATGACCATCCGTAACCAAGCGACTGTCAGGCGGCTCAATAAAGGCAAAATCATCAACGCTACCTAAACGCAGATTGGCCATTTGTAAAATAACCGAGGCTAAGTTAGTTCGCAAAATCTCAGGTTCGGTAAATTCCGGACGACCAGTAAAGTCCTCTTCACTATACAGACGAATGCAAACCCCTGGTGCAACACGACCACAACGCCCTTTACGCTGATTGGCAGCCGCTTGCGAGATCGCCTCAATGGGTAGACGCTGTACGCGTGAGCGATACGAATAACGAGAAATCCGCGCAAAACCCAAATCAATCACATAACGAATGCCGGGTACGGTCAGCGCAGTTTCGGCAACGTTGGTCGCGATAACGATACGCCGACCACGACCTGACGGTTGGAAGATGCGCTGCTGCTCTTCATAAGTCTGCCGTGCAAATAGTGGCAGCACTTCTGTATGCTTTGGCCCATGACGCTCAAGCACCTCTTGTAGCTCACGAATCTCCGCTTCTGTGGCGGCAAATATCAAGATGTCTGCTTGGTCAGCATGACCTTTATTTTGTGCATCGCTAAAGCATTCTTCGACGGCGGCAACGACTGCACGTGGCAGATTTTCTTCAAAGTCATCGTAGCTATCATCATCCGAGCTGTTCACTGGCTCATCAGTGAGGGGACGGTAACGAACTTCCACTGGAAAACTACGACCTTCGACATTGAAAATAGGCGCAGGTACGTTGCGTTTTAACTTATTATCATAGCGGCTAAAGTATTCACTAAAGCGTTTGGTATCAAGTGTTGCTGAGGTAATGATCACTTTTAAATCAGGGCGCTTGGGCAGCAGTTTTTTCAGGTAACCCATAATAAAATCAATGTTTAAGCTACGTTCATGCGCCTCATCAATAATGATAGTATCGTATTTACTTAAGAATCTATCGTGACCCAATTCAGCCAGCAAGATACCATCGGTCATGAGCTTAACCACAGATTGCGCCGTACCTTGCTCATTAAAGCGAATCTTGAAGCTGACAGTATCACCGAGCTGCTCGCCCAGTTCTTCAGCGATACGGTTTGCCACACTGCGTGCGGCCAATCGTCGAGGCTGGGTATGCCCTATCTGTCCAGTGATACCGCGACCTGCCAGCATTGCCAGCTTCGGCAATTGCGTCGTCTTACCAGAACCTGTCTCCCCTGCAACAATAATGACTTGGTGATCAATAATTGCCTGTACTAAATCTTCTGCACGTTGACTCACGGGCAAATCAAGATTCAGTTTTTCTGCCAGTTTTTCTGGAATACTATCCATACGTGCCTGCACCGCTTGCTGTGAGCGGGTCTTGATTTTTTCATACTGTGCACGTTTTTTAGTTAGCCCATCATCGGCTTTATCGTTAGAATCTTTTTTATTTTTAGCCATAGCAGCCCTTGCCAGCTCACGCTCGAGACGACTTAAATAATAACTGTCTTTAGCGAGTACTGGTAAATCAATAACCATATCAGGTTGTGAAGACGCTTTATTACTGTTTTCTGTCATATTTGAATTATCGTCACTTGTGTTTGCTAATTTACTTAATTCATCGAATCTAAGCTCATCGGTATTGTTTTCAGTCGGCATATTTACTTAGGCTATTTATTGTTTGGAAGTGGTTAGATTATGAGGGTAATTTGGGCGTGATTCAAGGCGGTTATAGTGTTTGCTTGGCAACTATGCAGACTATTATCTATTTTCAAAACGCTCAGTCAAAATATTTCTAAGCTCATTAGTCATAGGCTTAAATTTAAAATGCTCTGGCTCCATTTGAGCAATCAAAGCATACTGATCATTTTCAATCGAGTTATTCTCACAAGAAAAATGATTCATCTCCTGACCAGTGATGGCACTAATAATATAAAAAGAGGTATCGCTATCTTCAAATTGTGTCAGCTCATAGTAATTATTCGGATCCCGCATAACGAGATTAGTACCACTAGAAAGAGTCGTATAATAGGTATCCTCAGTAGCTTGCTGCGCCTCTAACCTTAAAGGATTACCTTGGGTGGCGAAATAATACTTGAGCATATAACCAATATCGCTATTGATCACATCCAAACGTAAATGCTCACCCTCTTCTGTGATGCACTGATAGATCATAAAAGGTTCGTAAATTCGTGGTTTAGTAGTGACATTTTATCAAATTTTTCAAACCTGCCAGCCCTATTTTATTTCTGTGAATAAATTATTTGTAAGCTCACATGCTACTTGTATAAATAATCTGTTGACGAATAGCAGCCCCCATAAAGAAATTCTGCAACTTTTGTAATGGCAGCCTAGGAAAAGGCAGATGCAGCGAAAGTATTAACCTCTCAAACGCTACCATTTCACCAGCTAATGCTTGTGCGACATCAGGTTGAATCTGCGGATTTTCATACACATTATCAATTAGCCAAGTGAGTTGTGGAAACTTAGCATTATCATGAATCTGATAAAGGGTCGGTAATAGCTCATCAGAGAGTTGGCAACGCGATTTGCGAATCATGCCATTTTTATAGTACATATTTAAAGCCATATTAGGGTGTGTCCTTAATTAAATGATGAGACTAAAAATGAAATGAATTTAAAATAACTTCCTTAAATTCTTGATACTTAGATAACCAACATACTCTTTATCTTCATCAGCATTTGCAAGTTCGTGACTATTATGAATCGTAGGCTCAATTAAAATCTGTATGTTTGAGACAAGGTCATTCACGTTGTATATATCATCAATATCTACCTCGAATTTATCATCAATGTGCGATGCGGCATTAAAAGGTGTGTCTTTATCTTTAAAAGTAAATTCTTTATAAAATGTACTTTGTTTGGCTTGTTTAATAGCCTCTGCTTGAGTAGCAGCGACGATAAGCAGTTTATGATGAAACTCTTCAAAACTCCCCTGCTGATAGCCGCCTAAATTAATAAAGAACAGTTTTAAACCGTTATCATTCGCTGTTTGATTGTTTGACTCGATCAATTTAACAGTATGGTTTCCCACTTTGGTAATCGCTCTGTATGAATCAATATGCCATTTGTTTTTGACTTCAGGCCAGTGGTGATTGATATCGTCTACCAGCTCGCGCACCTGATTGGCCACACCAAAGAAAATATCATGCTGCTCAATCAAACGACCTTTGGGGCGACCACCAAGCTGTACCATAAAGAGTGTTGGCATAAAGAATTACCTTGTACGTTAATAACTTCTGAGTAAAATGTGTGATGTTAGATAAATCATATAAAAAGGATCAATATGGGCATTCTGATAGCTATTAAGCTGACGTTTATAGCGACTATATTTTTGCCAATAGTGTTGTGTTTAACTTCCTGTACAAATAAAGAATCAAGCTTAACATCAAGAGCTACTTATCATGACATCAGCAAAGTTGAAATTGAGAACCCTTATTCAAACCCTATTCTACTATCTTACGACGCAAAGCATCAGCCTGAAAAAATGCAAGCCATAGTCGATGAGATAAACAGCCAAAGCCATGGTTTTTGGCGTAAAGGTCTAGGCGGCAAAGAGGGAGCTAATGTTATTAGTATTCATATCTATAGCCATTCTGAGACGCCAGTTGCAAGCTTTTCTTTATTTTCTAATCAACTAATGGATCGAGGAGCGAATTATCGACAGCTTAATGTAGACGGTTTTTTTAGGCAAATAGATATTCAAGCGCTACCCGCATTGAAAGAGGTTTGGTGTGGTCATAGAGATATTGATGCATATAATAGCTTGCAACTTAGTAAATCATGCTAAAAATAGGTAAAATCCTGATACTTATATATTTAATTGCTCATCAAGGCAATACTCGCCCTGTTCTCAGTGCAAACGTCCAATCTTCGCGACCGTTCATTGAAGCCAATTCAGCCGCAGCTTCATAATCATAAGGCACCTTGATATGCTCAGTTTGCCAGTATTTACCCTGTTCAGTATTAACACATTTAATAAGCGCGTAACTGGCATGGGGCGAATAGGTTTGCATCTTATGCAAAACAGGCAAGTCATCTTCATAGGCAGGGTAACCCACGCTACCTGTATTGATGATTATCTGACCTGTCGATAGCGTGACTGTACGTGGAATATGAGTATGACCACATATAATAACGGTGCTATCGATACCGTTAAGCTGTGCCAAAATGTCTAGATTATCACGTAAGGTCGGCTGACCCGTCTCGATATTTTCTAACAAATAGACCATGTCATCGGTTGGTGACCCATGGCACAGATAAATATTCTCACTCAAATGACAATCAAACGGCAAATTCTGCAGCCACTTAACCGCTGCTTTAGGCAAGTCCTCTATGATAAAAGCCATGGTTGCGTTGTTGCCAATCTCCGCCGTTGTCGCTTCATAAATCTGTCTATCCTGATTACCTCGAATAGTAATGATATCGTTCTGCTGTACCATTAAGAGCGCATAGGTATCTTTAGGGGCAATCGGTCCGTATAGAATATCGCCCAGATTAACAATTTGATCAATATCGCGCTGTTTAATATCAGTCAGCACGGCTTCAAGCGCGAAAACATTACTATGAATCTCGGAAATAGCCGCGATAGTATTTAATTGCTTGTTATTAGAGTTGGAGTTAGAGTGCGCCATCCTATTTATTTTCCTAACAAATCACTATGTTATACATCGACTAACCGTAAAAAGGAACAGAAAAGAGAAACAAAAAAACCCAATGGCTCGTGATTATTAAGACATTGGGTTTCATAAATTATGATTAATGTGATTGCTAAACTATATTAAGAAGAAATAAGCCCACAATCCGACGACAAAGGTAGCAATGATATTAAGAATGACACCCGTACGGATCATTTCGCTCTGTTTAATCAATCCCGTACCAAAGACAATCGCATTTGGCGGTGTTGCAACTGGTAGCATAAAGGCACAAGATGCACCAATACCGATGACCAATACCAACACTTCGTGCGGTAAACCCATCTGCTCTGCAATGGCAGCAAATACGGGAACCAGCAGGGCGGCAGAGGCGGTATTAGAAGCAAACTCCGTTAAGAAAATAATAAATGCTGATACCGCAATCATCACCACGATAAGCGGTGCAGAAGACAACGCATTAGCGACCGTCTCCCCCAATACCAAAGAGGCACCTGACACCTTCAGAATCGTCGACAGGGCAATACCACCGCCGAACAGCATGAGCACACCCCAATCCGTATTATCAGACACTTGCTTCCACGATACCAAACCTAAGCTGACCACAGCGGCAGCAGCTGATAAGGCAATAACTGCGTCAGTATCCGTAATATCAAGCGCAGCACCAATCTTTTTGGAGAAAATCCAGCCCAATGCGGTGACAATAAAGACGATAATCGTCACTACGCGAGGTTTATTCCATACAATAGGCTCATCTTCAACCAATACAATTTTACGGTTCAGGTTGGGCTTCAAAAACACATACATCGCGCCTAACAATAGCGGCAATAATACCAGCATCATCGGCACACCAAACTTCATCCAGTCCACAAAGGCAATATTTAGCGCCTTTGCAGCGATAGCATTTGGTGGCGAACCAACGATCGTACCTAAACCACCAAGGCTTGCTGAGTAAGCGATACCTAATAGTACAAATACAAAAGTGCCTCGGTCTTTTTCACGGTCAACTTGCGTTAAAATACCCAGCGCTAATGGCAACATCATCGCCGCCGTCGCAGTATTCGATATCCACATCGACAAAAATGCGGTCACGCCAAATATCAAAAATACCGCTGTGCTTAATTTGCCACCTGACATCGATAAAATCTTCAGGGCAATTTTTTTATCCAATTGCTGCACATGCAGGGCTGCTGCTAAAGCAAAACCACCAAAAAACAAATAAATGGTCGGATTGGCAAAGCTTTGTAAGCCTATTTCGGCATCGAATTCTGGTATACCAACTAGGGCACCAACCACGACTACCAATAGTGCCGTAATCGTGACGTGCAACGCTTCCGTTAGCCACAGTACGCCGATGAAGAACAATAAGGCAAGACCCTTATTGGCATTGATATCGAATGGCAATACATTATAAATAATCATACTGATAACCGCCGCAATAGCGACCACTATCAATCCTTTACCAGTACCCTTTGGAAAGGTATCGGTAAATAAATACTCATTGCCATCATCAGGAAGATGGCTATCTAATTTTTGCTCTGACATAAAATGTCCTTATTTTCCCAAAGACAGTGTAAAAAGACGCTAAAATAAAAACGCATGTTAGCGATTGACGGTTGTTCAACCAGCAACCGCAAAAAATACGCCGTTATCATAACAGATATATAACAAAAAGCTGATGCAACAAAGCCTTTATAAAAAAACCTTATAAAATTTGCAATAAATATGGTTGTTTCACAGGTAAAGAATTACTTTAATGCGTTTTAGGAAAGGTACTTTAAAACGGTACTTTATAGAGATGACATTTATCTCATGAGTTTTTAATTTTTGAACCGAATGCCGAGAGTGAGTGAGAGCAACTTATAACCAAGTAATTGCCTTTCATTAAACAGCAAGCCTTGTGAGTTGCAGTTACACATCGTCACTAAACAAGCGTACACTTAGTATGTACAAGCGTATGGTGCTATCTCATACTAAATAAGTCAAAATAAATTTCTAATACCAGTAATAGCTTAACAACTATTTTTTATTAGTATTTATATCGGAAAATGAATAACAATAAATAGGAGCACTTTATGACAGATGCAAATAAAACAGACTCAACCACTAAAATGGCACCAAGAGATATCAATCAAGACGGTTTGGCTAAAAAAGATCAGCAGCGTACCGATGACTCTGCACTCGATATGATGCAAGGGTTGCATGAACATGAAGACCATAAGGAAGAAGGTAAAAAATAAATCACAGCTTTATTATTACCTGAAAGCAAAAAATAAAAGGCACTGATCGTTATGATGAGTGCCTTTCGTGTTTTGGCTCTCTTTTTTCTGGCAGGCGATCTGAGACATAGTTATATATAAATGCTGCCGTCAGGACGATAGCAATGGGTACAAATAGCGCTTCATAGCCAACCTTGGCGAATAAAAATGCTCCAACGGCGCTACCACCGCAAAAGCAATACCAAATAATGGCTTGAAACCCTAATGTCGGTTTGCTAATCGATCGACCCGCCAACCAGTTGCCAATCGCTGCGCCCATATCTGATGTCAAACCTGTCAAATGGGTGGTACGAATAACCGCGCCACTATAAGTCGCTACCATGGCATTCTGTAATCCGCATGCCATTGCCGCTGCCAACTGTCCTAAATAATCATGCTGCTGATACAACCAGTAGCTGACCATTAACAGTGCCGCCTCGATATATAGTGCACTACCATAGCGCCTACCTAACTTTAATGATGTCTGCCCAATCACATAACCGCTCAGTATCGCACCTGCCAAAAAAGACAATAGCAGCGCACCGATATACAAGATACTACGCACATCCAAGTAAGCAATAGCCGCTGCAAATAAGCTTACGTTGCCAGTGACATGAGAAACCGATAGATTGGTAAACCCCATTAACGCAGCAGTGTTAACACAGCCAGCACTGAATGCCAGTACTGCCCCTCCCCACAATATCCACTTCGGTAATTTGGTTATCATATTCGCCGCCTAATGGCTTATCACCAAAAAGCATCTATTATAACCAAAAAAGGCAACCTATTGGCTGCCTTCCTGATGTATAGAACCCTATAACCGACTATTGAAGTGGATTATTTCGGCTCATCAAGCATCATTAATTGCTCACTGATAGCAACGGTATTAAAACCTGCGTCAACAAACATAATCTCGCCGGTAATACCAGATGCCCAAGGTGATAGCAAGAAAAGCGCCGCATTACCAACTTCGGTTTGTGTGATATTACGTTGTAGCGGCGCTATTTTTTCGCTGATATCGAGCATTTTACGGAATGATTTGATGCCACTGGCAGCAAGCGTGCGAATAGGACCTGCTGAGATCGCATTGACACGAATGCCTTCACCACCCATCGAAGTAGCCAAATAGCGAACACTGGCTTCGAGGCTGGCCTTTGCCATACCCATGACGTTGTAGTTTGGCAATACCGAGATACTACCTTCATATGTCAATGTCAGCATCGAACCGTGACGCATGGCCAATAAAGCACGAGCTTCTTTGGCTAATGCTACAAAACTATAGCTTGAGATATCATGGGCAATTTGACTACCTTCACGGGTCGTCGCCTTAACAAAATCGCCATCAAGCTGATCCATCGGTGCAAAGCCAATCGCATGTACCACACCATCGATTCCATCACCCCAATGGGCAGTGACTTGCTCAAAGCAGGCAGCGATAGACTCATCAGACGCCACATCACACTCAAGTACCAAATCTGCTTCGAATTTCTCCGCTGCCATATCGACACGCTTTTTGATCTTATCATTAGGATAGGTGAGAATTAATGAGGCACCTTCACGGTGCAGTGCCTCAGCGATAGCCCAAGCGATAGACAGTTTGCTCGCAATGCCTGTCACGACAAATCGTTGTCCTTGTAGTAGCATAATATTTCCTTTTGGGTCGATCAAAATTGTTTAATCATATTAAGTTATTTAGAGTGATTAGATATGATGAATATCACAGCGTAAAAAGTACAAATTATAAAATAAGTCATTATACACGAATTAATTTAAGTAAACAGTCGTAAACTGTATCCCCTTATAATGTCGTCTAATATCGATTAAACGCCCAACTGCTCGCCACAGCAGTATGAAGTTAAGTAGATTTCAAGTATAATCACAGCCCTTCCCAGCTTGCACAATTTTTATAAAAATCCTTTACAACAGTTATTTGTAACTGTTCGTAATTAGGGATTTAGCGTTAAGCTACACCCACATTTTGGATGGCTGCCAAACTTATGAGTAACACCCCAACAATAGCATCAAATTACCAAGAAAGCGTTGAGTCTTATCGTCAACTGATTCTCTCAACTGGCGAGGACTTACAGCGTCCCGGTCTTGAAGAAACGCCGATGCGTGCCGCAAAAGCTTTTGCACATTTAACCCAAGGTTATCATCAAAGCTTGGATGAAGTCGTCAACGACGCCCTGTTTCCATCAAGCAATCGCGAGCTGGTATTGGTACAAAATATTGAATTTTATTCAATGTGCGAACATCATATGCTGCCTTTTCATGGTATCGCTCATGTAGGCTATTTACCCAATGGTCAAGTACTGGGCTTATCAAAATTTGCCCGTATTGTCGATATGTTCGCCCGTCGCTTGCAAGTTCAAGAAAATTTAAGCGAGCAAGTGGCACAAACTATCATGGATGTCACTGGCTGTCGCGGCGTAGCAGTAGTGATGGATGCAGCGCATATGTGTATGATGATGCGCGGCGTAAATAAGCAGCACTCCACCACACGTACAACATCGATGTTGGGTGAGTACGTACATGACAATCAAGCGCGCAATGAGTTTTTGAGTGCGATCCCTAGACGTCAGCCTGCATTCTAACGCTTCAAGTAATAATAGATAATAAAAAAAGGATACTTAAGTATCCTTTTTTAATGCGTACCTTTCAATATAGCTATCATTAATAATTAGCAATCAACCATTAATTGCAATATAACGAGGCTTAACTAACCTAGCTTACGTCATCAATCCAATTGCCATAACCTTCTGCTTCCATCTGCGCCAGTGGAATAAAACGCATTGCCGCTGAATTCATACAGTAGCGCTTGCCTGTCGGTGCTGGACCATCGTCAAATACATGACCGACGTGTGAGTCTGCATAGCGGCTACGGATTTCGGTACGGCTTCCGAATATCCCTCGGTCTTCCTTTTCAACGACCATATCCGTGCTCAATGGACGGGTAAAGCTTGGCCAGCCAGTGCCAGATTTGTATTGATCACGAGAGGAATATAGTGGCTCTCCCGATATCACATCGACATACAGCCCAGGCGCTTTATTGTCCCAATATTCATTATCAAAAGCGCGTTCGGTGCCGTCTTTTTGAGTGACTTTATATTGAATGTCACTGAGCGACTGCTTTAGCTCATCCTGTGCAGGCTTCACAAAGGTATCCGGATTGAACCCTGTGCTAGCTTTAGTAGCTGACGCATTGTTTGATGATGCTTGTACGCTATCCGCCGCCGTAGGTTTAAACTGGCTAAAATCCAGCTCATAGTCTTTACCATAGACACTCTCGATAAACTGATAGCGACCAGAATTAAAGGTATAGGCCTTATAGCGGATTGGGTTTTTCTTATAATAATCTTGATGATACTCTTCAGCAGGGTAAAACTTACTAGCAGCAACAATTTCAATCACAACTGGTTTACTATAGATACCAGAGTCTTGTAGTGATTGCTTAGCAGCTTCCGCTATCTGCTTTTCCTGTGCATTATTATAAAAAATAGCAGGACGATACTGAGTACCACGATCTACAAACTGACCTTTATCATCGGTAGGATCCCCAATGCGCCATAACGCTTGAACGATACCATTATAGGTGATTTTCGTCGGGTCATAATAGACTTGAGCCGCTTCAGTATGCCCTGTGCCGCCTGCTGATACAGTGCTATAAGTTGGATTGGTCGATTGACCGCCGGTATAGCCAGAGACCACTTCTACAACGCCAGGTATTTTTTCATAACCCGCTTCCACGCACCAAAAACAACCGCCAGCGACCGTAGCGACTGCGAGATTTGGATCCGTTGGCGCATAAGGATTATCGATGGCAGTATTTTTCACAGCGGGCGTATTTTCGGTAGCAGCACAGCCAACGAAAACCATACTGATGGCTGCTACTGCCATCGCAATAGCGCCCGTCTTTAATTTATGATTCATCGATGCCTCCTAAAAGTAATATAATATAACCATGATAACTCTTTGACCTCACTAAACTATACCTATATTGTTATAAAAATTTAATAGTTATTAGATATTATTTAATATAATTAAACAGTAAAATTCTGAATTATACACAATTTCCTAATAAGATAAGTTTGATACAAAGTATGATTATTAAAAAAAGAGCACATTACGGACAGTGTAGTGTGCTCTTTTATATTATATCAATATAGCTTAGTTACTTTTTCATTTTCCAGCAGTATGCTCATCACTGGCTTGCTGAATCTTGGTTAAGATTGCCTTGATTTCAGACGCTGATAGATACGTTGGTACGGCATAGGTATCACTGACTTCTTTTGCTGCTGCTTTAGCAATTTTATCAAAATCACTGCTTTGCATGCCTTTCACCGTTGGATCGATATTCAAGGTGGCAATCAGTTCGCGTACTTGCGCGATCAGGTGGTCGGCAATCTCAGCATCACTCTTACCAGCTTGTCCCGATTTTACCATACCAGTCTTGCGAGCTAACTCTGCCAGTCTTTTTTTACTTACTTGACGATTGACATCAAGCACATACGGCAGCACGATGGCATTGGCACGACCGTGAGGAATACTATAATACGCCCCTAACTGGTGAGCGATAGCATGCACATAACCAAGACCCGCTTTATTAAAGGCGATACCGCCGTAATGAGCGGCAATACCCATTGCTTCTCTGGCTTTAAGATTGCCGCCGTCTTTATAAACCAGCGGTAAGTTTTGCATCACAGATTTAACCGCAGAAGCCGCATAATAATCGGTTTCGACGCTCGCATTAGCACTCATCCAAGCTTCAAGCGCGTGCGTTAAAACATCGATACCCGTATCTGCTGTGATATGAGCCGGCATGCCTTTCATAATAACAGGGTCAATAGCCGCTGCTAATGGCACCATTCTTGGGTCAATAGACAGCGCTTTTTGATGCGTTTTATCGTCTGATACTACTGCACCAAGGGTTGCTTCTGAACCTGTGCCCGCCGTGGTAGGAATACAATAGAGGGGCATCGAAGGCTTTCTGGCTTTAAGAATGCCGATAAGTTGTTGCGGCTTGCAGCTATTACCTTGTGACATCGCAATCATCTTAGCCGCATCAATCACAGAACCGCCACCGATGGCAATAATCGAATCGCACTTAGCATCGATAGATTTGCGCAGTCCCTCTTCGACAACTTTAAAAGTAGGGTCTGGGGTAATGCCGTCATAAACGGTATAGCTGATATTTTTGCTATCTAGATAATCAGTCACTTTGGCTGGGATACCTAGCTTATTAAGCACGGCATCAGTGACGATAAATACATTGGTGCTGCCTTCGTTGATAGCCATATCACATAGCTCTTCACAAGAGCTCTCACCAACAAATAGCATTGGTCTTCTAATTGGAACAACATAAGCGAACGCTTTTAAGACTTTAGCGCGTGTTTTAGCAACGGCTAAATAACCGACATTCTGCAATCCATTAGTATTTACTAACTTGTTATTTACTAATTTAGCAATACTATTTTGTTTTTTCATGAGTAAAAATCCTTTTTAATGATAGTAATAATAGCGATAACAATCCTTTAAAGCAGCAATTCAAACTGCTCTTTAACTAAAAATTAGACAAATCTAAGCATCCAACTAAAGTGAACGTCTGTTTAACTTATTGTATCACTGCTATTTTTAGGATATCGCAATTAGTATGAACTGCCATGTTCTGCTTATTTGGCTCTATCTGCTTAACTCTTTTTGGCTAAGCTAAATCATACTCGCCTGCAGCAACTGCTGCGCATAGGGATGCTGTGGGCTATTAAAAACATCTTCAGTACGTCCAGACTCAATACACATGCCATCTTTAAGCACCATAATATGCTGACATAGGGCGCGTACTACTTTTAAGTCATGACTAATAAACACATAACTTATTTGCAATTTTTCCTGAATTTCACGCAGCAAGCTAACTACAGTGACCTGCGTGGTACTATCAAGCGCGGACGTCGGCTCATCTAATATCAATAGACTCGGCTGCATAATGAGTGCGCGAGCAAGTGCTACCCGTTGACGTTGACCACCTGATAGCTCATGCGGATAGCGATGCGAAAACTCAGCTGGCAGATGTACGGTAGCAAGGCTATCCATCACTGCTTGCTGCCGTGCTGCTTTATCAACGCCTTGTACAAGCAATCCTTCTTCAATGATTTGCATCACCGTCATACGTGGATTGATACTGGCAAAGGGGTCTTGAAATACCATTTGAATTTGCGAGCGAAAGGTGCGCAAATCACGTTTGGAAAATGCCGTAATATCTTGTCCATTGACCATTATTTCGCCACCCACACGCGCTTGATTGCTCAGTAATTGACTGAGTGCGAGGGCGATGGTGGTTTTTCCAGAGCCTGACTCACCAACAATGCCTAACGCCCACCCTTTCTGTAGCGTCATATCAACATTTTTTACCGCATCAAACCAGCGCTTAGTACCACCAAACAGACTTTTTTCAATGGGAAACTGTACTTGTAAATTGCTGACTTGCAATACGGTTGATTGCTGAATTTTATCATCATTAGAGAAGTTCAGTGCTTGGCCAAATTCTTGTTTGATTAGCGAGCGGGTATATTCGGCTTTGGGCTGATTGAACACACTTATGGTTTGCCCTTGCTCAATCGTCTGTCCTTGGCGCATGACAATTACTTCATCACTGTAGCGCCTGACCAGATTGAGGTCATGGCTAATAAGCACCATCGCCATATTATGCTGACGCTTAAGATCATCTAATAGAGTGAGAATCTCATGTTGCAGAGTCACATCAAGCGCGGTGGTCGGCTCATCAGCGATTAAAATATCAGGCTGCTGTGCCAATGCCATGGCAATCATGACGCGTTGACGTTGACCACCTGATAGCTCATGCGGATAGCGGTTCAGCTTATCAATCGGATTGGTAATATTGACATCATTTAGTAAATCGATTGTTTGACTTTGCCATTGTTTCTTGGGCACACCAACTAGACGTAGTGATTCAGCAATTTGTTTGGCAACCGTATGTAGTGGATTGAGCGCTGTCATCGGCTCTTGAAACACCATGCCGATGCGCTGTCCGCGAATAGAGCGCAGCGCAGCGTTACGTGCCTTAGCACTAGCACTAACACTAACATTGGCATTGGCTATCGGTAGCACAGTCAACCCTGCTGACCCTGCTAGCTTCACCTCACCGCTAACGGTCAAACTGTCTGGCAATAAGCCTAATAGCGCGAGACTTGCAATGGATTTGCCAGAGCCTGATTCACCAACGATAGCAAGAGTTTGTCCTTGCCGCAGCTCATAAGAGAGTTTATCGACTAACGTTACGCCGTTATTGGTAAGAATACTAAGCTTATCGACACTCAACATTAGCTTTTGCTGTGTATTGCTATGATTGCCTTTTAGGCTGTCAGTTTGCGTATCAATCATGGTCATCTTAAGAGCGCCTCGGATCAAACGCATCACGTAGCGCTTCGCCAACGAATATTAGCAGTGATAAAATAAAGGTTAAACTAAAAAAACCAGATAGCGCAAGCCATGGTGCATCGAGATTATTTTTCCCTTGAACCATCAGCTCACCAAGTGACGGTGACCCAGGCGGCAAGCCATAACCTAAAAAATCTAGTGCGGTTAAAGCGATAATATTAGCGGTCAATATAAATGGCAGCTGTGACAAACTTGACGCTAGAGCATTGGGCAAGATATGTCTAAGCATAATTTGACTGTCTGACACCCCAAGGTTACGAGCAGCACGGATATAATCAAAGTTACGCGCGCGCAAAAACTCCGCCCGTACCAAACCGACCAATCCCATCCAACCAAATAATAACATCATTGCAAATAGCATAAAGATACTGGGGCTGAATAAACTGACCAAAATAATAATCATAAACAGCTGCGGCATACCGCCCCATACTTCCATGAAGCGCTGCCCTGCCAAATCTATCCAACCACCGTAATAACCTTGTATTGCACCGACGATAATACCAATCACTGCCCCAGCAAGTGTTAATGCTAAACCGAACAATAATGACACGCGCATGCCATAAAGTATCCGTGCCAACACATCGCGGCCTAAGTCATCAGTACCAAGCCAGTTCTGGCTATTGGGCGCTGCTGGATATGGAATACCCAGCTCAACGTTTGGTGTCTGATCAGCAAATGGAATCGGCGGCATAATGTAAAAACCCTGCTCATCAATCAGCGTCTGTACCGCAGGGTCTTTATAATTGGCTTCAGTCTCAAACACCCCACCAAAAGCCGTTTCAGGATAGGCTTTTAGGACAGGAAAGTAATAATCGCCTTGATACTTCACCAGTAGCGGCTTGTCATTGGCAATCACATTGGCTGCCATACAAATGACGAATATCAGCGTAAATATAAATAGCGATATGATACCAAGGCGATTATGACGAAAACGGTTTAGACGCGCCTGCCAGATAGGATTTAGGCGGCGTTTTTTTTCTAGGGCAATAGAAGATGTGCTTGAGGGCACTGAAGATAATGGATGACTTGACATTAGCGCCCCTCAAAATCAATACGGGGATCAATTAAGTGATAACTTAAATCACTGATTAACTGTAATAATAGCCCGACCAAGGTAAAAATAAACAATGTACCAAATATCACCGGATAATCGCGCTGCTGAATGGCTTCAAAACCTAACAACCCCAAACCATCAAGCTTAAAAATAATCTCAATCAAAAAATTACCAGCAAAGAAAATACCAACGATAGCCGCTGGAATACCTGCAATAATAATCAGCATGGCATTACGAAACACATGTCCGTATAGCACTTGACGCTCAGCCAAGCCTTTAGCACGAGCAGTAAGCACATATTGCTTACCCAGCTCTTCTAAAAAGCTAAACTTGGTCAGGTAGGTCAAGCCCGCAAAACCGCCAATCGTACTTGCCAGCAGTGGTAGCGCCAAATGCCAAAAGTAATCTTTGATTTTACCCAGCGCGCTTAATTGATCGAAGTTCTCAGAGGTCAAGCCTTGCAGTGGAAAAATATTCCAGTAGCTACCACCTGCAAAAAACACCAGTAATATAACGGCAAATACGAAAACAGGTATTGCATGCCCGATAGCCAGTAGCATGGCAGTAACTTTATCAATCCCCGAGCCATGATGCATGGCTTTATAGATACCTAGTGGAATCGCTATCATATAAATCAGCAGCGTGCTCCAGAGCCCAAGCGAGATAGAAACGGGTAATTTCTCGATAATCAAATCCGTTACCGACTGTCCTTTAAAAAAAGACTCACCGAAATCTAGCTGAGCATAATTCTTTAACATAAGCCAAAAGCGCTCAGGTGCCGATTTATCAAAGCCGTATTGGGCATTAATCGCTGCAACCATTTCCTCAGATAAGCCACGCGTACCTTGATAGGTACTGTTATTTCCCGCACTACCCGCGCCAATATTACCGCCAAGCGCATTGTCTTTTGCACCTTGCTCAATAAGCGCCAGTTGCTGCTCGACAGGACCACCAGGCGCTGCTTGTACAATCACAAAGTTTGCGAGCAATATCAAAAAAAGCGTCGGTAATATCAGTAGTAACCTTTTTAAGATATAACGACCCATAACGGTGGCTTCCTAAGATAATAAATATGACGACAGAAAGAATACGCAGCTAATAACTATCAAAACGTCAGTCGAAGCGCCCGTTATGCTTTAAAAGCTATTTTTAAGCTCACGTAACGCAGCAAATACAGCCAAAGATTTATTATCATCCATAGTTGTTTTAGACTTCACCCCTGCTATCACGCTCGGCTCTTGCGTCCGTAAAAATACATTGATCGCACGTTCATGTTCTAAAGTGACTGGCAACGTCGGAATACCTTGGGCGGTTTTTTCTTCTGCTTGAACCAGTGCTTGCTGCATTGCGTCATTAGTAGGTTCGATAGATAGTCCAAAGCGCAGATTACTGGCAGTGTATTCATGCGCAGGATATAGCAGCGTGTCAGCTGGCAAACCATTTAAACGCTTAAAGCTGTTGTGTAATTGCTCAATCGTCCCCGTAAATACCCGTCCGCATCCAGCACTAAATAAAGTATCGCCACAAAAGCAATGTTTAAGCCCGTCAATATCTAATATATAAGCCACATGGCATGCGGTATGACCGGACACATCCCATACCTGCGCGGCGCAGCCCCAAGCACTGACCGTACTGCCGTCCTTAATGGTCTGATCTTCATCGACATTATGCTCAGTATGCGCAACCAGATGCGTCATCGGATAAGACTCTTGCAGTTCTGCTACACCGCCGATATGGTCATGATGATGATGAGTCGTCCAGATAGACGTTAGCTCTAATTTATTTTCTTCCAAATAACTCATGACAGGCTCAGCTTGACCAGGATCAATAACGATCGCCTGTTTATTATTTTCATTAATCAATGTCCAAATATAATTATCATTGAACGCTTTGATTGGATGAATGCGGATAGTCATATTAAATCCTTACCAGTAGTTATCTTTATTGCTGATGTCTTTTATTGATTTTTTAAACGAAATAAAATTTTAAGATGAAGCGTTATTTCCTTTATTGTTCTAAATTATTGCTTCAAGTATTGGTTAACACGTGCTTCTGCTTCTTTGTCCGTCCACCAGTAGTCAATACCGATGGCATTAGAGGGCAGTTTTTCAGTATGACGATATTGATCCCAATAGGCGACATTGGTCGCTGATTTGCCGTATAAGGGCACTAAATAATGACCAGCACGTAGTAGGCGATCGAGCACCTGAGTATATAATATAGTATCGTCGCGAGTTTTAGCATTACCAAGCTGCTCTATCACCGCGTCAATCTCTGGGTTTTTGATGCCGATAGTATTTCTATTGCCCGCTTGGTCAGCGGCTGAGCTACCCCAAAAACCAACTTGTTCCGCACCAGGTGATAAACTCTGAGCAAATTTATCAACTATCATGTCGTAGTCAAAACGGCGTACCCGTTCATAATATTGTGGTCCGTCGACTTGACGTAACGTGGCATCAAATCCTAAGCGCTGTAGATTTCGAATATATGGCAGAAGCACCCGACCCATAGTATCGCCCATCATTAAAACCTCAATCTGAGCAAGTTGTCCATTGGGCTGATATAGCTTCATATCGTTATAATAAAATCCAGCATCTAGCAACAGCTGCCGCGCTTCTAGTAACTCTTTACGGTTAAAGCCACTACCGTCACTGGTCGGCAATTGCCACTCCATTAATACGGCTTGACGTTGCAGCGGTTCAAGCTTAGGTAATAAAGGCGTAAGCACCTGCATCTCTTCAGCAGATGGCACCCCTGTTGCGGCAAGCTCGGAGCCATGAAAGAAACTTTGCAAACGTTCATACTGCCCATGAAACAAGGTCTTATTCATCCACTCAAAGTCGTAAGCCTTGCTCAATGCTTGGCGAACGCGAATATCTTGAAAGATGGGACGTCGCATATTCATGACCAGACCTTGCATTGGTACTGGGTTTTCGCTGCTAATCGTTTCTTTATTAATCATCCCTGCCTTGACTGCAGGAAAGTTATAACCCGTTGCCCAGTTCGACGCTTTATTCTCAGGGCGAAAACGATATTGACCAGACTTAAAACCTTCAAAGGCAATCTCATCGCTTTGATAATAAACAAACTTAATCATATCAAAATTATAACGACCGCGATTGACCATCAAATCACGACCCCAATAATTGGGATCACGCAGATAGCTGACCGAGCGCCCTGCATCAACACGCCCTAACTTATAAGGCCCACTGCCCATCAATGGCGTCAAGGTTATTTTTTCAAAATCAGTATCGATAGAGGACTTAGCAAAAATAGGAAACTGTCCGACAGTTAGCAAGATTTCTTTATTATCATCAGAGGCAAAGATAAACTTCACTTGTTGGTCATTAATAATCTGAATGTCTTTAATATCACCCAAATAGCTGCGAATATACATTGGCCCTTTATTTAACAGTGCATCATAAGTCGCTTTGACGTCACTACTGGTGACCGGCGTGCCATCCCAAAAGCGCGCAACAGGATTAATATGATAGATAATCCAACTGGTGTCATCAGGATCATAAGTTACTTTGGTTGCCAGCTGCGGATACATGGTAAAGGCTTCATTTAATGAGCCAGTCATCAAGGTGTCATAGAGATAATCGGTGCCAACCATCGCCACACCTGTGGTCATCCATTTATTAGCCGCATTAAAGGTGCCGCGCGCATCGAGCGATAACGTGCCGCCTGTTGGTGCCTTTGGGTTGGCATAAGGCATAAAAGGCGCATTAATATACTCAGTGGTACTATTATGACCAAGCGCAGTAGTAGTGATTGGCACCGCAATACTAACTGGTATCCAGCTAATAGTAATGGCAAGCAAGACGGCTTTTAGCATGGTATTTTTTAGCATCATGACTATGTAATACCCCTCATAACGACCTTCTACTCTAAACCGACTTGGATAAAAATGCGCGACTGACGGCAAAATACACAATTCACGAAATTTTATCATAACAAACTTAGGTTTTTTAACCTAATGGTTTGCAGCGTTAGAGTTGCTACATGATGCATCATTTAAAAAGAATACTAACGCGTATAAAAAAGACGCAGCTTATAAAAGTTGCGTCTTTTTCTTTTAAAACTCACAATTATTTAAGAGTACTTCTTTTCAAACGCAATCATAAAGTCAACCAACTGCTGCACCCAATCTAATGACACTGCATTGTAAATACTGGCACGCATACCGCCCACATCGCGGTGACCTTTTAGATTCATCAAGCCTGCCGCTTCCGACTCTTCTAAGAATACTTTATCAAGGCTGCTGTCGGCTAAGGTAAAAGGCACATTCATGATAGAGCGATATTTGGGATCAACTGGATTGCTATAAAAGCTGCTATCGTCAATCGTTTTATACAGCAAATCTGCTTTTTGCTGATTGATTTTACCAATAGCTTCTACGCCGCCCTGCTCCTCTAGCCAATCAAACACCAGCCCTGCTAAATACCAAGAATACGTCGCTGGCGTGTTTGACATGGATTCTTTTTCAGCTTGGTGTTCATAATTCATCAGCAGCGGGCACCACTCACTCGCTTTGCCCAATAAATCTTCACGGATAATGACGATAATCAGACCTGCTGGCCCGATATTTTTTTGCGCACCCGCGTAAATCATGCCAAATTTAGAGACATCAATGGGCTGTGACAAAATGCAAGAAGACATATCGACGACAATTGGTGCATCGACTTGTGGCGGCTCAAATATTTGCAAACCATGAATGGTTTCGTTGGCACAGTAATGAAAATAGGCGGCATCTTTGCTAATATTCCACTCGCTCTCGGCTGGTACATCAGTAAAGCTGCTACCTTTGCCTGTTGCAACTTCGTTAACTTCACCAAGACCTAGTTTGGCATAGCGCTGTGCTTCTTTGACCGCTTTACCAGACCATGCACCCGTCGTTAGATAGTCTGCGCGCCCACCATTTAGCAAGTTTAATGGAATCGCTGAAAACTGTAAGCTAGCGCCACCTTGTAAAAACAGCACTTTATAGTTATCTGGAATCTCCATCAACGAGCGCAATTTGGCTTCGGCTTTTTCGGTAATCGCGATGTATTCTTTACTACGGTGACTCACTTCCATGACCGACATGCCGCGTCCCTGCCAATCAAGCAACTCTTCTTGAGCGCGTGATAATACGGCCGTCGGTATAGTAGCAGGTCCCGCTGAAAAATTGGGTACGCGGTTAGGAGCGGCTTTATTGGTCATAATCAATATCCTAAATATGATGAAGTAATCGTGGTTATTAAAGGTTAAATGTTGAAGGTGAATTTTATCATTATTTTTTAATCTCTATCATAGTAAGTGGTAAGCCTTTAACTGTGACTCGATAACTGCTCCCAAAGCTGACGTTTGAGATTACTATCAGTAAGCATCTCATCCAACGTGGGTGCAGTCGTCAGGTTAGGATGTTTCAAACCTTCAGGAAGTGCGGTCAATGTCACTACCTGTATCTCTTCGCTGCGACCAATTTTAAAGACATATCCAGCAAGGCTGGCATTAGCAAGCTCAGCGGTATCCATACCTTCACAAATAGGGAATGAGGTCGTCTCACAACTGATAGATAAGGCTTGGGTGATATTTTGCCACAGTTTTTGGCTGTCATGATTAAGTGCTTGGATGTCCACCAAAATCACCCAATCGCCATAGCGACCACCTTGTAAATCAAAGGGTGCTACCTTTTTAAAGCTTTCCTCTTGAAAGCCCTCTTCTTTAAAACTGCCATTTTCAAAGCTCGAAGCATCATTTATATCAACAATAGAAGTTTGCTGAACGACTGTATTTACAAGGGAAGTCACGGCGGGCTTAGAGATGTCAGAGGCAGTCGAGTCAAAACTATAAGTAACAGGGCTTTGCGGGTCAGAATGGTGTAAACCTATCTCATTAGCATCATCATAATAGTGATTAGCAGACTCATCATCCACTATACCTGATAGCGAATCAGCAGATGCTGAATGCGACATCCCAACGCTTATATCATCACCATTGGGATACTTAACACTTGGCTGTTCAGTGGTCGCAGCAGCAGAAATAGAGGCCGTGCTGGTATTCACGATAGTCGAGTGAGTGGTAGACGGATCAGGCAGAGTAGGCGCAGAAATATCTGCGATACTCAGGGTATCAGAGCTTGGCTGCACCCACTGATTGATACCCATCATCGCTAAAATCTGGCGCTGCTGCATACGATGCTGCAATATAATTAGCGGGTCTTGGATATCACTCATGCTTATTTACTATCCTACTTATCTAAAATGGATTT
Source organism: Psychrobacter sp. TWP2-1-2 (assembly GCF_049896785.1). Lineage (NCBI taxonomy): Bacteria > Pseudomonadati > Pseudomonadota > Gammaproteobacteria > Moraxellales > Moraxellaceae > Psychrobacter > Psychrobacter sp. TWP2-1-2. The sequence goes on along the minus strand of NZ_JAFCVA010000001.1, from coordinate 122,063 downwards.
ACTGACTTTTAATGGCAAGGAAAATAAACATATTAAAAAAAGGATTAAGAAAATACATTTCCTTCAATAACGGCTCCTTCAATACCAATTCCCTTAATATAAAGTTCCTTCATAGCAAAATACTTACTCAAATGCCATCAATGACATTGTTCAAAAAAGCTGCCGAACGCCGAGCCAATGATTGGCAAGCTCGGTCAAGCAATCATACTCATCTTGACTGACTATCGTATCGTGTAACATCAGCGTATGCAATGTGCTCAGCCATTGCCGGTAAGTAGGATAAGCATAAGAGTGGCGCAGACTATCATTGCCCGCCTTATCTACACTATCTGCATTTCCGTCTTGTCTATGAGCATTATAATCTATTTGATCGCCGCCCTGTTGCCTCTGTCTATAATTATCATTACGTTTGGCTTCTGATGCAGGCGACTGACTGGCAGATGCTAATAAAATAGGCACCGCTTCTACCACTGCCAATAATTGGACACTATTTATATTTTGCGCAGTCAATAGTAGCCATTGCAAATTTGCGTCACTAACAGCGGCTAAGTCAATATCAATCAAACGTGCATGACGCCGCAAATCCACAAGATAGTGAGCAACACTGTCATTATTATAGCCGAGTACTGAAGTAGGTGCTGAAATGTGTACTGAGCTATCTAGTGCTGATACGATTTGACCCTTGACATCTTTTGATAGGCGATAAGCCAATAAAACAAGCATTATTTTCGCCGCAACATCGAGACCATCAAATACCTGTCCTGAAGGGTCAAGCTGGTCATAAATATCATCTCTACCCGCTTGCAATGCTTGCTGCCATAACCGTAATAGCTGAGGCTGAGCATGCACGTGTGTCTCGTTCAATATAGTAGACAATATCGGTAATAGTTGCTGCAACTGTAGCGCTTGCCATAATGATAAAATCGATGGCAACCGAGAGTTGGTATTTCCTAAAGGATTTGATAATAATTGAGGCTTATCAATAGAATCATCATTATCTATATTATCGGCGATATTTTGACTTAAATCCGCCGTTAGGTAGTGTTCAAATAGCTCAATGATACCTTGTTGATAGCGCATCAGCATTGTACGACACTTTTTTTGCTGCACATAATGTTGATGATCTTGATTGCTATGACTCGATTCATATCTTAAGCGTGATTCATTGATAGCAGTTTCTGACAGGTCATGCTGACTCAATTGCTTTATTGCTAATGCAATCAATGCGTTGTCTAAACGCCTATCAAGATGTGCCACTGCCGCTAATAATTTATGATCTATCGTATGCGCTAAAAATTGGGGGTGGCTGCTAATATTAGCGCTAGCGTTATTATCGATTTCAGCAGCAGACGTTTTATCGTTAGCAAGTCCAAGCCAGATATCGCTCAAGTCGTAACTCTCAGTCGTTGATAATATACGACCTTGATGGCACAACATAACTGCTTCAATCAAAGCTTGCGCCCCGAGCGGGTGATAACTGTGATTGAGTATATACTGCGGCAGTGAAACTTTTTGTCTATCGTCGATACCAATCAATGTATCCGATGGCAAATCGCTATCATGTTTTGCTTGCCATGGCTTGAGCAACTGATGAATACCGGTATTTTGCGCTTGAACCTGTAAACGTCCTTCAACAATGACATCTTTCTTGATAACAAACTCTAGCCCCTTATCTTCGTCCAACTCATTCTTTATTTCATTTGCAGGAAAAGCAGTAATTTCTTTATCTATAACATCATTACTGTTACTAGTAAGGCTTTTATCGTTATCGCTTTCATTGTTATTTAACGCTGATTGAGCTTTAAATATTGATGATTGGCTATTTTTTTCTTGTTTATTTTTGCTTAGGCTATTTGCTTTTATGACGCCCCAATCCCCTAATCGCCGCTGCTCATATATCTCTTTTATTTTCTGTTGATTTATGCGCTTTTCTTTAGCCACTTGACCCGCAAAATCATGATAAGCGTTGGCATTAATGGCACTCATTCGCTCAGCCAAGCTCGGATGGGTGGCAAACCAAGAGACGTCACCCAAATCAGCACCACTACTGGCAAAGAAGAAGTGGCTAAGACCATTGATATCGGCGATACTGGTTAAGCGCGAACCAAGCGAATCTTGATGAATGGTTTGTAAGGTTTCCATAATAGCCGGCGAGCGTGTCAGCTGCACGCTGGTCGCATCGGCAAGCAATTCACGCTGGCGATTAAAGCTGTGTTTAATCAGTTGCGCACTGGCCATACTCGAAAAACTCAATCCATGTATTAACAACGTCCAAATATTGCGCGGTGCTTGACTATCGAACTTATTATTATTTTGTAGCCATCGTGACTGGCTCTTAGCTGACGACTGCTGGCTTTGTGATTGACTTTGCCAATAGCTTACCCATTCACTATGGGTGGTAAAGTTGGCGGTTTGGGCTTCAGTGCTACGCGCATGGCTATCGACGACTCTTTGTGACAAGAGATTGCGTCGATTGACCGCATCATCAAAATAATTGTGATGGCTATTCTGATGACTGCGTTGATTACCAGCGCCAAAATTATTAATAGAATCACTCCAGTCATAGAGTAATTGCAAGCCTGCCAGCACCACCATCAGTTGCAAATTAAAAGTGGCATCACCATGCAAGATATGACCATATTCATGCCCTATCAGCCCATACAGCCCCTCATCGGACAGCTTATCAATCGCGCCTTGAGTGACGACCAACACCATATCTTGACTATGACGACCAGCAACGAAGCCGTTAATACCTTGCTCATCAGGCAGTATATAGAGAATCGGCATACGTACACCCGAAGCAATGGCTAGCTGCTGGGCAATCTCGTAATAACGACGGTAGACAGGCGGAAAATCTCGCTCATTACGCACGGCGATATGGTGGGCGCTGAAACGAACCTTTGGTATAGGCTCATGCTGATGGGCAACCCCTTGACTATGCTCCCACGCATCTTGGCTGTGGTCGATAAACAGCCGAACCCCGCCCACACGCTGAGCAATAGCGCGACCGCCCGCTTCTAAACGTCTGTACTCTAAAAAACTACCGATCACAAAGCTACCGATTGTCCAGATAGCAACCAGTATCAACACCCAATGATAAATGCCACCAGTAAATATCGTTAGCAGCAGCGCCATGATACCCAGCGCTACTGCCAGATGGGCAAAGACAATAAGAAAAAATAGCCCATAGAGCAACAGACTTCGCTGGGTACGGGTGCGTTGTTCACCAAAAAAATCCATCTAGTTGCCTGACTTAAAAATAGCTAAACGCATCTGAACATATGAATATAATTCAATATCAGCCCATATTGACGACAGGTGCTTGAGCAATCACCTTTCTGTCTTCAAAAACTAGCGGGCTTAACGGGCGAAAGCCAAAAGTCGTACTAATAAGATTGTTGGGAAATACCTCGCGGTCATTGTTGTAGAACATCACGCTGTCATTATAGTGCTGACGGGCGAAGCCAATGCGGTTCTCAGTATTGGTCAGCTCATCCATCAACTCTTTAATCATGCTGTCCGCCTTTAGCTCAGGGTAAGCTTCCACAACCGCTGAAAACTGCCCTAACGCTTTAGACAGCATACTCTCAGCTTTGGCAAATAGCGCCATATGCTCAAGCGAGTCTGGCTGATGTGTATTGGAGTCTTGCAAGCTCTGGGCATGATTACGTGCACTAATCACACGGGTCAGCGTCTCTCCTTCATGCGTCAGATAGCGTTTAGCAGTTTCAACCAAATTTGGAATCAAATCATGACGGCGCTTCAGTTGTACATCTATTTGAGCAAAACCATTTTTCGCTTGATTGCGAGCGCGTACCAATTTATTAAATATAGATACGCCAAACACAATCACTAGTAGCACAAAGGCAATGAACAACCAAACAAACATCTTCATAAGAAAACCCTAAAGTGTCCAGAATGTTAATAAAAGTTAATACATTGTATTTTAACCCATCTTAATCAATCAAAGGTCAAAATCGGACAAAAAAAGGTCGAAAAAAAGCCCTTTACAATGAAGGGCTTAATAGATCAAACGAGCATTTTTGATTAAATATCAAAACAGGTATCAAATTTTAGGCAAAAAAAAGCGACTCCAAAAGCAAATCCTCGGCACACACTGTGACTATTACCGTTGCTACCTTCCGATCCTGGCGGGGTTCATAGAACAATGTTGCGAGGCTACCAATGGAGCCACCAGTTGCAAATTATACAAGAATTTTTAAATATTACAACCCCTATCGTAAAAATCTTTCTTTTACCTCAAAACGCCCTGTAACTTAGGTGACAAAATTCTCACAGCAAGCCTGTTAAATTTTGCTATTTTAGTTGAGGAAGCTGAGCATACTCGGTATCAACTAATAACTAAAATGGACAGCTTCTCATATAAAGGCGAGTCTTACTTATTGTATGGCTCACCTAAATACTATTGATATAACTCACTCAGGAGATCATTGTGAAAACCACTTTACTTAATAAAGCCGCTCTAACGACTGGTACTGCATTTCTACTCACAGCCATGATGGGTAGCGCGCATGCAGAACCAACAGGCTACGATCAGCTTACTTTTCAGACAGAAGTAAAAGAAGAAATCCAAAATGATGAAGTACGGGCCAGCTTATATAAAAAAGCGCAGGCAACGGATTCTAAAACTCTAGCGACAACGCTCAACACCTCAATTAATAATGCCATGAAAATTGCTAAGCGCTATCCAACGGTTACCGTGAGCACCGGACAACAGCGCACCTACCCTCGCTATGATAAAAATGACAAAATCATTGGCTGGACAGGACAAGCAAACATCGATTTAAAGAGCACCGACTTTGCAGCAACCAGCCAACTCATCGCTGACCTACAAGAAACGCTGGTGATGAACAATCTGAACTTTGGTGTCTCAGATACCAAGAAGGATGCGCTTGAGCAAAAGCTGATGACCAATGCGTCTCGTGCCTTTCAGCAACAAGCTAAAAACCTAACACGCGCTTGGGATGCTCGTGGCTATCGTGTGGTCAATGTGAATTTAAATACAGGTAGCAACTACCCACGTCCGATGTATAGTGCTATGAGTATGAAAGCAGGCGCAGCAGACGAATCAGTACCTAGCCAAAGTTTTGAATCTGGCAATAGCACTATCTCAGTGACTGCTAACGGTACGATTGAATTGACTAAATAAGCTATAAATACATAGAATTGATAAATATCCTGATAAACATAAAGGCAAGTGCTGCAATCAGCGCTTGCCTTTATGCTTATATAGAAGAAATCAACTTATAAAGTTACTCTATTTTGTATGGGTTCTTATACTTATCCATGATTGACACATTGACTATAAGTTAATTTATCACGGGTTGCTCAAGCGTCATAGGTTTATCCACTATAGGCTTAGTAAATGATTGCATATTCGGTTGTTTGCCCTCTTGACGCATTTTTAACAGTACTTTTTGATACCAAGGTAGATTTTGATAAGCTAAAAGCTGTTGCGCGATTTTCTTATTATTTTGCAATGTTGTATTGTTTTGAATCACATAAACCGTACGCTCTACTTGTTTGAGTGTTTGACCTTTCTCATTTTTTAACACGGCTTTTATGTTGTGCGATCCTGGTAAAACATCTACCGTTGCAATCGAGGCGCTAAGACCTTGCGCGACTTCATTACCATCCAAATAAATACTAACACTATCACCTGTTTGTAAGTTCGGCTTCACTTGCACATTAACATCAATGCTTTGGGCTGGGCGACGATATGCACGTTCTGCGCTTGGTTCAGTAATAGCAAGCTGATAATTGACGACTGGTTTGGCGTCAGGGCTATTTTTAGCAGCCGTATTTTGCGTAGTAGTATTAACATTACTAGAATGAGGCGGACTACTCGTGTTATCACTATTACTTGAGCTGACGCGACTTTCTTTCGTCATGACACCCGTCTGGCTGATTTGTTTACCTGCCTGCTCATAATTTTGCGGGCGATCGGTAAAGGTGACTTGACCAGTTTTTTCGTCAATAACTTTATAAATAGGCGCAGCATTTGCCAAAGGGGCATAGAGAGTTGCCATACTAACCATCGTAGCAGCAATCAGTGCCAACCCTAACTTACTGTTCGAAAAAACCGGTTTTGATAATGAAGTCATAGTCAGTCAACCTAATGAGTACCTAATATTATGAATATCTATTATGCGATACTTTGGGTGTTAAATCAGTAATAATTTCAAAGAGGACAGATCCGTTGATTTAGCAAATTATTATTGAGACGTAAAAAAACCAGCTAAGAATAACTTAGCTGGTTTTTATGACTCAAAATAACTGAGTGTTTTAGCTATAAATTAGCAGCTGTAGTATAAGTCAAACTCAACGGGATGCACGGTTACATTGACACGTTGCACTTCTTCTTCTTTCAAAGCGATGAACGCCTCTAGCATGTCTTCAGTGAATACATCACCTTTTAATAAGAACTCATGATCATCACGCAAGGCTTGTAGGGCAACTTCTAAGCTCTCCGCAACGGTTGGGATGAGTGCTTCTTCTTCTGGTGGTAAGTCATACAAGTTTTTGTCAGCCGCTTCACCTGGATGTATTTTATTTTGAATACCATCAAGACCTGCCATTAGTAACGCTGCAAACGTTAAGTATGGGTTGGCCGCTGGATCAGGGAAACGTGCTTCAACACGTACCGCTTTTGGGCTACTAACATGTGGAATACGGATAGATGCTGAGCGGTTAGACGCTGAGTACGCAAGTTTGATAGGCGCTTCATAATGCGGTACTAGGCGCTTATAGCTATTAGTCGATGGGTTGGTAATCGCATTCAACGCACGCGCATGCTTGATAATACCACCGATGAAATACAGTGCAGATTCAGAAAGACCCGCATACTCATCACCTGAGAAAGTATTGACACCATCTTTGGAGATTGACATATGCACATGCATGCCTGAACCGTTGTCACCAACGATTGGTTTTGGCATAAAGGTAGCCGTTTTGCCAAACTGATGCGCAACATTATGCACAACATACTTTAGCTGCTGTACTTCATCGGCTTTTTTGACTAACGTATTGAAAGCGACACCAATTTCTGACTGGCAAGGCGCAACTTCATGGTGATGAACTTCAACACAGCCTTCACCGATGATTTCTTCTAAACGCTCACACATAACAGAGCGCATGTCTTGCGAGCTATCGATTGGTGGTACTGGGAAGTAAGCGCCTTTAACACGTGGACGATGTCCCATGTTGCCCCACTCATAGTCATTATTAGTCGACCATGCCGCTTCTTCGGCTGTGATCTTATGGCTAACGCCAGACATATCAATTGACCACTTCACATCATCAAATATAAAGAACTCAGGCTCAGGACCAAAATAAGCAGTATCACCAATACCCGTTGACTTTAAGTACTCTTCGGCGCGGCGCGCAATAGAACGTGGGTCACGATCATAACCTTGTAGCGTTGATGGCTCAATGATATCGCAAGTAACAACTACGGTAAGTGAATCAAAGAACGGGTCAAGAAAAGCCGTCTCTGGATCAGGACGCAAGATCATATCTGACGCTTCGATACCTTTCCAACCAGCAATAGATGAGCCATCAAACATCTTGCCATCTTCCATCACTTCTTCGTCAACGCTATGCGCTGGAAAGCTGATATGTTGCTCTTTACCGCGTGTATCAGTGAAGCGAAAATCAACCCATTTAGCATTAGAGGATTGGATAAGATCTAGTAGTTTGTTCGACATAAATAGTCTCCGTTGTGTTGATTAGGTTATTGCGATTTGAAATTATAAGTACAATCTGTTGGTTAAAAATCTCTGGTTTGATAACAGTCAGCGCTGCGTTTATAGCCAAATATCCTGTTTAATATTATGCTTATTCTCAGCACTGTCAATATTATTAGTCAAGATAGTCATCTGAGTTATGCGCTTAATAAGACCCGCCAGTGTTTTGGTTCGATATTATTCTAACAACATATTACTCATTATGCTGAACTCTTCAGGCACTCGTTAATAATAATTATTGAACCACTTTATCACCAAAGATGATCATAACAGTAATAATGCAAAGGCTATGCCAGTTTTTTATAACAATAGAAACACAGAAGATAAAAATATATTTTTCATAATAATTACAGTAATTTATAATACTTTTGAAAATATTCTAGCCGTAAATTTATCGTCAGTGGCGTCATGCGAATTATTTATTCAGAATCATTATTAACGCATTTACGCACTAAATTAGTGCGTATTTAGTGTATAAATAAAAATTATGTACTTTTTTAGTGCGTTCGAGATTTTAACGAATGTCATACAACAAGCAAAATGTATTGTTATTCACCACTTGTTTGGGTCGCCTGCACCCTACATTTGATAGACTGCAAAATAGTGGTAAGATAACGGCGTTATATAACCATCTCCATAAGTAGAACTCAATAAGTAGAACGCTAATGATTCTAATGATCGATAATTACGACAGCTTTACGTACAATATTGTACAGTACTTCGGTGAATTACAGCATGACATCACCGTCTGGCGTAACGATCAAACCACTATTGAAAATATTAGAACCCTTGCGCCAGATGCGATCGTCATTGGTCCCGGTCCCTGCGATCCTGATCAGGCTGGTATCTCTCTAGAAGCTATCAAGACTTTTCAAGGCGTGATACCGATACTAGGTATTTGCCTAGGACATCAGGCAATTGGACAGGCATTTGGTGGACAAGTGGTCAAGGCTGGCGAAGTCATGCACGGTCGCTTATCCGCCGTCTATCATACTGACCAAGGTGTCTTTGAAGGCTTGCCTAATCCCGTACAAGTCACCCGCTATCATTCGCTTGTCATTGATAAAACCAGCCTGCCCGATTGTCTTGAGCTGACCGCATGGACACAAAACAGTGATGGCAGTATTGAAGAAATTATGGGTATCCGTCATAAAACGTTTGCGGTAGAAGGGGTACAATTCCATCCTGAGTCTATCTTAAGCGAAGCAGGTTATCAGCTGCTCAACAATTTTTTGCAAACGCATCATTTGTCATCACTAACCTCAGATGAACTACCACAAGTCGGCTAACAGTTTATTAAAGCATTTTCTAAAAAAGGCGTTAATAACAAAATCAAAATAAAACCTATTCTATTGATAATTTAAAATTAACGTATAAAAATATTAAGAGAGATCATAATGAGTACAACAAAAACAAATGAAAGCCCTACCCCAACTAACATTGCTCAACTGTCTGATGAAGAGACACATACGCTACTGACGACAGCTTTGGGGCGAATTTTTCAGCACATTGATTTAACCTTTGATGAGATGTATCAGGTGATGCTGATTATCATGCAAGGCAGATGTAGCGACGCCATGATGGGTGCTATTTTGACTGGTCTGCGTATGAAAGGTGAGTCCATCGATGAGATTACTGCCTCTGCCAGTGCAATGCGTGCGTTAGCAGCCAATATCGAACCACGGGGCTGTGATTACTTAGTCGATATCGTCGGAACTGGCGGTGATGGTGCCAATTTATTTAATGTCTCTACTGCATCAGCATTGGTTGCTGCAGCCGCTGGTGCGCAAGTGGCCAAACATGGTAACCGCGGCGTCTCCACCAACTCTGGTAGCTCAGATTTGCTTGAGCAAGCAGGTATCAGTCTGGCGCTTACCCCTGAGCAATCTAAAGCATGTATCGAAAACCAAGGTATCGGTTTTTTGTTTGCGCCCAATCATCACAGTGCGATGCGTTATGCCAATCCAGTACGCCGCGAGCTCAAAGCGCGTACCATCTTTAATATTTTAGGACCATTAACCAACCCTGCTGGCACACCCAATCTGGTAATCGGTGTCTTTACCGCTCAGCTGTGCGAGCCTATCGCTAAAGTCATGAAAAATTTAGGCGCACGTCATGTCATGGTTGTGGGCGCAAAAGACGGTTTGGATGAAATCAGTCTAGCTACCTCAACCACTGTCGCTGAATTAAAAGACGGTGAGATATCTGTTTATGAGATGATGCCAGAAGATGCAGGTATTGAGTCACAAACCCTTATCGGTCTCGATGTAGATTCTCCAGCGCAAAGTCTTGAGCTGATTCGCGCGGCTCTATCAGGAGAAAACTCTCAAAACCGTGCTGTACTTAAAGCACGTGATATGATTGCACTAAATGCAGGGGCGGCCATATATACCGCAGGACTTGCCAGCAACTATGCTAATGGTGTGAGCCGGGCACAAAAAGTCATTCAGAATGGTGATGCTCTACTCAAGCTTGAGTCTCTCGCCACATACACGCAGCAACTGGTGACTCCTGCTTAACGGCTAAGCACCATTACTGTGCACTCTAGCGATTTTGTCTATTTACATTTAACGATATTCGGATACCAGCATGACTCATACAGAAACCAAGACAGATATTCCTTCCGTATTGCAACGCATTGTCGCCACTAAAGTGGAAGAAGTAAATGCCGCACGCGAGGTATTATCTCTTGAAGATTTACAAGCGCAAGTCGCGGCGGATAACAAACCACGTCGTGGCTTCGCGGCGGCGCTACGAGCGGCTAGCACTAAAGAGCATGGTATTGGTATCATCGCTGAGATTAAAAAAGCCTCTCCTTCTAAGGGCGTTATCAATCACAACTTCGCGCCAGCCCTATTTGCCAAGCAATACGAGCAAGCGGGCGCCAGCTGTCTGTCTGTATTGACTGATCGCGATTATTTCCAAGGTGATGATAGCTATCTTATTCAAGCAGCTAATGCGGTAAGCTTACCCATACTGCGTAAAGATTTTATGATAGATGTGTACCAGATCTATCAATCTTATCTGATGGGCGCTGACTGTATTCTACTCATTATGGCCTGCCTTGACGATATCCAAGTACAAGAGCTGCATGCGCTAAGTATAGAATTGGGTATGGATGTATTGATAGAAGTCCATACTAAAGCTGAACTTGAACGTGCACTCCAGCTACCGCGCTCAGCGCATAATATTTACGGCATTAATAATCGTGACTTGAATACTTTCGATGTCGACTTGCAAACCACGCTGGATCTAAAAAATATTTTAATCGACGCACTGGCGGCTGATGTGGATAGCACGCTTAAACCGCTTATCGTCACCGAAAGTGGCATTCATAATAGCGCTGATATTCGTTTGATGTTGAAGCACAATATTCAGCACTTCTTAATCGGTGAACAGTTCATGAAGACTGACCATCCTGGACAAGCGTTACAATCCTTACTTGCGGGCGTCGCAGCAGACGGGTAAAGTGGCTTAAGTCTACTAAACAGTTTAAATCAATCCATCATTCATCAACCAACGATACGTTAAATTCTATGTCAAACTCTCTATTTTCAAAAGAAATGCAAGACCAGCTCAAAGAGCTAAAAGGCCAACTTAGCAAAGGTCGCGATACCAATTCGCCTGAAGATGAAAACCAAAAGCCTACTGAGCCTGTATCATTGCCCACGCAAAAGCAAGTAAACAAGACTGTCAAGCAAATGGCTAGCGAGCATATTGACGATGACAAAGTTCTGTTTATGCAAGCAATGCATGGCGTCAATCAGCTTGAAGACAAAAACGTACGCTCACCTGCCAATGCTAGCAAAACGGGCAAACCTGATGCGACCACCTTGTCTAAACGTGCTGCCGCGCAAGGTAGTGAAGCGAGCGATTTGGGAGCTGGCTTGTCAGATATGCAAGCACTACTCAACCCTGTCGCTGCTGAGGCCTATTTATCTTACAAACAGCCGACTTTGCAGAATAAAATCTTTGATCAGCTTAAAAAAGGCAAGCTACGTTGGTATGACGCCGTAGATATTCATGGTTGTACCATCGAAGAGGCGCGCGTGGCAATGACTCAACTCCTAAGCCAAGCAAAACAGAAAAACGAGACGATGGTAAAAATCGTTCATGGTAAAGGCTCTGAGGCCATTTTAAAAACCTGCGTCAACGGTTGGCTACGTCAATTACCAGAAGTATTGGCATTTTGCTCTGCGCCGCCAAAAGATGGTGGTAACGGTGCAGTATTGGTACTGCTCAAAAAACCTAAAGCTGATGGCGAATAATTTTTAGTGTTAGAGTTAGGGCGTGTCCTCAATTCAATCGATTACTTTCTAAATGGGCTAAAAATAGCTAAATTTTGCCAAACATCGTCAAATAGCTTCTTAATATCTCGATATTATGTGCTCTATTTTCCTTGTTTGACGGCAATTTATCTCATTTTTATCACCATTTTTAAAATGAGGACACGCCCTAGTATGAATAATCAAAAGGACTGCTTATTGGCAGTCCTTTTTGTTATGCTCATAAAATCATTATTTAATCTTTATCAACTATAGCCCCTACATTTAACATCTAGCGATAGCTATATTTGCATAAATCAGGATAAGCATTTATGAGCATACAGACCATTGAGAACACGCAACAGCTACATGAACATATCATGGCTTTGATTGTTATCGAGCCAAGATTTTTGTCTATCTATGAACAAGTTGGTATGCCCAGTCTACGGCATAATGTCGGTGGGTTTGAGCAGTTGATGCGAGCAATAGTTGGTCAACAGCTGTCTGTGGCAGCAGCAGCCAGTATTTGGCAAAGATTACTTGATGCCGCCTTGACGAATCCACAGACAATTATCAAAGCAACAGATGAAGACTTAAGAGCGCAAGGGTTATCTAAACAAAAAACCCGTTATATTCGCTCATTAGTCGATCATAATATAGACTTTGCTGCGTTAGAAATTTTGCCTGATGAAGAGGTGCTAAAAGTGCTGACAGCCGTTACTGGTATTGGCCGCTGGACGGCTGAAATGTATTTATTATTCTCACTGAAACGTGCAGACGTACTTGCGGTCGATGATCTAGCGATTAAAGTAGCGGCGATGGCGTTATTAGGCTTAACGGAATGCCCAACACCGAAACAGTTAAAGAATCTAACTCAAGATTGGTCACCACATCGCAGCGCTGCCAGTCTGTTGCTATGGTCATACTACGGCTTATTACGTAATCAAACCGCTGTCCCTTTATAAGGCCAAACACCAAAGTACAATTCACTATGTCAAACTCGCTTAGCTTACGCTTAGTCTAGCACTCGTTTTCTTTGCTGCTCTAATTTTTATGAATGGTATAAGATAAACGCTTGATAATTATTACCTCAATTGCTGATCTTATACCGTTTTTAATCCATAATTTTATGGCTGATTCCATATAGAAAAGCCCGATTTTCTTTTTGCGTACTTGAATTTGATTTTCTTTATCATACGGCTTTTATTTCTCAATGCCTTTAACGCATTGTCTTTTTTGCTCTCTATGGATTTAGTTGTTTGCTTGCTGCCCTTTTCATCTGCCTTGACGTTATCTTTACTCAAGTCCACGGCATGCTTATCATCGTTGCTGTTATCCTTATTGTCGCTAGCATCATCATCAGCATGGTCATCGTTTGACATGTCTTTTGTCGTTTCGGCGATGTTATCTTCCTTATTCTTATCTTCAATTTCGTTTTCTATGTGATGCTCAAGCTCAGTTTGATTGACAATAAGCTGCTGCGTTGGCAAAGCATGCTCGACATCATATTTCGCTACTTGGTTCAATAAATCAACAAATAAAACGTTCTGTTTGTCATAGAACTCAGTCACACCATTAGCATTAACATACGCCTGTAATTGAATGATATAGCAGTCCTGACGTAGCTCTAAAATATTGACCTGATTCCATTCTTGGTTGGTCAAATAATGCTCATCTATAAACTCATCCAAGTCTTTGACCATCTTAAAGACCACATCAATATCAGCAGTGCGTTTAATATATAACTGATGGAAGAAGCGAAACATATCGCGGGATGTAAAGTTTTCAATTTGCATTGATGAAAAATCACCGTTTGGTACAGTCACAACAGTGCGCGTCAAGGTGCGCACACGTGATGAGCGAATACCAATATCAATGACTGTGCCTTCATAAGTGCCAAACTTACAATAATCACCAATACGTACGGGCGAATCCGCCACGACCACGACACTACCAACAAGGTTTTCGATGGTTTTTTGCGCACCCAGTGCTAATGCCAAACCACCCACACCCAAGGCGGCAATACCTGTGGTCAAATCAAAACCTAAATTACCGAAGATAACAATCACGGCAAAGATCAGCAGCAACGCTTTGACCACTTTGCGTAGCAGCCCCAAGATAGAGACACGTTCAGTATAATTTTTCTTATAACTTAAATTTACCGCACGAGTGAATATGGCATCGATGACTCGTAACAGCAACCAAGTTAATGCAAGCCAAGATGCAATCTCGGTAAAACGATTGATCGGTTCACGTAGCGTCACCGACACGCCTGCATACACCATCACTTCTGACAGTATCAGCGCCATAATGACCACTGCCAGTGGCAATACGACCTTATCAGGTAATGGCAATGGTACGCCGCGCACACGAGGATAGACGATTCGTAATAGATGGTACAGCAGCCATACCATGATATAAGTAAACACAAAGCTGCCGACAGTCATCATTAACGCTGCGGCTAAATCAGCCACTTGATAACCAAACAGCTTTTTGCCTTCTAATGAATCAAAAGTATAGCGAGACACTAACGTCGGTTCGGTATTTTCTATGACTTCTGGTACTGAGCTAAGCGTATCCGTAGAAAACTGCCAGTACTGCTCTCCTTGCTTAGACACCACTCTTTCAAGTATCAGTGGCACGCTTTTTTCACCCACATTAATCGCACCGACGTTTTCTTGGCTTGGCGGTAGCTGATCAGTTAGGTTGCCCTCAGGCGTATTATTAATCTGCAAATCAGGCTGAAAACGCCCGCCTGCATCCAGCGCTTGCTTAAACTGACGAACGATTGTGGTTGGATTGTCCGACTTTGATAAGTTTAAATAATTACTCGCCAGCAGATAGTCATTTTCACCTAACGCACTGATGAAGCCCTGTACGGTATGGCGCGGAGTATCACGTCCGAATGAATCTGGTATCGGCGTACTCGCCGACTCCTCACTGGTACTGCCACCCATCCCCAATGCGCTAGCTTCAGCAGCAAATGCATTATTGGGTAACAACGCACTCAACAGCATCACAAGCAAAAACAAAATTGCCATTAGTGGCATTTTGATGATTGAGCATGGTGAAGACAACTCAGGACTGGGAATCATAGGAATCAGGCGATACTTAATAGACAAAACAAACCTCTTAGCATTATGAATGGTACAACGAAAAACAGATGAGTGCTTCCCTATAATAGCAATTATTTATAACAGCAGTGCTTTTGATTACACGTTTTTATGGTCATCTATGTGAATTATCTACTCTCGCATTTGCTTATGACTTCTAATTTTTTCTTACCTTTCACGACACTCCTTCTCAATGTCTACTATGAATAAGAGTGATAATCATTAAATGAATAAACCGCAATCTATCATGAAAACTACTCAGCTTACCGTGAATAAACATTAGGTTAAAGTGGTTTATAAAGCGGTCTGTTTTGTAGATAATGAACGCAGTTTTGCTTGTCTACTGCTTTTTGTAATTTTTAGCCATATTAACGTCAATATGGTTACTTTTTTCCCTGCATTTTTTAATATGATTATTTTGGAATTGACTATGTCTTTATCACGTTCATCTTCACGTACCTACCTTCGTTTGAGTATCTTAAGCGCATTGGGTTTACTTGCGGTTAACACAGCAATGGCAGTGACACCTGACGTTGCTACTATTAACGATAGCGAGCTACCACAAGTTGAGCTTGATGAAATCATCGTAACAGCAACCCGTACCCCCACTAAAACCAGCAATGTGATTGCACAAACTCGGGTTGTAGATAAAGAAGATTTAAAACGCTTTCAAGGTCAGACGGTTTTAGAAGTACTTAGACGGCAGCCAGGATTTAGCATTAAACAAGATGGTGGTATGGGTCAAAGCAGTAATTTCTATCTTCGCGGCTATGATAGTAAGCGTGTATTAGTGCTAATAGATGGTGTTCGTTATGGCTCAATGTCAACAGGTCAGCCCGCTTTAGCCTTATTACCGACCGATCAAATTGATCGTATTGAAATTTTATACGGTGCTTCAGGCTCTAGCATTTATGGTTCAGATGCTATGGGCGGCGTCATTCAAATATTTACTAAAGGCAGTGACGTCGATCAAACTAATTTTTCTGTGACCGCAGGTGTTGGCTCACATGACCACTATGTTTATGGTGCAACAGCGCAGTTTACAAATGCTCAAGGCGCAAAACTGAGTCTTTCCGCTAGTCGGAATCAAACCAAAGGTATCAGCGCGCTTGACAACCGAACAGGCAATGATAAAGATGACGATGGCTTTGAGAGCAATAACTTTGCCTTAAATGCTAGTATGCCTATTACTCAAAATATAAGCGTTGGCGCAACTGGACTTTTCTCTAAGTCAACGACAGAGTTTGATAACTTTAGTTTTGGACCAGGTCCCAATGCAGAGATTGAACAAAAGAATGGTGCCGTATCAGCATTTTCACAATACGAAAACGATAAGCTGACAGTACGACTATCAGCGGGTCAGAGCTTGGATAAGATTGATAACAAAGTGGGCGATGCCTTTGAAACCAAGCAGAAACAGGCGAATTTGATAAGCACTTATGAATTACCTATAGGACAATTTCAAGCAGGTGCCGAATGGTTGCAGCAGGAAGTGGACCTTACAGATAACACTCCTAGTGCCGGTGGTAAAGACAGTTATAAAATAAATGACCGTGATATTAAGAGTGGCTTTGCTGGTTATCAAGTAAATGAGGATGCTTACGATTTTCAAGCCAATGTTCGTTTCGACGATAACTCACAATTTGGTCACGAAACTACATTTGGTCTTGGTTATGCTGTAAAGCTAGCGCCTAGCCTACGTCTAGGTACTAGCTTCGCTACTGGCTACAGAGCGCCTACTCTGAATGACTTATACATCGAGAGTGCTTACTATGTTCCAAATGAAGATTTAAAAGTCGAAAAGAGTAAAAACCTAGAAGTATTTATTGAATCTACCAGTACGATACAAACTACTCGTTTGACTGGTTTTAATAGTAATGTCGACAATCTTATTGATAACAGATACGATGGTAGTATTGATAAATATCAAGCACTGAACATTGATGAAGCAAGCTTGTCAGGTTATAGCTTTACCTCAGACTGGCAGCTCAGTAATATTTTATTTGGTGGTCAATACACTCGCACCAATGCTGAAGAGAACTCCGGAGCTAACAAAGGCAAACAATTAGTGTATCGCCCTGAAAACACTGGCCTGGTATATATAGGTTACCAAGCTGCAGAGTTCGATATTCGTACTGAAGCAGAATATGTGGGTAAAACCTATAATGTTGCAGATAATAGCACTTTTATAGAGGACTATACGTTATTCAATATCAGTGGTAATTATTACTTGAGTCCAAATCTGACATGGACAAGTCGTATTAACAATTTGACTAATGTAGATTACTCAACCAATGAGAGTTTTGGTCAATATGCTTCGCGTTACAATCAAGACGGCACCAACTTCTTTACCTCTCTAACCTATAACTGGTACTAATTTCTCTTGGTACTATTTGGACTGTCTGAAATGAGAATAAAAAAGGTCATCCATCGATGGCCTTTTTTATTGCTACATATTACTGCTCGCCTTCTTACGTGCCTATACCGTCAGCTATTTATGTTATCCAACAGGTGACAATTCATGACTCATCAATTACAATAACGACCTCCGAGAGGTGTTGCGCCATAATATCTGATAGTGCATTTAGGCTTTAAAGCCCTGCTAATCAGTCATTATGTTAGGCTCGGTAACTGTTAAACAATCATCTCATTGATTGTTGACAGCGCAAATAACGGCACCTGCGTTTTTATTCTTTTTATCATACCTTAACCACTGATAGGAGCATATTATGGACGCAGTGTCTAACACCCCATCTGCCCATACAATCGACCCCTCTTTCACTGACTATAAAGTCGCCGACATCAGCCTTGCTGACTACGGTCGCCGTGAAATCACCCTTGCCGAAGCCGAAATGCCTGCCCTTATGGGTTTGCGTCGTCGCTACGAAGCCGATCAACCGCTTAAAGGCGCGAAAATCGCTGGTTGTATCCACATGACCATCCAGACTGCCGTTCTTATCGAGACACTCGTCGCGTTAGGTGCTGAAGTACGTTGGACCTCATGTAACATCTTCTCAACTCAAGACCATGCTGCTGCGGCTATTGCTGCTGCTGGCATCTCTGTTTATGCTTGGAAAGGCGAAACTGAAGAAGAGTACGAATGGTGCTTACGTCAGCAAATCCACGTTGGCGGCGAAGCCTCAGGTCAGCTTTGGGATGCCAACTTAATCTTAGATGATGGTGGTGATTTAACTGCATTGATTCATAATGATTATGCAGAGCTGCTTGACAGCATCCATGGTATCTCTGAAGAAACCACCACAGGCGTGCATCGTTTAGTTGAGATGCTCAATAAAGGTACGCTAAAAGTACCAGCTATCAACGTCAATGACGCGGTTACCAAGTCTAAAAATGACAATAAATACGGTTGCCGTCATAGCTTAAATGACGCCATCAAACGTGCAACTGATATGTTCCTTGCTGGTCGTCGTGCCTTAGTTATCGGTTATGGTGATGTTGGTAAAGGCTCTACGCAAAGCTTACGTCAAGAAGGTATGATTGTCCGTGTCTCAGAAGTTGACCCTATCTGTGCGATGCAGGCATGTATGGACGGCTTTGAAGTATTGTCACCGTACATCAATGGCGATAATACTGGTGGCGCAGAAAACATCAACACCCGTCTGCTTGAAGACACTGACATGATTGTTACCACCACTGGTAACTACCATGTTTGTGATCGTCACATGCTAGCAGCCCTGAAACCAGGTGCTGTTGTATGTAACATCGGTCACTTTGATACCGAAATCGACACTCAGTTTATGCGTGATAACTGGCGCTGGGTTGAGATTAAGCCACAAGTCCATCAAATCTTCCGCTCAGATGATGAAAATGATTACTTAATTTTGCTTGCTGAAGGTCGTTTGGTAAACTTGGGTAATGCGACTGGTCACCCATCACGCGTGATGGACGGCTCATTTGCTAACCAAGTATTGGCTCAAATGTACCTGTTCGAAGAAAAATTCGCAGACTTGCCAGCTGATAAACGTACTGACAACCTATACGTCAAAGTACTGCCTAAGAAGCTCGATGAAGAAGTCGCTGCGGCGATGGTTGCTGGTTTTAACGGTACTCTAACGAAGCTAACTGAAAAACAAGCAGAGTATTTGGGTGTGCCTGTCGAAGGTCCATTTAAGCCTGACGCTTACAAATACTAAAAGGAGCCAGACTGTGACTAAGCCTGCTTTCTCCTTTGAGTTTTTCCCTGCCAAAACCGAGCTAGGTCATGAAAAACTACTCAGTACTTATGATGAGTTGAATAAGCTATCACCTGCGTATTTTTCGGTGACTTACGGTGCTGGGGGTTCAACCCGAAATCGCACTTTAGATATCGTCCAAGCACTATGCGCACGCGGTGATACTGACATTGCGCCGCATATATCTTGTATCGGTGATGATAAGGCGGAAATCGCTGAATTGCTCGATCTGTATAAAGGTTTGGGCATCAAGCGCTTAGTCGCCCTGCGTGGTGATTTACCATCAGGTCAAGTCGGTATGGGCGAGCTGCCGTTTGCGTTAGACTTGGTGAAGTTTATCCGTGAATATTCAGGCGATCATTTCCATATCGAGGTCGCAGCGTATCCTGAGATGCATCCACAAGCGCGTAGCTTTGCGTTTGATGTTGACAACTTGGTCAATAAATACCAAGCGGGTGCTAATGCATCGATTACCCAGTTTTTCTATAACGCTGATAGTTACTTATATTTGCGTGATACCTTAGAAAAGCGTGGTATCGATACGGTTGCTCAGCCTTTAATCGCTGGTATCATGCCAATTACTAACTCAAGTAATTTGGTACGCTTTGCTGATAGCTGTGGCGCTGATATTCCGCGTTATGTACGTAAGCAGTTGTCTGACTTTGGCGATGACCGCAAAGCCATTCGTGAATTTGGTTTTGATGTGGTCTATCGTTTATGCGAGCGCTTAATTGCTGAGGGCGTACCTGCCATGCATTTTTATAGCATGAATAAGGTCGAGCCAAACAAGCGCTTGGTTGAAGCACTCGGCTTAGCTTAATTGCTCATCGTATTTATTAAATGTATTTTTTAAAGACTGGCGTTCCTAGGAGCGCCAGTCTTTTTAGTATAAGAATTACACTAATGCAAATTCTACTAAAGATAATCCCTTTACCCTCTCAAACGATATTCTGCTAAGATATTTGAAATATATTATTCAAACAATAGGACTAAGCAACTGTGCGACGTTTTTTTTATGACACCAGCAATGACATCAGTGATGAAAGAGGCTCACTCCATCCTCAACTTAGCACCTTGGCTATTGGAGATAGTGCCGAATTAACAGAGAGTATCGTCCATCATTGGTGCCGTGTATTACGTGCCAATATTGGCGATCAAGGCATATTATTCGATGGCTTTGGCGGCGAGTATCAGGTGCAGCTACAAGCCATCAGCAAAAAACACGCCACTGTGACATTATTAGCACATTTAGATATTGACCGAAGTGCCGCTGTCTTCACTAAGATCGGTCTAGTGATGAGCCGCGGTGAACGCATGGACTATGCGATTCAAAAATCCACCGAGCTTGGTGTCACTGCCATTCAATTGCTAAGTAGCCATCATGGCGAGGTCAATCTAAAGCCTGCCCAAGTAGAAAAAAAACTGGCACATTGGCAGCAAGTTGCCATTGCCGCGTGTGAACAATGCGGTCTTAACCGTCCACCGCTTATTATTGCGCCTGTGTCCATAAATGACTGGTTACAAAAGTCAGTGACTCACTCTTCCGATGCGCAAATGGACGTTCGCCCTCCTACTACCAGCACTATTGTTACCACCCTTAGCCAAGACCCTTATTATCAAATATTACAACAACCAGCAGATTTGCGTCTGCAACTGAGCGTACCAGCTGCAGGACAACCAGCAATGCCTAGGTCGCTACCAACAGTCTTAACGCAACAATCTCCTTATATTGAGCTGCTAATAGGCCCTGAAGGTGGTCTGAGCGTTGATGAATGCCAGCAAGCAGCCAAAGCTGGTTTTGAACCTTGGCAAATTGGCTCAAGAATCTTACGCACCGAGACTGCACCCGTGGTGGCGTTGGCGACTCTGCATGCTTTGAGCTATTATGGGTAAATACCCTATGCGTAATCCTAACTGCTGCTCTATTTCGATATGATGAGTCCAACTATGACTGCTTTCGCCCCTATTCCAATCGCAGACAAGCAGCAACTGCTGGTCGAGTTATGCGAGCAACTTGATGATGCCATATTCATCTTGGATGCCCATTTACGTTATCTATCGATCAATGCCAGTTATGAGATTATCATTGGCTACAGTGAGTCATTTTTGCTTGGCAGACCACTTGGTGTTTATGCAGTAGAATTTTTATCAGATGAAGAAAGGGCCGTTTTAGCAGATATCACTGACCATCTAGACTGTAATGGTTTTTATGAAAACGACTTTTCGATGCTGAACCGTTATGGACAAATACTTGACTGTCACATGACTTATCGCAAAATCTGTGTCAATCATAGAACTTACTATATCGGTATGGTGCGTGATATGTCCGCGGTCGTCAAAGATCAAAAGCAAGTGGCGCATTTGCTCAATTATGATCAATTGACTGGGTTACCAAACCGTAAGGTTTTCTTGAGTCAGACCAGCGACCTATTGTTGGACAGCTATCAGGAAGTCGTAATTGTACGCTTTAATATTGACCGTTATCGCAATCTAGCAAGCTTGCTTGGCCCTGACGGCATCAACACTTTGGTAAAAAACTTTGTCACACGCCTGAAGAACCTCAAGCTCGATAATTTACAGTGTTTTTCCCATTTTGGCGGCGATGATTTTGCGTTATTATTCGAATTTAATGACGCTAATATGGTACGTCATCAGCTAGACAGCTTAATGCAAATGTGTGAACGCCCCTTCTCCTTAGATGAAAACACTGCGACAGACGCTAAGATTTATTGTCATATTTCCGTCGGGGTCAGTTACTTTCCCACTAACGACGATGAAGTGACAGGATTATTGACCAAAGCTGAAAAAGCGCTGCATTATGTCAAGCAGCAAGGCGGTGATGACATTTGCTGGTATGATACGGCCATTGACGAAGCCACTGCGGGTAGCTTGCAGTTAGAGGCGGAACTTAGAGCCGCTACCACTGAAAATCAGTTTGTTCCTTATTATCAACCAAAGTTTGAGCTGGCTACGGGCATCATTATTGGTTTTGAAGCGCTAGTACGTTGGCAACACCCGACTCGTGGACTGCTAAAGCCGATACATTTTATCAATGCCATTATCACTCATAAACTGTCGTTTGAGCTGTTCTCGCATATGGCGGTTCAAATTGCTAAGCAGTTATCGACTTGGCAACAGCAAGGATTTTGTCAACATATCTGTATCAATGCAGATGCCGCCGAATTTAGCCACCCTGAGTTTTCTGAGATGGTGAGCAGTTTACTGGTGCAACACCTTATTTCTGCGCATCAGCTACATATTGAAGTCACCGAGTCATCCTTAATTCAGCGACATGCAAATGTCAAAAAACAGCTTACTCTGCTCAAAGAGCTGGGAATTTGTCTGGCGTTGGATGACTTTGGCACCGGTTATGCCTCTTTGAGTTACTTACAAGAATATCCGTTTGATTTTATTAAAATTGATAAAAGTTTTATATCTAACATCGACACCGATCGTACCCAACATGCCATTGTAAAAGCTATTTTAGACTTGGCGATGGCACTTGATATGCAGGTAGTCGCCGAAGGTATCGAAACCGAACAACAGCGCGATGCGTTGCTAAAAATGGGCTGTCAACAGGGTCAAGGCTATTGGTTTGGCAAACCAGTGCCAGCAGAGGCTGCGACTGAGATGTTGATTCAGCAGTACGCCGCCAAATAAACCCCCTTTAACGAATGTTTATTTATCCAGTATCATTAGTATTTTCATATGGTTATTCGCGTTTCCTCTTAACGCCTAACGTCGATTGTATAACCGATGCAAGATAGGTTCATGACTTATCAGTGCTGTCACCAAACTTGTATAATCCCCTCTGAAAGCCTATCTTTTATAGTGAATTTGTTAGAGCTTATTAAGTTTCAAGCTTACTCTGACCATCGCCATTCTTTTCAATACTATTTTATATAGCCGACAACATCGTCAATCTGCATTATTGCCTAGCATTTATTTGGGCTCGTTAGATTAATATGGGCTGGACTTGTGCACTAAATAACAGTGCAGTCATGTGCCTACCCTTGATGATGATTGGTTATATTCTCAAAAGGACAGGAAGTTATGCAATACAAAGCGCCCTTACGTGACATTCAATTCGTGATGCATGAGTTACTCGACAGCGAAAGCCATTATAAAACCCTGCCAGCATTCCAAGAAGCGGATCGCGAGCTAATGGACAGCCTGTTTGAAATGGCGGCAAGCTTTGCTGAAAATGAGCTATCACCATTGAATCAAAGTGGTGACGCTGAAGGCTGTAAATTTGATAATGGTCAAGTGACCACGCCAAAAGGCTTTAAAGAAGCATACAAAGCGTATTGTGAGCTTGGCTTCCCAGCGTTGTCTGCTGAAGAAGACTTCGGCGGTCAAAACATGCCGTTCTCATTATCGACAGTCATTAATGAAATGGTTGGTACGGCTAACTGGTCATTCTCTATGTACCCTGGTTTATCGCATGGTGCCATTCAAACCATCGAGCATCACGGTACGGATGAGCAAAAAGACATATATTTAGAAAAAATGATCAGCGGTGAATGGTCAGGTACCATGTGCTTGACTGAAGCACATGCAGGTTCTGATCTGGGTATTATCCGCACCAAAGCCGAGCCTAAAGAAGATGGCAGCTATAGCATCACTGGTCAAAAAATCTTCATTTCAGCGGGTGAGCATGACTTAACGGACAATATCATTCACATTGTATTGGCTCGTCTACCAGGCGCGCCTGCTGGCACAAAAGGCATCTCACTGTTTATCGTTCCTAAGGTAACGGTCAACGAAGATGGTAGCCTAGGTGAAAACAATAACGTCGTTTGTGGCTCTATCGAACACAAAATGGGTATCAAAGCCTCAGCCACTTGCGTGATGAACTTTGATGGCGCAACGGGTTATCTGATTGGCCCAGAAAACCGTGGTCTACAGTGCATGTTTACCTTTATGAACGTGGCGCGTATTGGTACTGCCGTTCAAGGTTTAACAGCAGCAGAATATGCGTTCCAAGGCTCATTGACTTATGCCAAAGATCGTCTAGCAATGCGTTCATTATCTGGTGTTAAAGCCCCTGAAAAAGCAGCTGATCCTATCATCGTTCATCCAGCGGTTCGTAACATGCTGTTGACTGAAAAAGCCTTTGCTGAAGGTGGTCGTGCTTTAGTCTATTACCTCTCACATTTTGCCGATACTGTTGCAAAAGGCGAAGGCGATGCGCTTAAATTTGCTGATCAAATGCTGTCACTATTGACACCGATCGCTAAAGCGTTCTTGACTGAAACTGGTCTAGAAGCGGCTAACCATGGCGTACAGGTTTATGGTGGTCATGGCTTTATCAGCGAATGGGGCATGGAGCAAAACGTGCGTGATACGCGCATTGCGTGTCTTTACGAAGGTACCACTGAAATCCAAGCGCTTGATTTATTAGGTCGTAAAGTATTGGGCTCACAAGGCAAACTGCTTGCAAACTTCGTTAAAATCATCCAAACATTCTGTGAAGAAAATAAAGAAAACGATGAGATGGGTCAGTTTATTCGCCCACTTGCCAAGCATCTTAAAGAATGGGGTGATTTGACTGCACGCATCGGCATGCAAGCCACTGAAAACCCAGATGCGGTTGGCGGCGCTGCGGTTGATTACATGTATTTCAGCGGTTATGTGACGCTAGCCTACTTATGGGCACGCATGGCATTAGTGGCACAAACTGAACTTGCTAACGGTACTAGCGAACAAGCCTTCTACGACGCGAAAGTAAAAACCGCGCAGTTCTACTTTGCTAAGCTATTGCCACGTACCACCACTCACGTACAGCGTATCAGCACTGGTGTTGAACCATACATGAGCATGGACGTTGATCAGTTCGCTTTTTAATTAGACGTTAAATACTGCTAATACTGTATTTTTATCGGCAACATACTCAGGTGTGTTGCCGATTTTCTTAGCGCTATTAAAATTAATAACGAGTAGAGTCAACACTTTCAAAAATCTAACCTTTTATAAAGGCTATCCTTATTTTTATAAAGGCTATCCTTTATCAATACTTTTGGTGTACGCACAATTCACGAAGAAACACACCCGTGCGCAAGCTTATTTGCTAAACTTTGATTATTAACCGCTAAGGTTAGACCAAAAGAACAATTGATATCTTTAACAACTTTAATTTTATTTATTTGAACCAAAGGAATGTTTATGGCTGTTTATAATGCCCCTCTGAATGACATGCGCTTTATCTTAAATGATGTATTTAACGCGCCTAAATTTTGGCAAAACAACGAAAACTTAGCTCATGTCGATATGGAAACAGTCGATATGATTTTGGAAGAAATGGCAAAACTGTCAAAGAACATTCTTTTGCCAATCAACCGCAGCGGCGATGAAGAAGGCGCAACCTTTGAAGGTAATGGCGTCGTCACGACTCCTACTGGATTTAAAGAAGCGTATAAACAGTATGCTGAATCAGGCTGGGTTGGCTTAAGCGGTAACGCTGAATACGGTGGTCAAGGTTTCCCAAAAATGGTGACCATGCTGACTGAAGAGATGGTATTCACTGCCAACCAATCGTTTGCCCTCTACCCTAACCTAACCGTTGGCGCAACACTGTGCCTAAACGCAGCGGCTTCTGAAGAACAAAAGCAAACCTACCTAGAAAAAATGTACAACGGCGAGTGGGCGGGCACCATGTGCTTGACAGAGCCACATGCTGGTACTGACTTAGGTATCATCAAAACCAAAGCTATCCCTAATGATGACGGTAGCTATGATATCTCAGGTACCAAAATCTTTATCACTGGCGGCGAGCATGACTTAACCGAAAATATCATTCATTTGGTATTGGCAAAAACCCCTAACGCGCCAGAAGGCTCAAAAGGTATTTCGTTATTTGTTGTGCCAAAATTTTTGGTCAATGCAGATGGCAGCTTAGGCGAGCGTAACACACTAGCAGTCGGCTCTATCGAGCATAAAATGGGTATCAAAGCCTCAGCCACTTGTGTCATGAACTTTGACAGCGCTAAAGGCTGGATGGTTGGTGCCGAAAACACGGGTTTATCATCAATGTTTATTATGATGAACTATGAGCGTGTCACCATGGGTCTGCAAGGCCTTGGTGGTTCTGAGCTTGCTTACCAAAACGCAGCGCTATATGCCAATGACCGTGGTCAAGGTCGTAGCGATACCCAACTGCAAAGTCCAGAAAAACCAGCGGATGCCATCATTCATCATGCCGATGTGCGCCGTATGCTATTAAATGCCAAAGCCAATACCGAAGCCTCACGTTGCTTTGCGATGTACGTGGCTAAAAATCTTGATGAAGAGAAATTTAGCACCGACCCTGAAGCCGCTCAAGCAGCAGCAGCACGCGTTGCGCTACTAACGCCAGTTGCCAAAGCTTTCTTGACCGACAAAGCATTAGAAGCGACCATTGATTGCCAGCAAGTATTTGGCGGTCACGGCTATATCCGCGAATGGGGTATGGAGCAAATCGTTCGTGATACCCGTATTGCCCAGATTTATGAAGGCACCAACGGTATTCAAGCACTTGACTTACTGGGTCGTAAAGTGGCGAAAAATAACGGCAAATACGTTACCCATTTCTTAGGTGAAATTCGTGATTTCGTCAATAACATGCAAGCAGATCATGGTATCAAGCAAGCAACGCTAGATGCTGCTGACACGATTGAAGCATTGACCAACACTGTGCTAAATAATATTGGCGAGCGTAAAAACGAAGTCAATGGCTGTGCCGTTGACTACATGCATGCCTTTGGTTACCTTGCCTACTCGTACATGTTTGCACTAATGGTCGAAGCCGCTAACGGTAAAGAAGGTGATTTTTATACCAATAAAGCCAAGCTTGCCGATTATTTCGTCGGGCGTATTTTGCCACGCATCGATGCTCATGCGCAAATGGTTCAGGCTGGTAGTGATCCAATGATGAACTTTGATCTTAGCTACTTTGATGTACCTGCTAGCTAATTGCTTACTTTTATAATAAAGTAGACCATACCGCACTACGATAAAGGGACAGTCACGCTACTGTCCCTTTTTTTGCCAAAAATATCATCACAGCGATGGTTTCCACAATCGATATAATGAGCGCCACAAAATAACTGCTAACAAAATAATTAACCGCTCAGGCATTGTTACGATTAAAATAACGCAAAGTCACAACATTAAGATTGGTACAAATATCTTTAATGCCGAAACCAATAAGCTCTGAACCAATAATTTCCAAATTAGTGAGCTGTAAATTAGAAACCTAACAATCAATAGTGGTAGATATCGCGACATTGATAACCAATATAATCATTCAAAACACCTATATCTTTGCTCATATTAAATAATAACAATGACTGAAATAACCACCACAAGGGATGCAATGTGTCAGAAATAAAACACATTTTACAACAGATTACAGCCTTAAGTGATGTGCCCGATCCTGCGGTACTTAAGCGCTTAATCGATGAGCTACGAGTGAGTGATAAAGAGCCCACGTTAGCCAATCAAAATATTCAAGAGCTGATTGATATTTTACGTCAACATCCAGAATATGCAGATGGACTGTCAAGTTTCGTTTTAAAACTGATTATTGAATATCGCCAAATTGCTTTATATACCGATACCGGCATCATGTCGGATCAGGGCTTTTTTAATAGTCTACGTCGCCTTATCGGACACCGTTTTTTACCGCTACTGCCACAAGAAGATTCTGTCGTAGAATTGGTCGGTTATTTATTTGACAAACGCTCTGACGAGCGCTGGCTTGCCAATATTAAAAAAGACAAATGGGATGAACTGGTTGAGCTACTCAAAGTCGATGAGCAGCATTTAAACTTAGTTGCGACAGCAAAAAACAGTATTTTGAACGCGATTATCATTTTGTCATACCGTATCAGCGGTATTGGCTTGCATCCAGATTTGATGGAATTTTATCCGCAAATGCTGAATTATTCAGCGTCATTTGTGGCACAAAATCAAGAGGCGGTCTTATACGTCAATCAGTACAGAGAAGCGCATGAGCTTGATACTTTAACGGATATTACGCCCGAAAAAGCGGTAGATCCTGCGCCGTTACTGGTCATGATTGAACAATGCGAAGATATCGTTGCCACCATACGCAAGCGCATTTATAAAACGGGAATCTCTATTCGCCTGACCAACATGATGCTGCGTTTAGACCAAAGCTTGCAGCGTATGCGCATCTTAACTGAACTGGTAGCAGATAATTATGATAAGCGTGATCAGGCGCTCATTGAGTTGATTCAAGCGCTGATTACCACTGCGAGCCGCCGTTATAGTATTGGATACTTAATTGATAATAATACTAAGCTGCTGTCGCGCAAAGTCACTGAAAATGCCAGCCGTGTGGGTGAACATTATATTAGTACCGATAAATCGGGCTACCAAAAAATGTTCAAGAAAGCCTCTATCGGTGGTTTTATTATTGCTTTTATGGCAACGCTTAAGATATTAGCCTATAACCTAGCCCTCGCACCGATGGGACGCGCCTTTGTAAATAGTATGATTTATGGATTGGGTTTTGTTTTTATCCATATCGTTCATGGTACGGTTGCTACCAAACAGCCTGCTATGACGGCGGCGGCAATTGCCTCTACTATATCGGACGGTTCTGGCAAAAAGTCACATCAGTTAAATAAACTATCAGAATTGGTGGTCGATATTTTACGTACCCAGTTTGTGGCGATTATGGGTAATATTATGCTAGCGATACCAGTCGCTCTGATTATCTCTTTTGCATGGCTACAATATACTGGTGCGCCGATGATCAATACCGATAAGGCTGCACACTTACTGCATGATCTTGACCCCTTTCACTCACTGGCATTGCCCCACGCGGCCATTGCTGGCGTCTATTTATTTTTATCGGGTCTTATTGCTGGTTACTACGATAACTTGGCGGTCTATAACCAAATCGGTGCCCGTATTCAGCGCCACAAACTACTTCAATACCTACTACCAAAAGCTTGGTTACAGCGTTTGGGCGGCTTTATAGAAGCCAACCTTGGCGCCATTATGGGCAATTTCTTGTTCGGGGTGTTCTTAGGTAGTACTGCAACAATTGGCTATTTATTTGGCTTACCGATTGATATTCGCCACATTGCGTTTGCCTCGGCGAATTTGGCGCATGGACTGTTTAATATATCTGCCAACCAGTGGGATTGGCAGATTGTGTTTATTTCTATTTTAGGCGTTGCCCTTATCGGCATGGTGAACCTCATGGTCAGCTTTTCGCTCGCCTTATTTGTGGCACTGCGCTCTAAAGAAGTCAAATTCATGGAGTGGAGTCGTTTAACCAAGCAGCTTTTCAGCCATATGCTTACCCATCCTTCAGACTTTTTCTGGCCACGTGATAAGCCAATGAAGTATGCTCGTATCGACAGTCAAGGACACATGATCTTTGACGATACCAGCACTCATAAAGGGGGAGAAACTATTCCCAATAATTATGTCGTGCGCCGTTTGTCTGATGTAAAAATCCTACCTAAATCCAAGCAAAAAAGCATGCAAAATGAACAGGCTATCACAGACATAGATTACGATAATAACATCTCAAATGCTGACACTGACGCTGTGCTAAAAAGTCGGGAAACACACAGCACCACCAATCATATCAGTACCAAAAAAACCATTGAACTCGATGATGGGCTGATAGATGAGGAGCTCAATAGCGTCCCTTATAGTAGTGATATTCAGTATGATAAAGCGCATAACGCCTTTACTGAGGGTAATGAGGCGATTGCCCATCCTGAAAGCGATAACAGCAACCCTGAAAACAAGGCTGCGGGCGATGCTAAAACCTCACTACCTAAACCCAAAAAACCACCAAACCTACCCAGCTAATGGGAAGGTTTTGGTGGTTTAATAAATCGTTTGGATAAGCCAAATAGTTGCGGCATGACCTCATTTTAAAACGGAGATAGAAATGAGTCCATGCCTTAATATTATGTTTCTGGCTGTAAGCAGTGCGCACTTGACCTGATAATTTTTCCATCACTCAAGCGATAAGCCAATAGATCATTACCCCAAACACAGCCGCCGTCAAGTGCGCGCGCATACGGTAAGTCTACCTCACCTTTCAGCGCTGCCCAATGCCCAAATAGTATCTTGCGAGTCCGCGGCACTTGCCATTCAAACCAAGGCAAAAACCCCTCTGGCATACATGCTTCTAACCCTGCTGAAAAGCTAAATTCTAACGTGCCGTCTTGTTTGCACAGCCGCATACGAGTGAAATAATTGGCAATTGCACGCATTTTGGTAAAGCCGCTAATATCTGGATGCCAGTCATCAGCAGTCTTACTATATAAATTCGGCAATACACGATCCAGCTGTTTTAAACTACTTTGCAGTTGTGACTCTAACTGCTGCGCGTAATTTGCGGCCGCCTCAACCGTCCAATGCGGTGGAATGCCAGCATGAACCAAGACCGTCTGCTCATCAGGAAAAGCCAATACTGGCTGATGACGTAACCATTCAAGCAGTTCATCGCAATCATCGGTAGCAAAAATAGGCGCTGTCTGATCCTTTTTTTTAATCTTTGCCGCACCGCGCCAGACAGCGATCAAATTGATATCATGATTGCCGAGTACTGTCGCGGCTGCCCCTTGCTCGCAAAGTGCTTTGACATGACGCAAGGTATTTAACGAGTCTTCACCACGTGCCACCAAGTCCCCTGCAAACCATAGCTTGTCTTGTGCAGGATCAAAATCCAATATTTCAAGTAAATGAAGGTACGCCGCATAGCAACCTTGCAGGTCACCGATGACATACTGATGGCGAAAGCTCATAAATCCTCAGTATTTTTACGTGATAGTTTTATGTGAAAATCTTATATCGTCATTTCCATATAAATGTCTTTGACGACGAATCAGCAGTAACTCGATTCAAACCTCTACTTTACGCGCTTGATTGCTCAAATTCACAAAATCCTTCACACTTAAGACTTCAGGACGTGCTTGTGGGTCGATGCTACACGCTGCAAAATCTTCTTCGCTCAATGTCGGTAGCAACGTTGATTTTTTAAAGATGGCACGTAGCGTCTTACGACGATGGTTAAAGGTTTCACGTACCACAAGCGCGAAATACTCTTCATCCTCTGCGACGACTGGCTTAGTAATATGTGGCGTCAAACGAAAAACCGCACTGGTTACTTTTGGTGGAGGATTAAAAGCACCACGTGGTACGGTCAGTAGATAATCGGTATGGCAGTGATACTGCATAATGACCGACAGGCGACCATAAGTTTTGCTACCGACATCCGCCGTAATACGCTCGACCACTTCTTTTTGCAGCATAAAGTGCATGTCTTGAATCACATCGGCATAACTGAGCAAATGAAATAAGATAGGCGTAGAAATATTATACGGCAGATTACCAACCACACGGAGCTTGCCACGCTCATCGCTATACAGCTCGCGATAGTCGACATGCATGGCATTGTCTTTGATGATCGTAAAGTTTGGATGGCTGTTGGCACCGATACGAATACGCAGGCTATCTGCCAAATCACGATCCAGCTCGACCACAGTCATCGCATCCACTTCTACCAATAATGGCTCAGTCAGTGCGCCCATCCCTGGCCCAATCTCAATCAAATTGTCATCGCGCTCTAAGCGAATGCTCTCAACAATCTCACGGATGACACTGCGATCATGTAAGAAGTTTTGACCAAAGCGCTTACGCGGTTGGTGTTTGGCAGCGCGTAGGCTGTTGGTAATAGACTGAGCATCAAACGAAATTTTGGACATAAAAAAGTCTTAATGAGTAAAAGATAAATGGGCTATAGCGCTATGGCAGCAATATACTGGTTTTATAGGCGCTTTTATTGGCTCGTTTTGTAATACGAATTATACCACAGCTCATAAATTTGCTGTATTTTTGAGACATTTTATCGGTAAACTGCTCATACCTTAGCGCAATCGACATAGTGATTTTTTTAAAATGCTTACTATAATATTGGTTATATATATGGTCCCCTAGTGAGGACTTGAATGCTTAGCTGTACACTATGTAATTCAATGTATTGACCTACTGAAATAGCGATAGTGTACTTTCTGGTGTACAGATATTGAGATTTTTAAATGCCCTAAAGAGTTAATAGGTCACTTTCAATGTATAGCGCTTCTGTCATAGAATGCATGAAATATAGCCAGCTTTTATTTGGCTACAAATAGAGTCGAATAGTTAAAATGATTATAAACAAGGAAATTAAGATGCAAGTAAAAATAGGTTTGTTATTAGCTGCTGTGTTGGCGTCAGGCTCAGGCTTTGCTGCTGATGCTTATAAGGTTTCTACTTCTGTATTTAAAGGTGGTGAGTTAATTGCGTCACCTGTGATGCTAGTAAATGCTGAGGAGATGGCATCAATCGCTATTGACACTGATTTTGAGTATAACCTGACAGTAAGGCCATCTAATGAGGATACGGCTAAAGTCGTTACCGCTGTTAAAGTTGGCAATGATGTTACGGAACATGAAACGACCGTCGTCTATGATAAGGAAGCGACTGTTGATAATGGTAACGACAAACTTACTTTATTGGTTCATAAAATTACCAGCTAATAAGCAAAATATCAAACGAGTAGCAGTTGCTCGTGCTATAAAAATCAGTTAAATCAACTCACAAACTTAATGACGGTTTAGTAATGAAATTTAATCACATTGGTATTCCAACGCAAGATAATTTTGAAGGTGAAATTGATTTGCCTCACCTAAAAATGACTGTTTCAGACCACGAAAACAATCCTTATGGCATTCAATGGCAACGCTACTGGCAGGGATCGCCTTATCCTGATTTGGTGAAAACCATACCTCATGTAGCGTTTGTAGTAGATGACCTAAATAAAGAATTAGAAGGTAAAAAAGTAATTATTAAGCCTAATTCACCAAGTGAGGGGCTAATAGTGGCTTTTATCGAAGTAAATGGCGCACCTATCGAACTTATGCAATATTTATGAGCGGATACAAGTTTGTCAGAGTTAGGCGGGTGACTGAAGTGAAAGCATTAAAAAGGTGTTGATAGAATGAGTAATTACTTTGAAAGTCCCTTTAAAGGCAAAGCCCTTAAAGAACAAGTCACTAATCCTAATATTATCGTGGGTGAGCACAGCTACTATTCAGGATACTATCATGGACATAGTTTTGATGATTGTGCCCGATACTTAGCACCAGATCGAACGGACGTAGACAAATTAATTATTGGGCGTTATTGCTCCATAGGTTCAGGTGCAGTATTTATGATGGCAGGAAATCAAGGTCACAAAAATTCTTGGATAAGCACTTTTCCATTCTTTTATCAAAGCGAAGATCAGTTTTTCGGAGCGAAGGATGGGTTTGAGCGTTCAGGAGATACCGTTATTGGTAATGATGTTTGGATTGGTACAGAAGCCATGATTATGAGTGGAGTTACTGTTGGTGATGGGGCTGTTATTGCTAGTCGTGCTGTCGTTACTAAAGATGTCGAGCCGTATTCAATTGTAGGTTCGAACCCAGCTAAACATATCCGCTATCGTTTTACAGAAATTGAAATAGCGCAGTTGTTAGAGATGCAGTGGTGGCTATGGAGTAAAGACCAATTAAAGTCAGCTATGGAGCTATTATGCTCTTCACAAATCAGTGCTCTTTATGATTACTGGAAAGGCCTACCAAAAGATGACTATTTAAAATAGTTCACTGCGGTAGTTATTTAAAAAGTATACCCCAAGGGAACCAGCTATTTCAGCCCTCTAAACCTATTAATAGACCACTTATAACAGACTGCTATGGTGGAACCACTTATATTAGACCGTGTTTAATGACTCATAAATAGCCATCATTCACACCAAAGTTAGCCAATACTGCGTGATAAATGTCGCTAAGACACCGACTTATGCAAGCGGTCTATTAATAAGCGATTTATCCGCCATCTCATTAGCCATCAGTAGTGCTTGGTATAAGCTAGTCGCACTTGCGCCGCCGCGTCCAGCTAAATCAAGCGCAGTCCCATGATCAACCGAGGTACGGATATACGGCAGTCCTAAGGTAAGATTGACCGTATCACCAAAACCATGTGATTTCAGCACCGGCAACCCTTGGTCATGATACATCGCAATCACCGCATCACAGTTGACTAGATGTCTGGATGTAAATAACGTATCCGCTGGCATCGCCTCTGATATATCGACGCCTACATCGATGAACTCTTGCAACACTGGATTGATAATCTCAATCTCCTCCATACCCAGATGTCCGCCTTCACCTGCATGCGGATTGAGACCGCAGACCAATATACGCGGCTGGGTTAAGCCAAATTTTGCTTTCATCTCATCGACGACAATTTGTACCGTTTGGCGTACATTGTCAGACGTGATTGCAGCAGGGATATCTTTTAGTGGTAAATGAGTGGTGACAAGCGCCACTTTCATGGCTTGATTGGCGAGCATCATAACCACTTTATCACAGCCACTTTGCTGCATAAAAAACTCTGTATGACCACTAAACATCGTGCCATCTAATAGCTTAATATCAGCTTCTATCAATGCGGACTTTTGCAATGGTCCAGTGACGATAGCGGCCACTATTTTGTTGGTTGCCAACTGATGGGCAATGTCTAACTGCTTAACGACCATTGCCGAATTGCGCGTGTTAATTTTTCCGCAGACAACTAGCTCAGCACAAGATATATTAAGCAGAATAAAAGAACTATCCACGTCAGTATCTGGCTGCAACATCTGCTCTACAACGTTAAAATTAAAGTCATCGGCATCGATATCAATAGTTTGCCAGATGGGAGGGTTTTTCAATACATCAGCTGCAACCAACTCATCTGCGCGCTTTGTCATAGCAGTGTTATCGGCAGTGACCCAAATTGGGCGTTCAAAATCTTGCAATTTACCCTCAGCCGCTAATAGCAGCACGATATCCATTCCAATACCAGCAGGCTCACCAGTTGTGATTAATAATGGCAATTTTTTTTGTATATCTTGCATCGTAACTACGCCTTTATATTTATATTGAGTCGTGAATTTTATTGTATTTTTTATGGGAAAAATAAGTACTGACACTTATATTGTATAGATGATTTTTTACTTATTACAACCGTCATCTAGAATAGATAGTTGTCTATCGGTGCCGAAAAAAGCCTATTATGTGTTAAACTTTCGCTTTTCATTATAGCATTTACCAGTCAACACCGAGCTCAGGTTTTGGTACTTCAATTATAGTGGCACGTGGCGTTTTATTTGCTGTATCAGCACCCAATGAAACCCTGATATCACATACCCATTTATACCCTCTTTTATATCGACTTTTGACACATTAGGCAATCATGGCAGACAACGAAAAAACCGACGACTTACTCAATCAGACACCGCCGCACAATATCGACATTGAAAAGGCATTGCTCGCGTCCTTAATGAGTATCGAAGAGGCGTACGACAAGATTGCTGATATCGTTACCAAAGATGATTTTTATGCAGGGCGACATCAGTACATTTTTGATGCTATTGCTCATTTAGCGGCAGTCAACGAACCCTATGATACGGTCATGGTACACGACTGGCTAGAAGCACAAAAACTCCTTAAAAGTGCAGGCGGCGATAGCTACTTGGCAGATATTTTGAGCCAAAGCCCTGCGACCTTGTTTAACCTGACCGCCTATGCTCAGCGCGTCCGTGAACTATCTACTCTACGCCAACTGATTACGACTGGCAATGAGATGCTCACGCTCGCCTATAATCCTAAAGACCAGAGCGTCAGTGATATTTTAGACAGTGTTGAGGGTAAGATATTTAGCATCAATGAGCAGCATAACAAACGCGCTGAACAGCGTGGACCTGTGGGCATTACTGCTGTTTTGACCAACGTTATTGATAAGATTCAAGAGCTAAAATCCAATCCCGATGGCATGATTGGTTTACAGACGCCGTTTGCTGAGTTGAATAATAAAACCCAAGGCTTGCAGGCAGGTGACTTAATCATCGTGGCTGCCCGTCCTTCTATGGGTAAAACCACCTTTGCCATGAACTTGGCAGAAGGGATTTTATTTAACGAAGATCTGCCTGTTGTGGTGTTTTCGATGGAGATGCCTGCTGAGTCTATCGTCATGCGTTTGCTGTCCTCATGGGGCGCGATTAATCAGACGCATCTGCGTTCTGGGCAAATGAATGAAGATGAATGGGCAAAAATGATGAACGCCATTCAACACTTGCAATCTAAACATCTCTATATTGATGATAGTACTGCTTTGCCACCGTCTGAGATGCGTTCACGCTGCCGCCGTATCGCCAAAAATCATGATGGCAAGCTTGGCGCTATCGTCGTCGATTATCTCCAGTTGATGAAAGTGCCAAACCTAGATGGCAACCGTGTTGGGGAAATCTCTGAGATTTCACGGAGTCTCAAGGCGCTAGCACGTGAGCTTGAATGCCCTGTTATCGCTTTGTCGCAGCTTAACCGTAGTCTAGAAAACCGCCCTAACAAGCGCCCTATCATGTCAGATTTGCGTGAATCGGGTGCGATTGAGCAGGATGCCGATTTGATTATGTTCATCTATCGTGATGAGGTTTATAATGAGAATACAGACCACAAAGGCGTGGCTGAAATCATTATTGGTAAGCAGCGTAACGGCCCTATCGGCACCATACGTTTGGGCTTTGAAGGGCAATTTACCCGCTTTATTAACCTAACGCCAGAATACTATCAAAACGTCAGTTTCGAAAACGACGAATGATTAATCTTATAAAACTTAAGCCTAATAAAAATCATCCTGATAAAGACTGAAGCTTAATCATAAGCGAACAAATAGTTTTTAATAAAATAGCCAGTGCTGCATCAGCCCAATTGATGCAGTACTGGCTTTATAATTTCATAATTCTACTTATAAAGAAGCCAATTATGCGTACTATCACAATCAAACCACAAGCCATTACTCACAACTTAAACCAAGTTAAGAAAATGGCAGCAAACTCTAAAGTCCTAGCCATGGTCAAGTCCAACGCTTACGGACATGGTGTGGCAGCGGTATTGCCTGCATTGCAACAAGCAGACGGTGTTGGTGTTGCAACCTTGACTGAGGCGCTAGAAGCTCGGCAGTTAGGCTGGGACAAAACGATTGGTTTGATTGAAGGGGCATTTACCGCTGATGAGTGGCAGCAAGCCATTGAGCATGATATTAGCTGCGTGATTCACCATGTGCCGCAATTGCAGTGGGCACTCGACAATATCCCACCAGCCAATAGTGCGACCAGAGTGGTTTGGCTTAAATATAATACTGGTATGAACCGTCTAGGCTTCAACGCTGAAGATATTATGGCAGCGGCTAAGCGCCTGCATGAAGCGGGATATCAGCTGATACTAGCCACGCATTTTGCTAATGCCGATGACAGCACTCATCCATTAAATGCGATGCAGATACAGCGTTTTTCAGATGTATTAAGCACTTTGCAAGAGACTGTTAGCAACGATATCAAAGGCTCATTATGCAATTCAGCTGGTATCGTTAATTTTCCAGAGCATCATTATGATTGGGTACGTCCCGGCATTATTTTATATGGTAGCGCCCCTGTCATTGATAAAAGCGCGCATGAGTTAGACTTACAGCCAGCGATGGATTTCAGCGCACAAATTATCGCTCTGCAAACAGTTCAGGCAGACAATGCTATTGGTTATGGCAGTCGTTGGACAGCGCAGAAAGACACTAGAACAGCGCTGGTGAGTGTCGGCTACGGCGATGGTTACCCTCGTGTCATCAGCGATGAAGCCTATGTCACTGTTATAGATACTACCAACGATCAAAGCTACCGGTGCGCAGTCATTGGACGCGTGGCAATGGATATGATTGTCATTGATGTCAGTACCGCACCAGAAGACGTTGCGTTAGACAGCAAAGTAATACTGTGGGGCGATGCCCCGCACGTCGATGAAGTCGCCGCGCATGCTGGTACGATTAGCTATGAGCTACTATGCCGCCTAAGCATTCGCCCAAATCGCATACAAGTATAATTATGCTGACCTTATCACTATTCATGTAATGGCTGTTTGCCAGACTTATAAATCACGGCAAATTGGACATTTACATTAAGCCTAATTGCGCTATACTAAAAGTTTGTTGTCACCCCAGCATACGCACTGACGCGATGCTATTAAAGACTGATGACGTTTCACTGACTGCGATCGACTGCTAGGATTACTATGAGTTTGCGCCATTTTTTGACCTTATCTGATTTAACCAAACAAGAATTAGAAAACCTTATAAAACGCGCCAGCGAATTGCGCAAGATGCAACACGCAGGCGAGATATATCAGCCGTTTGTTGGTCGTACGCTTGGCATGATATTTGAAAAATCCTCAACCCGTACGCGCATCTCATTTGAGACGGGTATGGGTCAGTTTGGTGGTAGTGCTATCTTTTTGTCGCCAAATGATACCCAGCTTGGGCGTGGTGAGCCGCTAGAAGACTCCGCTCGTGTCATATCGAGCATGGTCGATATCATCATGATTCGTACCTTTGGTCACGAAAAAGTTGAGACCTTTGCTGAATACTCAAGTGTGCCTATTATCAATGCTTTAACTGACGAATTTCATCCTTGCCAGCTACTGGCTGATATGCAAACCTATTATGAGCACCGCGGTAGTATCGAAAATAAAATCGTCACTTGGGTTGGTGATGGCAATAATATGTGTGCATCCTATATGCAAGCAGCCCATCAGTTTGGCTTTGAGCTACGCGTCGCTGCGCCTTATGGGTTTGAGCCTGACCCTGAGCTGATGAAACGCTTCTCGCATTGCGTCAGTATTGTCGAAAACGTACAAGAAGCCGCGAAAGATTCAAACTTAATTGTCACCGATGTATGGGCAAGTATGGGACAAGAGTCTGAACAAAACACTCGTGCGCGCCGTTTTGCCGCTTATCAAGTAACGCCATCGCTATTGGACAAAGCCGATCCTGAAGTGGTATTTATGCACTGTCTGCCCGCGCATCGTGGTGAGGAGATCTCTCATGATATGCTTGACGATCCACGCTCAGTGGTATGGGATGAAGCTGAAAATCGCTTACATGCGCAAAAAGCCTTGATGGAATTCTTATTACAAGACAAAATCAAACTTTAAACAATATAGCCATAACCTATTTATGGAAGAGTAAGTACGAAAAAGGCAGACCACATTTAGTATGGTCTGCCTTTTTAGTTTCTGATTAATAACAAGCCATTGCTTAACCGATTTTTAACGAGTAAGCATTTTTTAACGAATAAGTGTCGTCACACCATTACTACCGGCTTTTAACAACACATCAGCTTGATTAGCTGCAAATATACCATTACACACGACACCCACAATATTATTCAGCTCTTTTTCAAGCTCTATTGGATTACTCACATCCAAATCATAAGTATCTAAGATAACATTACCATAATCAGTCACAAAATCTTCGCGGTAAACTGGCTCACCGCCCATACGGGCTAATTGCCGTGCGACATAAGAACGTGCTTGCGGCAGCACCTCAATAGGAACAGGGAACTCACGTCCAAGTATCTCGACGCTTTTGCTCTCATCAACCATACATATAAATTTGTTAGAAGCCGCTGCTACGATTTTTTCACGAGTGAGCGCGCCGCCGCCGCCTTTTATCAATTGCAAATGCTCATTGACCTCATCTGCCCCATCGATATAAATATCAAGCGTACCAGCAAAGTTCAAATCAACTATTTCAATACCAAGGGCACGAAGTTTGTCTTCAGTGACCTGTGAGCTAGCCACCGCGCCAGCAAGCTTTACAGTTGGCAATAATTCAATCAAACAGTTGACCGTACTGCCTGTGCCTACTCCAAGTATCATGTCATCTTCGATATAACTTAGAGCCGCTTTGGCTGCGGCTTGCTTTTGTGCTTGCTGATCACTCATCATAAATCCTTGGCAAAATAAACGTATCGCTTTAAAAAAAGTAAATGATAAAAAGGTAAAATGCGCCGCCATTATACCCGATGAGTTTAATGAATGTCTTGCGATTAGCGTGGCTATTACGCTGACATTGATTCAAATTTTAAAATGAAGACAGATAAGGCAACCAAACAACCAAAGCCAGTAGCGTGACCAATAGTACGGGCGGGGTAATGAGCAGTCCAATCTTCATATACTGCCCCCAACTGATTTTATAGTCTTTTTCTGCCAATACATGGAGCCACAATAAAGTCGCCAAACTACCGATAGGTGTGAATTTTGGCCCCAAATCATTACCAATCACGTTGGCATAAATCATAAGCTCACGAGTAGCAGCAGGTACTTGCGCACTATCGATAGCCAGTGCACCTACCAAAGTAGACGGCATATTATTCATGACAGAGGCTACAATAGCAGAGAGGAATCCAGTTCCTACTGTTGCGATGACCGTACCCTGCTGCCCCAACCAATTCAATACTTGAGCACCATAGGCAGTCAATCCTGCATTGCCCAAACCATAAACCACCAAGTACATACCAATTGAAAACAGTACAATTTGCCAAGGCGCTTGACGCAGGATATCAGATACAGAAACAACGGCATCACGACCCCCTTGCCACCAGCGACCTGCGATAGCCATTAACAGTAACGCCGCCACTCCTGTCACCAAGGAGATAGCAACGCCCAATGACTCAGTCGTAAAGTAGGCAATAAGTAGCAACGCGAGCAGTGGAAAGGCCGCCTTAAAGACCAGCGGATCTTCAATCGCAGACTCGGGTGCACTCAAATCAGCAATGGAGTAGTGTTTTGGAATGTGCCGCGCATAGACCACCCATAATACGGCGAGCGTCGCCAATACAGAAACAATATTGACCGGTATCATCACTGCTGCATAACGACCAAATCCAATGTCAAAATAATTGGCACTAACAATATTGACCAGATTAGAAGTGACTAACGGCAGACTTGCGGTATCAGCAATGAAGCCAGTCGCAATGATAAATGCCAAAGCGGATGGTGGTGAGAATTTGAGACGTAGTAAGATAGCGATGACAATCGGTGTCAGTAGCAATGCTGCCCCATCATTGGCAAAAAACGCCGAGATAAACGCGCCTAAAATCACAATCATGGGAAATAGCAAACGTCCTTGCCCATTGCCAAGCCTAGCCACATGCAGTGCTGCCCAGCCAAAAAATCCGGCTTTATCTAAGATAAGCGAGATGATGATAAGCGCCACAAAGGTAAAAGTCGCATCCCAAACGATGTCCCACACAATGCCAATATCGGAGAGCCTTACCACGCCAAAAGCCAAGGCAATCAACGCACCGCCCATTGCACTCCAGCCAATACCCAGTCCTTTGGGCTGCCATATCACTAAAACCAAAGTCACGATAAATATAATCAATGCGATCATTGAGTAACCTTTTTAGGCTTAATTATTATAAGAACAATTATGTAAGAGCAAGTATTAGAAAATGAATGATGAGAGGATACATTAGAGTGATTTTTGGTTGACGCGATGCGACAGCTCCTCTGCGCTTTCTACTCGTTCAGAGTAACGGTCAGTCAGATAGGCTGAGCGTCCACGAGTCAGCCAAGTGAATTTCACCAACTCCTCACAAACATCCACGAGACGCAAATATAAAGGAGACTTATCCATACGATCATCGTCATTAAATTCTAAAAAAGCTTTAGGAATAGAGGACTGATTGGGTATGGTAATCATCCGCATCCAACGACCCAGAATGCGCAATTGGTTGACCGTATTGAAGCTTTGGCTACCACCACTGACTTGCATCACTGCCAAAGTTTTGCCTTGGGTTGGACGTACACCACCTAATGATAATGGAATCCAGTCAATTTGTGCTTTCATAATACTGGTCATACTGCCATGACGCTCTGGACTCACCCACAGCATACCTTCTGACCACTGCGCCAACTCTCGCAGCTCTTGTACTTTTGGATGATCGGCATCAGCAGCATCAGGCAATGGTAACCCCGTCGGATCAAAAGTTCGAACCTCACAACCATACCAACGCAATAGACGGCTCGCTTCTTCACTGGCCAGTTTAGAGAATGAGCGCTGGCGCAGAGAGCCATATAGCACCAATATTCTTGGCGCATGGCGCGGGTCATGTGTACCAATTAAAGACTCAATATCGATAGGCTGTATACTGTCTGCATCAATATTGGGCAAATCACCCAAATCGACTACATCTAAATCTGCTGTGTTATTTGCCATGATAAACCACTTCCCCATCTTCTTTAGTGAAGCTACTGACAGGATTCTCTAGTAATGCAAACACGCGTTCTGATGGGCGGCATAATGCCGCGCCTTTAGTGGTGACCACGATAGGACGATTGATTAAAATAGGATGGGCAATCATCGCATCAATGATTTGATCGTCAGACAGTTCAGAATTGTCTAATCCTAGCTCATCATTGACAGGCTCTTTGCTTCGTAACAGCTCTCTTGGTGAAAGGTTTATCTTTGCCAACAGCTCAACTAAATAATCACGGCTTGGCGGGGTTTTAAGATATTCAATCACTTCTGGATTTTCGCCTGATGCTTTCATGATGGCCAATGTATTGCGAGACGTACCGCATTTTGGATTGTGAAAAATTAGTGATGTCATAGTAATTTTACCTATATTTATGAATATGCTCAGGGTATGTCCTCAATCTTAAAAAAATTGACTAAATGAGCTAAAAATGAGGATACGCCCTAGTAGTAAAGAGGTTTGTTAAATCAGTTATGGGCTTACTGATGGTTTGAAAGACTGTCTGCATCAGCAGGTTTAGCACGCTCACATCCGCTCAGACTGTCCATAAGAGATGCACACAGTTCTGGATGTCCCGCACAACAATCTTGCAATAGAAACTGAATAACCTCCTCCATATGTGACAGTGAGGCGCGATAAATTATCTGCCGACTGTGCCGTTGAGACACCACCCACCCTGCACGAGCCAGCACTGATAAATGTGCTGACATCGTATTGTGCGGCACAGACAGTTGACGAGCAATTTCACCTGCTGGCAGACCAACGGGCTCTTGGCTGACAAGCAACCTAAAGGCCTTGAGACGAGTATCTTGAGAGAGCGCAGCAAAGCTTGCGATAGCATTTATTATTTCCATATGTCCAATAATACAGACATATGGAAATAATTCAATATTTTATTTAAAAAATATTGAGATAAAACCACCCTATCTTTCATCAAAAATTGAAATCGCTGCAAAAACTGCAATAGGGTCTTGCAAGACCGTTAAAATCAGCATAGGCTAATCTATTTAATTTTCTATTCATCCACACTTTTTATTAGGGAACATTATGTTGTCACATTGGGTACGAGCCATCTTGCAAGCCACCGTCTATGACGTGGCAATTCAAACACCACTTGAAGCGGCGCCCAAGCTGACCCAACGTTTTGCTAATGACATTCGTTTTAAACGCGAAGACTTGCAACCGGTCAAATCCTTTAAATTGCGTGGTGCCTATAATCGAATTAGTCAGTTAAGTGATGAGCAAAAAGTACGCGGCGTCATTTGCGCCTCAGCAGGTAATCACGCACAAGGCGTTGCTTACTCCGCCCGCAAACTTGCCCTAAACAATATCATCGTGATGCCGACCACCACCCCTGACATCAAAGTAGATGCCGTTAAAGCACTGGGCGGCAACGTCGATTTGTATGGTGATAGCTTCGATGAAGCCAACCGTTATGCAATCAATCGCGCTGAAACAGAAGGTCTGACCTTTATTCCACCTTACGATGATGAATTGGTGATTGCCGGACAAGGTACCATTGGTCTTGAGCTCACCCAGCAATGGCGCAATATGGATTATGTGTTCGTCGCGGTTGGCGGTGGTGGTCTCATCTCAGGTGTCGCGGCATTTTTGGGCGAAGTTGCGCCACATGTCAAAGTGATTGCGGTGGAAGCAGAGCAATCAGCTTCTCTTAAAGCGGCGCTTGAAGCCAATGAGCGCGTTAAGCTTGAGCAAGTTGGACTGTTCGTCGACGGCGTGGCAGTTGCTCAAATCGGCGAATTGCCATTTGAAATTGTCCGCATGCAAAAGAGTGATAAATCAGGTCCTTTAGTCGAGCCTGAAGTGATGACTTGTACCAATGACGAAGTATGTGC
This sequence comes from Psychrobacter sp. TWP2-1-2, assembly GCF_049896785.1. Taxonomy (NCBI): domain Bacteria; kingdom Pseudomonadati; phylum Pseudomonadota; class Gammaproteobacteria; order Moraxellales; family Moraxellaceae; genus Psychrobacter; species Psychrobacter sp. TWP2-1-2. The sequence goes on along the minus strand of NZ_JAFCVA010000001.1, from coordinate 77,682 downwards.
GGCGGTTAAAGACATCTTTGAAGAAAATCGCAGTATCGTTGAGCCTGCGGGCGCGTTACCCGTTGCTGGTATGAAAAAATATATCGAAGCCCATAATCTACAAGGTAAAAACTGCGTCGGTATCATTTGCGGTGCCAATATGAACTTTGACCGCCTACGTTATATCGCTGAGCGTACTGAAATTGGTGAGAAAAAAGAAGCCATCTTTGGTGTGACAATTCCTGAGCAGACAGGCGCTTTCTTAAATTTCTGCCGTAGTTTACATGGACGCAATATTACTGAATTTAATTATCGCGCCGATAGTAAAAAATCACCTGACTCTATGGAACCTGCATCAATATTTGTCGGTATCGCACTAAAAGAAGGCGACAAAGAGCGCAAAACCATTCGTACGCAATTGGCAGCTGATGGCTATACAGCTCATGATCTGACCGATGATGATATTGCCAAATCGCATATCCGTCACTTGATTGGTGGTCATGCGCATGTTGCAAACGAGCAATTATTAAGTGTGGTTTTCCCTGAACGTCCAGGGGCATTGCTGAAGTTTTTAGAAAAACTGGGTGATGACTTTAATATCACTTTGTTTCATTATCGCAATCATGGTGCCGCCGAAGGTCGCGTATTGGTCGGTTTGCAAGCGTCTGAAGGTAACTCTCGTCAATTACAAGACGCGTTACTCGATATCGGCTATGACTGCACCATGCTCAATGACAATATTGGTTATCAATTATTTTTGAAATAAAAATAGACTATCAATCCATCATTTTTCAGGGCATTTTTTTAATTAGCTAAAAAAATGCTCTAATAAATAGTAATTATTTAACACTCATAGTTCGAGGAAAAGTAATGTCACTAATTATGGAAACACCACCCAACATTGATGAATTGGTCAATAATGCCAATTGTAAATATTGTTGGAAAACACGCCTATCTGCATTAAACGAGTTAAGAAAATATGATTGTCAGCAATCACGTGATGTCATAACCCGATTAGCTTTACATGACAAAGTATACAAGATAAAAGAGGAAGCTTTTCGTGCTACTCAAGCTTTGAATATTACTAAAAATGGCAAACCGATTCGATTGGGTAAAAAAGATATTGGTTTCAAACCGAAAGATATTACCAAGCTATTTCTTAGAGTAAAGCGTGAAAATAAAATTGAGGATTTTGATCTTTCTGCGTTTAAAACTGGTTTTAAATGTCTTAACCCAGAAATGTTTGACGTACTTAACTTTGAGAAAAACAATAAATTCGATTCATGGATTGAAAATACATTTGAGTCTCTACCCAAGAAATAATATAAAAACTCAACTAAAAATTTTACTACTGAGGTTGCAGCGGTAAAACCAGTACTCACGTCGTCAGCATCGAGATTTACCTGCGATGGCAGAAAACATTGCTCTCAGATGACGTCATGCGCAGAAGCCACTTACTTTGTACAACACTGCCCGAATACCAAAATGGATGGTAATAATGATGGTATCCCATGTGAGCAGCAGTGGTGTCGCTGATTTTATATCAAATATAAACTGAGAACAGCATGCATACTCCTGCTATTTTTGCCGAAGAAAACCTAGAAAACATCATTGGGTTTATCGCAGCCAACCCCTTAGCGACCTTGGTTGCTCAAACCAAAGATGGCATCGAAGCCTGCCATATACCGCTCTTCTGGCATAACGATAACTTTATGCCTGATGCTAGTGTTGGTTCTGATATTAACTCTAATGCTCAGCACGGCTATCTTTATGGTCATTTCGGTCGTAAAAACCCTATTTATCAGAACGCCTCACCAGATACTGCGTGGTTAATTATTTTTCAAGATTCTGGACATTATATCAGCCCCAACTGGTATCCTAGCAAAGCGAAAACCCATAAAGAAGTGCCCACTTGGAACTATCAAAGCGTCCATATTCAATCCAAAATTGAGCTACTTGAAGACGCCGATACGCTGAAATGGATATTAACAACCATGACTGCACGGCAAGAGGTACTATCCGACCATCCTTGGTCATTAGATGAGGCACCTGCTACTTATATCGATGCTATGTGCCGAGGTATTATTGGCTTTAAGCTACCCATCGATTCTATACAAGCACAATTTAAATTAAGCCAAAATAAAACCGTAGAAAATATCACAGGTGTGATTAATGGTTTAGCGCAGTTAAAGACAAATGATGCGGCTGAAATGGCGATGAAAGTTGCCAATCAGAATAATGGCTAAGACGAGACTTTCGCTCTTCACCATAAAAATCTATTTTTAAACATTTTGATAGCACAGTGCTCTTTCAATTTGCAAAAAAAGCACCATTATTATTATCTTACTTTATGGATATCGATGAGGTTTTGATGAGTAAACACAACAAAAACCACAATCAGCCTAACCATAGCCAACCTGATGTCGTGCGTATGCGCCTCGACAAGTGGTTGTGGGCAGCACGATTTTATCGCACTCGCAACCTTGCTAAAGAAGCCATCGAAAGCGGACGGGTACATTATGCGGGTAGCCGCGTAAAGACCAGTAAAGAGATTATGATTGGCGATGAACTACAGATTCGTCAAGGCTCAGCCACTGCCATGACTGAAAAGACCGTCATCGTTGAAGCACTAACGGCGCAACGTGGTAATGCGCTCGCTGCTGAAATTTTGTATTCAGAGACTGAAGAAAGCGAAGAGCGCCGCGCTTATCATGCTGAGCAGCGCAAACTTGCCAATCTTGCACGGCCTGATAATAAACCCAACAAAAAAGAGCGCCGTGACCTTCAACGCTTTAAGCACAAACAAGAATAAGCTGTTCAAAGTACGACCTTAGATTATAAATAATATCATCGAAAATTCGTGAACAGATGACCGTATTGTTTAGCTTCTACTCTTGCCATTCAAGGCATTAACCGTTACGCTGACAGCCGATTTACTTAATTAATTGCATGCTAATAAAAGCCGCACTAACATGCCGGTCTCTTATAGCATGTTTTTTTGTTATACAAGGTCATATTATGCTGCTGAAAACCTGTACTCCGTCTTCTGTATTATTGGTTTGTTTGGGAAATATTTGCCGATCGCCAACGGCTGAAGAAGTCTTTCGTCAGCAAGCAGCGATTGCTGGATTGTCAATCAAAGTAGATTCAGCAGGAACGAGTGACTCGCATATTGGTCATGCGCCCGACACTCGCTCGCAACGCCATGCAAAAGCGCATGGTTATAAAATCAATAAACTGGTCGCCCGCCAAGTCAGTGCCGATGACTTTCGTAATTTTGATTTAATCCTAGCAATGGATACACAGAATTTAGCTGATTTACAAGCCATCAAAGACAGCTTGATAGAGACAGAAGATAATTTGGCCAAGTTGGCTTTATTTAGTGAAGAAGATCCTACTTATGGCGGCGACGATGTGCCAGATCCTTATAAAGGCGATGGCGATGACTTTGAAGAGGTAATTGAGCGTATTGAGTCAAGCGCACAAGCGTGGATTGAAAGCTGGAAAGCTTGCTAACGATAAAGCTAACTTTCTGCCACCTTTGTGTCTTTCATCCTTTATAATAAACACTGTGTAATCCATTATCTATCTGCCACATGGGCTATGTTATGACCTCAGTTTCACGCTTGGATTCTAGTACTCAATTTGCCATGACCACTGATTTGCCAGCGAGCTTATTGACCCGTAAACTAGTCGATTTGTCACATGGTAATACCATGGCCTTAGCCTGTGTCGCGGATACTGTCGTGACACTGACGGCTGAAGCACAGCTTGACGATTTTATGGCAAATTATACAAAAGACATAGCGCAAAATAAGCCATTATTTGTGTTGTCTGGCGGTAGTAATGTGTTATTACCAGCGCATCTGAATGCTATCGTATTGCAGCCCCAAATGCGCGGTATCAGCCTCACCGCTCAGACAGATAGCCACGTCGATATCGCAGTAATGGCAGGTGAAAACTGGCATGACTTGGTGGTATATACGGTCAGTCAAGGTTGGTATGGGCTAGAAAATCTGGCACTAATCCCAGGGCTAACTGGCGCAGCACCCGTACAAAATATCGGTGCTTATGGTGTCCAACTAGAAGACTGCTTACAGTATGTACGAGCCTATCACTTACCCACTCAAACTTGGCATCATCTCACAGCTGCCGACTGCGAGTTTGGCTATCGTGACAGCATTTTTAAACGTGCGCCTAATACCTGGCTAATCAGCTGTGTTGGGTTCAGATTACATACCGATGCAACCAAAATCCTAGCCAGCTATGGTGATGTGCAAACCGTTGCGCAACGATATGCCGAGCAAGACGATCGTACGCAGCCAGTGCCTGCGGATATCATGCAAGCGATTATTAATATTCGCCAACAAAAACTCCCTAATCCCAAGCAACTGCCAAATTGTGGTAGCTTTTTTCAAAACCCCATTATTCCTCAATCGCACTTTATTGCTTTACAATCGACCTACCCTACTATCGTCGGCTACGCTATGCCTGATGCCATGGTAAAGGTTGCGGCAGGCTGGTTGATTGAACAGACAGGCTTAAAAGGTGGTGGTATTGCACCGATTGTCACCCATCAGCAGCAAGCCTTGGTGCTGACCAATCATACCCCTTATCACGCCACTCAAGACAATGTAGCAGACGCCCAACGACATATCGTCGATACAGTTTATGAAAAATTTGCGATTCAGTTAGCGCGTGAGCCAGTGTGGGTAAATGCTGACGGCTCTATTGGGTATGATGAGCATGTGGTCTAAGCGGCTATTATCTAAGCGACTATGGCGTTATTACCTGCGTTCAGCTGAGCGTATGATAAAGCTATTTCGCATTATCAATATTACCTTTTTACTTGGTTCAACGACTGTTATTTTAGTACTCATCAGCCTATTCACGCCATTGTTCTCCCAAGCGATTGTTTATCTATTTACGCTTTTGCCATTGCCCAGCCTACCCTCTGCTGCGTTGAGTTCACCGCCTACCGCTTATGTGGTGTTAGGCGGCGGACTAACCAACGATCATGACAATCAAATTATTCTTAATAGTTACAGCCTCAACCGTGCCCGTACCGCTGCCAGCGCTTATCACGACTTACCCTTACCTATTGTACTAAGCGGTGCTGAAGCGCCGTGGCTCGGTCAATGGCTCATTGAGCATGGTATTGATGGGCTGATAAGTGAAAATGCCAGTATGAATACCTGCGAAAATGCGCGTTTTACCGCCAAACGTATTCCACTGCGTCATGTGTATCTCATTACTGACAGCTACCATATGGCACGTGCTCGTAGACAGTTTGCCTTAAACGGTATCAATAGCACACCACTTAGCGCCCCTTTACCAGTGAGCCGTGACTGGATGAGACCTGCGCAAAACTTAAGTCATTCTCGACGCGCTGTTTATGAGGTTGCTGCTTATTTACGCGATGTGATACGTCCTCAAATGAATTGTCGTCATGCTAACGACGTGACCTCACAGCAGCTGTTAACCCCTAGAGGTAACGCAGCAAAAAAACCTGACGAATAAAGTTAAATACAAGCAGGTAGCCCGTTCAATATCTTTTAAGAACTAACCCTAATCTCTACCGGTCATCCACTATACTTGTGATGAGTGTATAATAATAAAAGAAAATGCTATTTAAGAGAGTTACCATGCTCAGTATATTTTTGTTAATTCCATTAAGTCTCATGCTGTTTGTGGTTGCCATTTGGGCGGTACGCTATGCGGTCAAATCAAATCAGTTTGAAGATTTGGACAATGCATCACAGCGCATCATATTGGATGATCGCCAAGAGCGACGGCAAACCATACAGGCTCATGATTACTCAGCGCCTATTTCACAGAATGACGATACCACAGCGACTGATATAGTCGCTGATGATAAGGTGAGCCATCCTGATATAGAGTCAATCGATCATGCTGACCTTGATAAACAGCCAAAAATCTAGCATTGAGCCACCTTATCTATAGTGGAAGCTATTAAAAGTGTGAATATATGGCAACCGAGCGCAAATAATACGACTTAGTACATTGAACAAGGTGGATGCCGTAACCACTTATCAAGGCTTGTACTATCTGCGCAACCTACTGTTAAGTATTGTTTAAATGCCGATTGTATGCGTAGGTTTGCTTTTCATTTTTTAGGAGAATCGCTCCATGACCACCGCTTTACTTGTTGCGGCACTACTAATGGGATTTTTTGGTTCACCGCATTGCTTAGGCATGTGTGGCGGTCTGGTGACAGCATTTGGGCTATCGATGAAAGACGTCAGCCCGACCAAACGCCGTGCTCTTGTGGCAACTTACCATTTAGGTCGTTTGACCAGTTACGCATTTTTAGGTTTGATGGCAGGTCTGATTGGCACCACTGTACTAGAGCCTTTAATGAAAGGTAACAGTACGCCACGTATCTTGCTAGGCTTGGTGTTAGTGTTCGTCGGCGTGACCATGCTTGGCGCACCATTTTTAAAAAATCTTGAGCGTTTTGGTATGCGATTTTGGCAATATCTCAGTCCACTTCGTCAAAAAGTATTTCCACTCAACACCTTTCCGCGAGCATTAACGGCTGGACTGCTTTGGGGATTTTTGCCTTGCGGATTGGTTTATGGTGCATTATTGATTGCAGTGGTCGCTCACAATCTACTAAGCGGTGCCGCACTCATGTTTGTGTTTGGCTTAGGAACCGTTCCGATGCTAGTCGCCACGCACGAAACCGTTGGCTGGTTACGTGACAAGATTGGACGTTTTCGCTTGAGACAGCTCAATGGCGCTGTCATAGTATTATCTGGCTTAGCCGTTGTGTTTGTCCCTATAGCAATGTCTAGCATGCATGGGGGCCATGATATGTCCAACATGCAAGGCGATCATATGCAAATGAGCGATTCACAAATGATGGATATGCCGATGGATACAAATATGGATCACAGCAGCCATCATATGATGCCAACTGATAACAGCACAACTCCCCAAGGTATGGATCATAGTATGCATGATATGAGTGATGGCACGATCAACATGAACCACGATGAACATTCTGAAATGATGGAACAAGCTCAATAGAATCATCGATAATAGATATTGTTAAAATATAAAATCATTTAACATCAAAATCCATCATATAAAAAAGCCTTCAACATCAATCATGATGTTGAGGGCTTTTATGATTCCGACAGCTGTACACTATCGTAGAACTAACGGCTTATAAATCACTACTCTTGCCACTGCTCAAGGGTAAACTTAGTATCTAAATGCTTCTCTAGCGCGGGTATATTAAAAGCATCATCTTCACTCACAAAACTAATGCTGATGCCTGTTTGTCCAGCACGACCCGTACGACCAATACGATGCACGTAATCATCTGGCTGATCAGGCAAGGTATAATTAACCACGTGGCTAACATCATCGACATGGATACCGCGTCCTGCGACATCAGTTGCCACCAAGATAGAAGCATGACCATCTTTAAAACGCTGTAAATACTTTTCGCGTTTTTGTTGAATGACATCGCCTGACAACATCACAATTTTATGTGCTTGACGCAGCTTATGATAGAGACGCTTGACTTGGTCTTTACGATTGGCAAAGACAATCACTTTATCCACTGCCGTATCACTGATGATACGCTGCAACGCTTCTAATTTTTGATCTTCTGTCAGTAAGTAAAAGTGCTGATCGACCAACTCACTGGTTTTATGTTCTGGCTCGATTTCAACAAACTGCGGCTCATGCAACCAGCGATAGGCTAGATTCATCACATCTTGGTTAAAGGTGGCAGAAAACAGTAAGCTTTGACGGTCTGTATTGGCTGGCATCCGACCGACCAAACGCTTGATGTCAGGGATAAAACCCATATCCAGCATGCGATCTGCTTCATCCAACACCAGTACTTCCACTCGATCTAAATAAACCATGCCCTTATTGGCAAGATCAATCAAACGACCAGGTGTCGCGACTAAAATATCGACATATTGACGCTCAAGCTCATGCTGCTGAGTCTCATAATTGGTGCCACCCATAATACAAACGCTGTGTAGCGAAGTATATTTGGTCAAAGCGATACAATCATCAAATATTTGCTGAGCAAGCTCGCGAGTGGGTGCCATAACCACTGCGCGTGGCTCACCCAAATAACGCTCTTCATCATTAGTAAAAGGACGTTTAAGCAAGGCTTCCATAATAGTCAATAGAAAGGTTGCCGTCTTGCCAGTACCCGTCTGCGCCTGTCCAATAGCATCTTGATTTGCCAGCGTATGCGGTAATATTTGTGCTTGGATGGGCGTTAATGCCGTAAAACCTAGATCGCTTACGGCACGTAAGGTCGGTGCTGAAAGTGGCAAATCAGTAAACGTGGTAAAATTACTCAAAAAAATATCCTTTTAAATTAATCACTTGTTCATTACTAATAATAAGTAGGCTCATGATAAATAAGCTCATGATAACCCGTTATATTGCTATCTAAATTAAGCAGCAACAACAATATGAAATATATATATAGCTGACTGAGATACGGGCATAAAAAAAGCCAAGCCTAACGCCTAATCCCACCAAACATGCTAATTTTGACTCAACATGGGTAAGATAAAACGGGCTTGACTCAGTAGTATATCAGTAGTGTCTACAGACATTATAGCTAAACCGCTCTAATGACTGGATAGATTACTCTTCTACTTTTCTGACTTCTTCAGCTTGAAGACCTTTATCACCTTCTACCACACTGAATTCGACCTTTTCGCCATCTTTTAGAGAACGATAGCCATCACCTTGAATCGCGCGGAAATGGACAAAAATATCTTCTCCGCTGTCACGTTGAATGAAGCCAAAGCCTTTTGAGTCATTAAACCACTTAACGATACCTTGCTCACGAGCTGACATAATATTGCTTCCTAAAAAAGTCCGCTTAGCCCCAAATTCCTTTGCAACATTGCATATAAACGGGATCTAAGATGATGAAATCAAAAACTTAAGAGTACTATCCTCACTACTATCATCTACATACCGCATCTATAGCAAATAACGGTATGTACCAACACAGTGAGTATTTACAAACATAACGACTGTCTTACTGATTGCTCTACTTCGGCAGTAGCAACAAACTTGCAATAATTATTGCATAAAAAATATCATAGCACGGGTTTTTAGCAACATAAAGACTTTTAACATGATTTTTTGGCTTTAGCTTTATTTCTCATGTAATTTTTTTATAACCTCGCCATCAAGCTGTTATCATAAAGAGAAAGGTTTGATTAAACTGTGCAATTTTACGCTTATGCCATTTCATGCTTATACAGTATATAAACCTTATAACAAATAATAAATCCTCAACCTCGTTTCATCTTTATAGAGACCATTATGACCTCTCCTTCTCAGTCTATACCAACCGTCACACCTTCGAAGCAAAATGCCGATAAAACACTCACTCATAAGTTATTGCTCGTTAATGGGGTCAATTTGAATTTATTGGGTAAGCGCGAACCTGAGATTTATGGTCATACGACACTAGCAGATATCGAGGAACGTCTGATCGCACGTGCAGCTCAGCACGGTATTGACTTGATATGTATACAATCCAATCATGAAGGTAAACTGATAGATGACATCCAATATCATGGACTTTTAGCGGATACCGCGCTGCAAGTAGATGCCATTATCATTAACCCCGCCGCCTTTACTCATACCTCGGTTGCGTTACGTGATGCGCTCTTGGCCACACAAAAACCGTTTATCGAGGTACACTTATCCAATGTGCATGCGCGCGAGCCATTTCGGCATCATTCTTATCTAAGCGATGTCGCCGTCGGTGTTATTTGTGGTTTGGGGCATCTGGGTTATCAAATGGCATTGTCCTACTGGCTTGATAGCCTCTACTCTGTCACAATCAGCGATTAATGCTTAATCCTGATAACCGAAAACCATGAATTGTATAACTATGCTTTATCAATAGCACACGAGTTAAACAGCAATTGTTTGACTAAAATACTAAAATTATGACTGAGCAAACAACCCACTACATGGTGATATGAATGGCAAAATCGTCTGGAAAGCGCTTTATGAAATTGGCTGGCATGACAGCAAGCATTGCCGGCAAAGCAGCTAAAAACTCATTTAAGCACCTCTCAAGTGACGAAGAAAAACGTTTACAAGCACGCTCAGAGCTGATGCAAGATGTGGGCATTCAGATAGCCGAAACGTTGGGTGAAATGAAAGGCGCGGTGATGAAGGTCGGGCAAATTGCCTCGCAATATAAAGACGTGTTCCCACCAGAAGTAGCGACAGCGTTAGAAAAGCTGCAAAAAGATGCGCCGCCCATGCCCTATGCGCAGATACGTGCACAAATTGAGCGCGAGCTTAAAGCGCCTGTCGCAGAATTGTTTAGCGAATTTGATGAAACACCGTTTGCGGCGGCTTCCATCGGTCAAGTGCATAAAGCCGTTTTGCCATCTGGTCAAAAAGTGGTGGTTAAAGTCCAATATCCTGATGTCGATGAAAACTGTGATAGTGACCTCAAACAAGTACGCATGGCACTAAAAATTGCGGGTGTGCTCAATATGAGCAAACAGTTGCAAGAGCAACTATTCAACGAGATTCGCCAAAGCTTACATGATGAATTGGACTATATTAAAGAAGCGCATAACTTACGAGTGTTTGGCGCATTTCATGCAGAAGACAAAGGTCTTATCATTCCTAAAGTCATTAGCAGCCACTCTTCTAAACGGGTTTTAACCTTAACAGAAGAGATGGGAGAAACCCTAACCGTCGCGGCGACTTGGGACAATGACATCAAACAACACATAGCCAAGCGCCTGTTCCACTTTACCGCAGGACAACTATTTGGCTTATACCGTATGCACTGTGACCCACATCCCGGCAACTTTGCCTTTCGCAAAGATGGCAGTGTGGTGGCTTATGATTTTGGCGGCATTCGTAGCTATAGTGACAGCGAAGTTCAATTGTTCCGCCGTTTTGCTAAGCATGCCATTAAAGGAGATGTGACTGCCCTTGAGCAGGACCTCATCGCTCTTGATATTCGCCGTGATGACGATAAAAATATCCCCGGAGAGTTTTATGAGAAATGGCTATCCATTGGGCTAAAGCCTCTGTCTATTCAACCTTATCAACAAGGCGCTTTTGATTTTGGTCAAAGTCAGGTTCATCACGAAGTCATTGCTCAAATGCGGACGTCGTTGAAGTACTTTGGTCAATTCCAACCTTCTGCAACCACCATGATGCTAGATCGCACAGTGTCAGGACAATACTGGAACTTGGTCAACCTCGGTGTTGAAATTGACTTATCACCACTCGTTAGTGAATATATTGATGTATAACGATATAAAATATAAATATTTACGAAAGCAGACAACGCACAAACACTACTAAATATGCAAAGCGTGTCCACAACGATCACAGAATTCTGCTGCAATGGCATGACCGAACTTGCCACAATTAGGACAGGTGACGGGATTGAGTTGCGGACGCATATTACGTGCCAGCTCAGAAGTAAAAATCCCCGTTGGCACTGCAATTATCGAATAACCCGTAATCATGACCATGCTCGCAATCGCTTGACCTAGCGGTGTTTTGGGTGACATATCACCGTAACCGACCGTGGTCATGGTGACGACTGCCCAGTAGATAGACAGCGGAATACTGGTAAAGCCATTTTCAGGGCCTTCTACCACGTAAATAATCGAGCCGAAAATCGTGACCAATAATACCAGCGACAAAAAGAATACCGTGATTTTTTGCTGACTGGTTTTAAGCGCCGACGCCAAAAATCCCGCTTGTTGCATATAAGCTTTGAGCTTGAGTACGCGAAACACACGTAAAATACGCAAAACCCGTATCACTAATAGATACTGTACCCCCACAAACATAAGGCTCAGGTAACTTGGTAGCACAGATAATAAATCAACTACCCCAAAAAAACTAAAGACGTAACGCACGCGGTTGGGTGCTGAAAACAACCTGAGCGCATACTCTATCGTGAATAAAATGGTAAAAAACCATTCAGCATAGAAGAATATAGTGCCATATTGCAGGCGCATGTATAGCACACTGTCAAGCATGACCACAGCCACACTGGTCAAAATCGCAATCAATAATACAATATCAAAAAGTTTACCCAAGCGGGTATCTGTGCCTTCAATAATAATATGAATGCGGTTGCGCAGGTGGGTAATGGCTTCAGCCGTCGGTTGCTTCATATAGTCAGTAGTATCGAGTCAGTAGCGATATAAAATCAATGGCTTGATGGCAACCAATGATTTAAAATACGCTGGATAAGGCCAAGTTAGTCAAAATAGATAAAATTGGTTTATAATATTGCTCACAGGTCACATGTGAATACAATCACTAAGTTGCCACAGTGTAGCAAAAAAGCACTCTCAACAAAATACAAATCGTTAACGTGTCGGTAGCTCTGTTACTTCAAAGAAATAGCCCAAGCTATGTATAGAAACAGGTGATCTGAGGTGTGTCATCATGCAGATTGAAAAATCTTAAAATGTATAAATACGCTCATTCATGACACACTCATAGTGAAAGATTGTTATTAAACACTTGTTTTAAGCACAATAAATAATACGCAAAACTTAAGGATGTGATATGGCAGGCCATTCAAAATGGGCAAATATTAAACACCGTAAAGCCCGTCAGGATGCGGTAAAAGGTAAAGTATTCACTAAAATTATTCGTGAAATTGTCTCTGCTGCCAAGCAAGGTGATCCTGACCCTAACAAGAATCCGCGCCTACGTGCTGTCATTGAAAAAGCCCTGTCTGTCAACATGACACGAGACACCATCAACCGTGCAGTAGCTCGTGGTACAGGCGGTGATGACAATGACAATATGGACGAAGTAAGCTATGAAGGCTATGGCATCGGCGGCGTTGCAGTACTTGTCGAAACCTTGACTGACAATCTTAACCGAACAGTCAGTGAAGTACGCCACGCCTTTACCAAAAATGAAGGCAATCTGGGTACTACTGGCTCGGTCGCTTATCTATTTAATAAGCGCGGTGAAATCATCTTTAATGATACAAGCCTAGAAGATGAAGTCATGCTAGTGGCATTAGATGCAGGCGCGCTTGATATCGAGAATGATGGTGACAGCTTGCTCGTCATCACTGAATGGGAAAATTTCGGTCACGTCAAAGATGCGCTTAATGCTGCAGGTTTGGTCTCTGACAATGCCGAAGTGACCATGGCACCGTCTACCAGTGCTGAAATAGACAATGTCGATGATGCACTAAAAGTCATGAAAATGATTGATATGTTAGAAGATATCGATGATGTGCAAGAGGTTTATAGCAATGTGAACTTTTCTGCTGACGTAATGACCCAACTTGAGCAATAATTTTATTTAGCAACCTTTTATGTCTCACTCATCAAAAAGCCAAACGTTTGGCTTTTTGATGTTTTATGACTCAATATTTTCTATGATGCAATAACAACCATTTAATAGTGAAAAATCGGATTTACTAAAGCGCATTCGCTGCATCGTATGCTGACTTGGTTGCATATGATATATCAGCAACCTCACAACAATCACCTACCTGCACGACCTCAATACCTTTAACGCTCAAAGCCTCTGTATCGAAGACTACGGGACGCGCACCACTAGCGATAACGACATAGTCGTATGGAATTTGGGCAATACTGCCATTTTTATCTTCGCAACTTACTTCACCGCTGTTAATGCTTGTTACCATATATCCAGTATATTGTTCTACACCGTATGCCTTATAATTTTCGAGCATGCTAGGTAAAACAGTCACGCTGATATCACTACCAATCTGATCACGCATCTCTATTATCGATACCTTGCAGCCTTGTGTAGCAAGATATTCAGCGGTCTCACAGCCGACCACACCACCACCGATTACCGCCACGCGCCCAGATACTTTATACTTACCTGCCAGCACCTGCCACGCATCATAGACGTTTTTGCCATCTATACCTGGAATTGGCGGTATAAAACTTGACGCACCGACTGCGACGATAACAGCATCAGGCTCTAGCGCTAGTATGCTTTGAATATTCGCTGTTTGACCCAATTTTAACGTTACACCCTGAGTGTGTACGGCATGTACCAAGTCTTCTATGGCTCGGCGTATTTCATTTTTACGCGGCGGGACGGCAGCGATGTGCAACTGCCCACCCAGCTCAGTAGCGGTTTCAAACAGGGTTACACTATGACCTTTCTTTGCAGCCACACGGGCAGCTTCCAACCCTGCAGGACCGCCACCGACGACCACAACATTCTTCTTCATTTGAGCAGACATAATAAAACGCGTTTCTTCAAAGCCATTTTCAGGATTGACCACGCAAGAAATAAACGAGCGATTTAAAACATTATCAACGCAGCCTTCGTTGCAGCATATACAGCGAACGATATCAGTGGCTTTATCTGAGCCCACCTTGTTCGCCCAATCAGGATCCGCTAATAGCGCACGACCAATCCCAATCATATCAGCCTTGCCATTTTGCAGTATACCCTCACCCATGTCAGGATCGATAATACGCCCTGAGGTGCTAACCGGGATGGAAACCGCTTGCTTAACGACACCTGTGATATCAGCAAAGAAGCAGTAAGGCTGCACGCCCATCGGCGGGATCGTGTCTGCCATATTGCCCGTATGGTTCGCTTGCCCAACATGCAACATATCCACGCCAGCTGCTTCAAGCCACTGTGCAAACTCTGGCGCGTCGATTTCATCAACACCACCTTTACCGCGTTCAGGTGTGACAACCGATAATTTATAATCGATAATCATATCTGGTACGACTTTTTTTAGTGCCTCTACTAACATCAAAGCAAAGCGTGTACGATTCTCAAGAGAGCCGCCAAACTTATCCGTGCGCGTGTTCATTTGTGTGCTGCATAGCGCGCCGACCAGTCTGTCGCCATGCACCTGAATGACATCTACCCCCGCTTTTTGTGCACGCACTGCACAGGCACACATCTTGTCGATAATATCCATCAAAGCGTCTTCTGACACCTCATTAACGAAATGTTGCATGTCATGATTGAGCTGGGTGCGTACCTTGTTCATCTCGCCAGCAGCAAACAAGGCGTTAAGGACATTAACGTCATACTCAGGATAAAAAATCTGCACGCCAAGCTTGGCACCGTAAGCATGCACATTATCAGCAAGTAGCCGGAAACTGTCTATTTGGCTATCATCAAATAATTTAGGCGTCGGCGCAAAACTACGGACAGGTGCGACGTCACCTAACACGATATAGCCTGTGCCACCCTTGGCAAGACGAGTATAAAAGGCACGGCTCTGTGAGCTGATACTGCCGTCTTTGTCTTCATAGCCAGTCGTCAATGGTGGAAACATCGTACGGTTTTTAAAGATGACACCACCAATGGTGATAGGTTGTAATATTTTCATAGCCGATATTTTAGTGGTCGTATTATTCATAATATTCTACTTTTAGCCTATCCTTTGCACGCATGCTATTGATACTATTTGCATCGGAAATTTATATCGGAAAAACGATATCAGACTTGTACAATCAAAAGAACTAACGCTTAACCTCGACACCTTCGAGCGCTAGCAAGTATGTTTTTTTATCCAGTCCACCTGTATAGCCACCAAGCTTACCATCGCTAGCAATGACACGATGACACGGAACGATAATGCTAAAAGGGTTTTTACTGTTAGCATTAGCAACCGCGCGAAACCCTTTGGGACTAGCGACATTTTGTGCCAGTGTCGCATAGCTTATAGTTTCGCCATAGCCAATATCTTGTAACGCTTGCCAAACTCGTTGCTGAAACTTGGTTCCTAAGCTGATATCTAATGGCAAATCGAATGCCTGACGATCACCTTTAAAATACGATTTTAATTGCGCTATAGTCTCTATGAGTAGCGCTTGGGCAGGCTCATTTTCGCTTAGGCTGTCCTCATTGATAAACGTAAAGCTCTGATCGACAAGCCCATAATGCTTCTTAAGTTTAGGAATAGATTTTGAGCTATGCCAAGAGTCACCTGCTATCAGCCAATTGACTTCTACCAGCTTAGGACGACTATGCTCATTGACACTCGCAATTAACGTTAGCTGGTGTGCCCCAAAAGCGGCTGTGGTGACTATCATGATGCTTCCTTTCAAATGATGATATTTTCAAAAATCGTTCATCGACTAAAATGATCTATTAAAATGACCTATCGAGCGCTACTCTTTATCATCGGTCTCAAATAATGCAGCGACAAATTGTTTTGGACTAAAGGCACGTAAATCATCAATCGACTCACCAACACCAATATAGCGAATCGGCACATCCGTCGTTTCAGCAATATTAAAGACCACGCCACCTTTTGCAGTGCCATCTAGTTTGGTAATGGTAATACCGGTTAATGGTACGATTTTGTTAAAGAGTTCTACTTGATTAATCGCATTTTGACCCGTGCCAGCATCGAGGACAATCATGCCTTCGTGCGGTGCGCTTGGATCAGCTTTACGCATGACGCGTACCACTTTTTCAAGCTCTGCCATCAGGTGGGTTTTATTCTGCAAGCGTCCAGCAGTATCAGCGATTAATACATCAATATTTTTTGCTTTGGCAGACTGCATGGCATCAAAGATAACAGAGGCACTATCAGAGCCGTGACCTTGAGCGACGACTGGAATGTTATTACGCTCACCCCAAATTTGTAGCTGTTCAGTAGCAGCGGCACGGAAGGTATCACCAGCTGCCAACATGACGGATTTGCCTTCACCTTGTAAGCGCTTGGCAAGTTTACCAATCGTCGTGGTTTTACCGACACCGTTGACACCCACAACTAAAATCACAAAAGGTTTTTTACTGGTATCAATAATGAGTGGTGCGACTTTTGGCGTTAAAATATCAACCAATTCAGTTTGCAACGCTTTATATAATGAATGCGCATAAATCAAATCACCACGATCTGTCTGCTCGGTCAGACTTTTGATAATACGATTGGTCGCATTGACACCGATATCGGCAACCAGCAGTTGATCTTCGACTTCTTCCAATAGCTCATCATCAATCTCTTTGCCACCGATCAAAATACTGACCATACCTTCGGCAAGATTTTTACGCGACTTACTTAGCCCCGTTTTCATGCGGTTAAACCAGCTGCCTTTTTTCTTGTTTTCTTGCAGCTCTGTAGATTCGATTTCTGGTTGAGTGGTCACTTGTACCGCACTACTCGCAGGACTGACATTTGGGCTATCGCCAAGTTGCTCTTGTAGTGGCATGGTTGGGGCAGTAGAAATAGTGCTAAGCTTAGTATCAATATTTTTATTATTATCGTTATCAGCTGATGAAGCGCTTATAAAGCTTTCAGAGGCGTTTTGAGACGTGCTTTGCTCTTCTGTCCTCACAATTGGCGCACCCAAAGCAATGTTTTGTGCCGCATCAGCACTTGAGACATCTTTGTTTATCGTGCTGTCTTTTTGCTGATCTTCGATGCTTTGATCATTGGGCGCTTGGATAGAGCCTGCATCTTCTTTCTCATCGATAATGGGCACAGATTGCGAAGGCAGACTGGGTAAGGTAATATCATCGTCATCTAAGTCATCAAGATTGCCATCGAGATTAATGATTACACGACTGCTATTATTGGAGTTATTCATAAGCTTGCCCTAAAAGTTATCACGGTCAGTTATTTGATTATTTTAAATGGGTTGGTATGTCGTCATGTTTTTGTCATGGATCATGACCCACGACAGTCAATTTTTAGCCTAGTTTATCATAATTCGAGTTGTGCTCAGACCTTACCATCATAGCCTATCGTCAATTTTTGCAAATCTGGCAAGTCACATCATCCCTTTAGAAAGTTTCGCTTAAGATTTGGCAACAAAAATCTGACCTTGCACATGCTAAACTTCGCCTACTCTACCAGAGTTTATTGTAGAACAAGCCTTATTTCAAAACTTACCAATTACTTCACTATCGCTCACTCAACCCTCATTTTTAGGAATTATCTATGCCATCACTATCTAATACTGACAAAACGTACGGTAAAAAAGCAATCAGCATCAGCGCAGCTTTATTAGTAGCGACACTGGTACTATCTGCGACAGGCTGTAATACCACCCAAGAATTTAAGCCAACAGCCAGTGTGATGGTTGGGGCACATAAATCTTTATAAAACCTGCTATCTATCGCTAGTATTGAGAGTGATCTAACCACTGATCAATTTACAAGTTGCCATTTTATATAAGTAGAATATACCATGCCACTGCCTTTATCACCGTCGCCCTTACCTACCGCCTCTCTACGTCTTGCCTGCGCCTTAGCAATAGCAACGACTCTTGCTGCTTGCCAAACCAGTACTATCAGTGCTAACACATTGTCGACTGCTCAGAAGCCGGTCATTCAAAATACCTTGGGTAAAGATGAGCTAAATACCGCTAAATCAGGTCAAGACATTCAGCCCTCATCAGCATTGACCATGGATATGTCAGGTCGACACGAATATCAATTAGAAAACGGTCTAAAGGTAGTGGTAAAAGAAGACCATCGCGCACCTGTGGTAATGACTCAAATCTGGTATCGAGTTGGGTCAGCAGATGAGCCACTGGATAAAGGGGGCATCTCGCATTTGCTTGAGCATATGATGTTTAAAGGCACTACTAACGTTTCGAGCGACGACTATGAGCGCTTGATTGCTAAATTTGGCGGCGTCAATAATGCGTTTACCAGCTACGACTATACGGGCTATTACGAGCTATTCCCTGCCAACCGCTTTCCTTTAGCACTAGAGCTAGAAGCGGATCGTATGAAAAACCTACTGTTTAATGAGCAGGAATTTACCAAAGAGCACCAAGTTGTCATGGAGGAGCGCCGCCAACGCACTGATGATAATCCACTTGCCAAGGCTTATGAGTCATTTCGCTTATTGGCGCTTCCGAATAGTCCAAAAGGCGAATCCGTTATTGGTCCGATGGATGAGCTTGAATCCATTACCCTTACAGATTTAAAAGACTGGTATAAAACATGGTACGCACCAAACAATGCAACGTTAGTCATCGTTGGCGACGTTAAACCGCAAGAGGTGTTGGCTCAAGTCAAACGTTACTTTGGTGAGCTAACACCAAGCGATCTACCTAAACGTCCTGCCGTCAGTCAAAAAGGCTTCCGTGGCTATCAGAAAGTTGACTCCGAGCAAGCCGTACAAGTGCCAGTATTATTAATGGGTTATAACGTACCCAGTCTCGTCACTGCTGGTGCAGCTAATGAAAAACAAGCTTATGCGCTCTCACTGGCTCAAGATGTATTAGACGGTGGTCTCTCTGCCCGCCTTGAGAGGCGATTGATACGCGAGCAAGGTCTGCTGACCACGGTGGGCACTTCATATGACTTGCTAGATCGTGGCGATGGACTGTTTTTGATACAAGCGACTCCACGTGAAGGTGTCAGCTTAGAGCAAGCACAACAAGCCATTATGGCTGAAATAGAAAAGCTCAAAACCGATCCCATCGCTGCTGATGAAATCGAGCGTGCCAAAACCAATACGGTCACAGGGCTCGTCTATGCGCAAGACAGCATGGAAGGTCAGGCGCAGATGATTGGCTCATTACAGTCTATCGGTCTTGACGATACGCTGCTTGCCAAATTGCCCACCAAACTCGATAGCGTGACGATTGCTGACATACGGGCTGCTAGCAAAAAGTATTTGGTAAAGGATAATTTAACAGTGATGCATGTCATCCCACCTAAAGACCAAGCAGCGACAGAGAAATAATTGTGCCGTGTTAGCTCTTTATTCGATACAAGCGCCAATCATAAAGACCTTATTTATAAGAAGAAAACCATGACTCAAAATAGTGATTTGTTGCAAAATAGAAAAAAAGCGTGCAGCTCAATACCATCAGCAACCGCCACCATGCAAAAACTGTCGCATCTTAGTGTTGGCATCTTGCTAGGTCTAACAACGTTGACAGCACAAGCAAACACAACAGATGCTGAAGAATATCGTGGCTCTGCGGCAGTGGATACCAGCGCACCGATTGCCGCATTATCAAAGCTAACCAGCCTTGACGATGATAAACCGTTAACCGTTACTATCCCAACAATTCAGCAGTTCAAAACCAAGGCAGGCGTTCCCGTACGTTTTGTACAGACAACAGCCTTACCGATTGTCGATATCGACTTGCGTTTTAACGCTGGTAGCGCCCGTGATGGCAGTATTAGTAACACAGGCTTTGGTATTGCTAATATGACTGCCACTATGTTGACGCAAGGCTCTAAACGCTTAGACGAAAATGAATTTACTCGCGCTGTCGAAACCTTGGGCATCAATCTAAATAGTAGTGCTTATAAAGACATGTTTATTGTCTCGCTACGTAGCTTATCTGATGATAAGCATCTACTTCCAGCCGTTGATTTAATGACTCAGATGCTCAGCGAACCCGCTTTTGACGACAGCATCCTAGCACGTAATAAAGCACGATTATTGGTTGGTTTGCAGCAGCAAAAACAAGATCCCAACAGCCTTGCTAGCATCGCATTTAGCGAAGCATTGTATGGCGAGCATCCTTACGCCCATCCATCAGCGGGTACGCTTGAAAGCGTTCCTACTATCGAAAAGCAACAACTGATAGATTTCAAAAACCGCTACTTAGTCGCAGCGAATGCCTCTGTTGCCATCACTGGTAATCTAACCCTAGAACAGGCAAAAAAACTTGCGGAAGATATCACTAGCAAATTACCGAAAGGTCAGCCTGCAACTGAGCTGCCTGAACCAAAACCACTGAGCCAAGCCAAGCACATTCATATCCCCTTTCCAAGTACTCAAACCACCGTACTTATGGGACAATTGGGAGATAAGCGCGCCACCGATCCCCAGTCTCAGCAGAAGCAAACCAACTTTGCGGTTGGTAATGAGGTACTTGCGGGCGGTGATTTTAATGCGCGACTCATGACTGAGATTAGACAAAACTTGGGCTACACTTATGGCATATCAGGCTATATGAATCCCATGCTGGCACGAGGACCGTACCAAATCGGTTTTTCAACGCGTAATGACAAGGCGCGCGCGGCCATTGATGCCAGCTTAGCCGTTATCAATGACACTTTAGAAAAAGGAATTACCAGCACTGAGATGCGCTTAACGACGGACAATCTTAAGAATAGCTTTCCGATGGGTTTTGCGAGCAATGCAGGAATTAATGGCTTACTTGGGATGATGAATTTTTATCAATTACCAAACAGCTATCTAACTGATTATGTCAAACGTGTGGATCAAGTAAAGCTATCAGAAGTCAATCAAACCATGCAAGATACCCTTAAGCCTGATGATTTCTTAATTGTCACCGTTGGACAAGAGGATCCTTGGAAAGAGAAAAAGACTAATAAATAGCCGCACAAAGAAATGCTGGGCAACACTACTTAGTATTGCCCAGCATTTCTTTATAGATTGGCACTCTTTATGAGTAGTAATAAATTATGAATAACACTGTTTATGAGTGGTAATAAAAGTCGATAGTGAGTTGTCCATACAAAAAAATAATGCTCTTAACCAGAAATAGTCACTGCCACGTCATACATGAAATTTTCAGGCTTATAAGTTGCACCATTATAGGTCAATCGAATCACGTGCTTGTCATAAGAGTCTACTTTATAATCACCATTGGCGAAGTCATGCAGGGCTGGCACTATCAGTAGCGCTTCAATTTGACTGTCGTTAATGCTAACCGAGATCTGCTGACCACTGCGTGGGTATAAGAAATAATCACAATGATTATTCACCATCACTTCTGCAGTACGCTCAACGACCTGACTACCTATCTCTTCTTGTATAAGTTTTGGACAGATATCTGAGCGCTTTGAAGCCAGCCGAGCATAAGAGTTCTTAATATTATCTTCAATATCTTCAACGTCCTGTAAGTTTCTGTCAGGATCAGTAGCGGAATCTTCTGCCGTTAGAGAGCCTTGTTCAGAAAACGTTTCTGGGCTACAAGCACTGATCAATAAAAGAGATAGCAAGATTGAACCAAACAAAGCCATATATGTGTTATTTGATTGCAAAAACGCTTTTTTTGGCTTATCAGACTTATGTGTTTTCACCATCGTTGAATACCGCTTCTTCATAAATCCTACTTACAATAGACGCTATGTGATTTCATAAACTAAATGATCATTAACCATAGTTTTTTAATGCTAAACTATTTATCATTTAGCGCTGCCTTTCATCAGTATTATTATAGCGCTTTTACTCTACTTTAATTACCTCTGGCTCATATTTATTTGATTTTTTGATAGATCATAAATGACTTAATAACGGCACGAAGATGAGCTACTGGCATGATTAAAGCCCCATTTACGATAACCATCCGTGTCTAGATGTATCGCACCTGTAGCATATAGTCCTAAACCGAAATTATGAGATTGTCCTTGATATTGCCAAAACTGGCATAAGCCATCTTGCATCGTACTGAGCCGCCATAAGTTATCTTCATATTCTGGCACCCAGATGTCGATAGCACTGGCATTCATATGCTTGCTACTATCGGCGCCGCCTGCACAGTCATTAAGACCAGGACTGCGATATACCGAGCGTATTTCACTACTGATAGGTAGAATTCCTTGATGCTTCAATTCGCCGTACAAACGTAATGTTGGGACGATATTTGCCCATAACTCTTGCGGTGGCAACTGATAAGGCTCATAACCACATTTGCTCCAGCTTCGCGCTGTTGTGAGCAACTGCGACATAGGCGGTACATTGTGTACCCCTACCCGCGAATTTAGGTAGCGTTGAAAATCTGCTACTTGCCTAGCACGGTAGCTATTGCTATTCAACCACGCGTTAAAATCCATACTAATAGAATCAGTATAAGTACTATTGTAAGTATTATTCGCAGTGCTGTAGCTGTTATTACTGTAAGTTGTATTATAAGCAGGCGCGCGCCGATTGACATTCATGCGCTTATTTTCTTCAATAGACAGACTGTCATCGAACTCAAAATCACGCTGCTTTTGAGCAATCAATCCTTGCATGCTATCGCCACTCAGCATGGTAACGCCAGAATTATAGCTTGTAGTATTCGTCGAAGGTCTGATGTGAGCGTTACTGCTACTACCCTGACGTACTTGGATACGGCGCTCACTATTATCGCTGATAATAGCGGCATGAACAGAGATGCTACTGGCACACATGAGTAGTGCAAGCATAGGCTTATGAATCTGCCTATAAGGATATTTTTTTGTATTGGTCATTGCAACAAGCTACCGCTAAAAACGTTTTATCGATACTATCAAATTTTCAGCAAGCAAGCTAAACTATCGCCTCTAATCAGAGGCGTGTTATTGGTAATTAACACTTATCCTTATAATTTTTATAATTATGTGACTTTATTTCTTATGTGTTACTTTATCTACGATATTTTACTTGCATAGATATAGATATGGTGCGATTACCTTTAAATGTTGATTTGATTTGAAACTTCCCTCTTACCTCAATTGCCAGACACACTTTGCCTATGTCTTCTAATCCACAATACCGTTTTTCACGTCAGAGCCATCATTTAGGCCAAGGCCATGCACCATCGTTATGGCAGCGTATACATATCGATCCATGGTTGACCCTTCTCTTATTGACGGTTTGCTGCATTGGTTTGACAATTTTATATAGTGCGGCCGGTCAAGATGTCGGTATGGTATTACGTCAAATGGTCAGCTATGGTGTGGCCTTTACGGTTATGTTTATCATGGCACAGATACCGCCTAGCCTTTATCGCACTTTTACACCCATCTTTTATGTAATGGGATTAATTTTATTGGTATTGGTAGATATTATCGGTGAAGTACGTATGGGTGCTCAGCGCTGGATTAATTTACCAGGGTTTGGCAGTGTGCAACCCTCAGAATTTATGAAACTTGGGATGCCAATGATGTGTGCTTGGTTTTTATCCAAGCGTGATCTACCGCCCTCTCTATCTAGCATCGTCATTACCTTAGCCTTAATCATCGTCCCTGTATTATTAATTGCAAAAGAGCCTGATCTTGGGACGTCGCTATTGGTGGCAGCCAGTGGTATTTTTGTGCTTTTTTTAGCAGGGTTGTCTTGGCGATTGATTTCAGCTGCTGCCATATTAGCGATACCGCTTATTGCGATTGCTTGGAATTTTCTATTACATGATTATCAGCGTACCCGTGTCTTAACACTGCTCAATCCAGAAGCCGATGTACAAGGGGCTGGATGGAATATCATTCAGTCAAAAACCGCTATCGGTGCGGGTGGGCTCACTGGTAAGGGCTATTTAGAGGGCACGCAGTCGCATTTACATTTTTTACCAGAAGGTCATACTGATTTTATTATCGCGGCTTTTTCAGAAGAGTTTGGTTTGTTGGGCGTGATTTTATTAATGTTCATTTATTCCTGTTTGCTCCTGCGCGCCTTATACATCGCTTTCACCCATCCTGATGTATATAGTAGATTACTAGCGGGTGCAATTGCCATGTCTTTCTTTGTTTATGTGTTCGTTAATGTGGGTATGGTTGGTGGTATTTTACCCGTCGTTGGCGTTCCTCTGCCCTTCATTAGCTATGGCGGTACTGCGATCGTCACTTTGATGGCAGGATTTGGACTACTTATGTCCATTCACACTCACAAGCCCAGTTGATGCACAGTTACTAGTGATTCTCTAATGAACATTCAAACTTCACCTTAATGTTATTCATGTTAAAAATCAAAAAATACAGGCTATATAAAAGTCGTAAGGCGGATGAACCAGCCAATTAAAGTCTTCATTTAGAGTGTTGTCACATGCAAAATGGTCGAAAATAAATATAAATCAACAACAAATTAAGAGTTTCTAACAAATTTTATTGTTTCATCATTTTATGGAAAGTCCTATAACTTGCCATAAAAATCCTTCTATCTACTTTTAATAATAAATACAAGCCATTGATTTAATTGAAATAATTAAAAAAAACCCTCATATTTCCTCTCATTAAAACACTTCGTTGCCAATTGGTACTGATAGATTTTAATCCTTGTTTTTTACAAATAATTGCGTTAACCTCGTTTAACTGTACTTTGATACATAACCCGTACATAGCTACTAATAAACTTTGCATTTAATTATATTTTGGTTGTAGCTCGTACGTATAGTTAGCGAATTGTAGATTGCAAGCTTTCAAATACACTACTTAATTAACGGTTTAATAACAAAGACACACGTAAGGCCTTCTAAAACCTTTATTAATTTAGCAATGTTAGAAAATTTGTAAATAGCAAATATAGCGGACTCTATACTCAACCTTTGTATTTAGATTGGGTATTCTACTAATATCGTTAGCTGTCATTTGAGCGTTTCATAAGTATCTTTGGTCGTATTATCCTGACCCGCTTATGATAATAAAATGAAAAATTACCATGCCTTAAAATCTATAAAAGCCACGTTTAGTATCAATAATTATATGAAAAAAATATTGATGATGCGGCTTTAGAGTTTGTGACGCTGTTAGATTGGTCTAACATTGCCACGCTCAGTCTAGAACTATTAGAGTTAGATTTTAAAGTATAAGTTATAGAGGTATCTATGAATAAGCGTTTATCTGGTTTACTTACCATGTCAGCAGTATTGTTTGCTGGCTCCGCAGTTGCTACTAATGCAAATGCTGTAGAAGCAAAAACCTCTCTTGCGATGATTTCACAAGATAACGCCTCCCATATCGATCGTATACTTGGTGAGCTTAGCCGTCAGCATGATGGCGCATCAAGTTTGGTGAAGTCAGCACGCCAACCAACTTCATTGGCACTTAGCAGCTCGCTGTTAGCCAGTGACACCTCTCAACTGACTAATGATGAAGATGTATTAGAGCGTCTGACAGCCGTAGCCTCTAACTCGGTCAGTAAATTTAAGCAAACAGGCCTAGCCTCTTGGTATGGTCGTAAATTCCATGGTCGTAAAACAGCCAGTGGCGAAACATTCGATATGAATGGTTTGACAGCGGCGCATCGTTCACTGCCATTGAATTGCTATGTTAAAGTCACGAATAAGACTAATGGTAAAAGCGTCGTGGTAAAAGTGAATGATCGTGGTCCATTCCATGGTAACCGTGTGCTAGATTTGTCTTATGGTGCTGCCAAAAAACTCGGTATTACAGGTAAAGGTGTGGGTAATGTTGCTATTGAGCGCGTTTCAGGACCATAATTCTAAAAAACAGTCTATTTGCATTAAACCATAAAAAAAACCATAAAAAGCGCCTAACACATCAGTGTTAGGCGCTTTTTTGTAGTTTCAGTTTATTGTATCCATTAGGCTACAGATAAAGCTGTAGCGCTTAGCAATAATTTATAAAACAACCATAATCAAAATGATTAACCCTTACACTTTACAGTTCAAATGCACTTTCAATGGCATCATCAAGACGTTCAACGGCAATCACATTGATGCCTTTAAATTGAGGAGCATCCTTAGCAGGCGCATTGGCTTTTGGAATAATGGCGTGCTTAAATCCATGTTTCATCGCTTCCTTCAAACGTTCTTGACCGTTCGGTACAGGACGGATTTCACCCGACAATCCCACTTCACCAAATACAGCCAATGACGATGGCAACGCTTTTTCTTTAATACTTGAGGCACAAGCCAACAATACTGCTAAGTCAGATCCCGTCTCTATGACCTTGACACCACCGACGACGTTGACATACACATCTTGTCCGCTGGTATGAATGCCGCCATGACGATGCATGACGGCCAGCAGCATGGACAGGCGCTGAAAATCCAATCCTAATGCCATTCGTCTAGGTGAGCCTTGCGAATCATCCACTAACGCTTGTACCTCCACCAACAAGGGTCGTGTGCCTTCGCGGCTGACCATGACGACAGATCCAGCAACGGGTTTGTCATAGCGACTCAAAAATATCGCTGATGGATTGGCGACCTCTTTCAGTCCCATATCTGTCATACCGAAAATACCTAATTCGTTGACGGCACCGAAGCGGTTTTTGACGGCACGAATCATCCGAAAGCGTGAGTCTGATTGACCTTCAAAATATAAGACCGTATCAACCATGTGTTCAAGAACGCGCGGCCCTGCGAGCGTGCCTTCCTTGGTCACGTGACCCACTAAAAATAGCGCGGTGCCAGTCTGTTTGGCGTAGCGAGTCAAGATAGCCGCAGACTCTCGAATTTGACTGACGCCGCCAGGTGCAGAATTGATTGCATCCGTATAAATGGTTTGAATAGAGTCAATAATAGCGATGGCGGGCTGCTCTTGAGTCAAGGCGGCACAAATAGTCTCTACATTGGTTTCGGCCAGTACGCGTAATCTATCGGCCGGTAAATCTAAGCGCCTAGCGCGCATAGCAACCTGTGCCAATGATTCTTCACCAGTCACATACAAGGCGCTACCTGCCAACGAGTCGGCACGTGCCATATTAGTCGCAGTTTGCAGCAAAATCGTCGATTTACCGATACCAGGATCACCGCCGATTAAAACGACTGAACCAGCAACCAATCCACCACCAAGTACACGATCAAACTCACTAATACCAGTTGGTAAGCGTGTGTCTAGCGTTACGCTCACGGCATTGAGCGGCATGACCGCACTATGCGTACCCGAATAATTTCCTGATGGTGCACCACCTGATTCACGAGATGCTGATCGATTTGCTGCTGGTTTAGAAACGTTTTTATTGTGATGCGGCATGCTGACATTTGGTGCTTCAACCAAGCTATTCCATTCACCGCAATCGGTACATTGCCCTGCCCACTTGCCAAAATGCGCGCCGCAATGCTGACAGACATAACTACTTTTATTTTTTGCCATAACGTATGAACCTTATTCAAGTGTCCAATCAAGATTAATTGATAAAATATCGTGACGCTCTGATAAGCGTTAATTTGAGAATGATCTTTGAGATAAATTAGCCATCAGTATGATGGACTAGATCTTATAGAAGAGGTGATGCTAAATATGATGAATAGCTAGATATAGGAAAAGTAGCAAGCGCTGTCTTGAGAACTTAATGGAAATTATAAGTTTAACAGACAGCGTAAATAGTAGCACGAAAAACACGTTAAGATATTAAGGGTGTATTAAACATTTAAAAATACGCAGAGCTAATCGATGCGCATTTAGCAAAAAAATGTATTCGAGACAAGTACAATATTCAACACATCCTCATTTATACGTGAAAGTCTTTACCCAGATAAACGGCTTTTACCAATTCATTTTCTAACACTTCACTAGAAGTACCCTCAGCGATAATAGAACCTTCTGAGACGATATAAGCTTTCTCACAAATAGCCAAGGTATCGCGAACGTTATGATCGGTAATCAAAACACCAATACCACGATTTTTGAGGGTCAAAATAACGTCTTTGATATCACCAACAGAGATAGGATCCACGCCTGCAAATGGCTCATCTAATAAAATGAATTTTGGGTCAGCCGCCAATGCACGGGCAATTTCACAGCGACGACGCTCACCACCTGATACGCTCATGCCTAATGATTTTCGTACATGCTCTAGATGGAATTCACCGATTAGTTTTTCCAGCTCTTGCTTTTGCTCGCTTTTATTTAATTCTTTGCGAGTTTCTAAAATAGCCAAGATGTTGTCTTCGATAGACAATTTGCGAAAAATAGACGCCTCTTGTGGTAAGTAACCAATTCCTGCACGCGCACGCTCATGCATGGCATATTTAGACAGATCCATTTTTCCTAAAGTGACACGGCCTTTATCCATATTGACCAACCCTACCACCATATAAAAGCTGGTTGTCTTCCCTGCACCATTTGGACCTAATAAACCAACGACTTGCCCTTGTTCTACGGAGAAAGAGACATCTTTCACAACCCAGCGCTTACCATAGCGTTTGCCTAGATTTTGCATTGATAGTCGCGTCGCAGGTGCTGCGTTGTTGTTGGTTGCTAAAGGGTTTGTATTTTTATTATCACTCATAACTTACTCATACGGTTGCAGAATTCAAGCACTGATACACTAAAGGGTGTTGATACAGTTACATTCACCATTCAGCTTTTTAGCGGATGCTACTTTGGCTACCATTACTACTGGGCGGAAAGACTAACTCTACGCGCTGATTACCGCCAGCAGTTGCTTCAACATCACCAGCTTTTAGGCTATAACGAATGACATTACCCGCAAAACTTGCGCCATTTTGAACCAACTTAGCATTACCCGTCAAAGTAACAATACCAGTGACCGCATTATAATCAATCTTATTGGCTTGACCTTTCGCCAGCCCTTTTTCTTGTGTGACTACCTGTTGCATGGTTGCAGGGCGTCCGGTCGCTACTGCTGAATTGATACTACGACCCTGTGATAGGTTAACCGTAATGTTATCAGCGGTCATTTTAAACGTACCTTGAGTGATAATAACACTACCCGAGTAGCTGGTAACGCCTGTACGCTCACTATAGGTCGCTTTATCAGCCAATAGTTTTATTTCTTGATTGGCATCTGATGGCAGCGCATGACTGTAAAGTGGTAGTGCCAGCAGCATAACCGTTGGCAGCACATGTAATTGACGCAAGCGGCACGATGTTAGATTGAAGCGTGCTAATGATGAGCGCAAAGTAGGCAAAAATTTAGATGTCATAAAAATCACTCGTTTTATAATGGGTAGTAGGATTTGCAAACTTTATGCTAGCTGCTATTTTTATTACATAATCAATAAGAGTTACTGCGATCAAAACAATGCTTTATCTTGGCGTTCAGCTGGAGTAAAAGTGACAGCCACTTGACCAAACTCATATTCACCGGTCTCAAGGTTGGCTGTCATGCTAGAAGCTTCAAACCGATTCATGCCTTGTTCAATCTTAACAGGCGCGTCACTATATACTTGCCCTGATTTGGTATTGCCTTTAAGGATACTACCTGTCACCTTTATCGGTTCAATATCTGGCGCGTCTTTATTGCCTTCACTGACCAGTGAAAAGCCCCCTGACAAGCTGAGTTCACCCGTCTGCTGACTGATAGCAGCACTACCCGCTTCAATACGATAACGCTGCTCTGCCGATGGCTCCCAATTCATAGTGATGCCTGACATCTCGTCTAAATTGGTCTCTGGATTGTGCGTCAATGTTTTGGCAGTCAGCTCATACTCAGTTTCGCCTTTCTCATTAGTCTGTACCGCTTTGATATCTGTTGCTTCATAATCAACATCGGTCGCTTCCATACTAACTGGCGGCGCTATCTCTCCTTGCTGTTGAAAAAACCAACCTGCAATACCAGCAATAATCAAGGCAAGAACTATTAAAACACGAGTATTCACGACAAATCATCCTGAGTTTTTTCTGCATCAAGCGTATAGTGCGCGATGAAGTCTTGATAGTGTCCATGACCTTTCAAAATGAGGTCACATACTTCACGTACAGCGCCAGTGCCACCTGCTCGGGTGGTGACCATGTCACTGCGATTGATGACTTCAGCATGCGCATTGGGTACTGTTGCAGCAAATCCAACGGTCTGCATTGCTTTAATGTCTGGTAAATCATCGCCCATATAAGCGCAATCAGCAGCCGTGATATTGAGCGCTGGATCAAGTATGGTTAGTAGCTCATTTAAAGCAACCAGCTTATCATCACGACCTTGCACCACATAATTAACGCCCATTTCCGTGGCGCGCTTATCTACCATGGCACTGCTACGACCTGTAATAATAGCCGTCAAAATGCCATAACGTGCTAACGACTTAACGCCTACGCCATCATGGACAGAAAAGGCCTTGGTCTCGATACCATTGGCATCATAGATAATTTGACCGTTTGATAAAATACCATCGACATCCATTATCAACAGCTTTACTTGTCCGGCTTTTTTGATTAAGTCTTGCATCATGTCCCTCTTTCTTAAGGCTATTTTTTACATTTTATTGTTATAAATAGATACTGTGTGAATCTATACTGTACAAACCGATATCTTTATTAATTCTATTTATTTTACACCGGCTTGTAGCAAATCATGTACCGTAATAATTGCTTCTAAACGATCTTGGTCGTCAATAATTAGCAACTGGCTAATACCATTTTCATTCATCACACTGAGCGCGTCTGATGCGCGCATGGTCTTGCTAATGCGCCGTGGATTACTAACCATTACTTCACCCATCGGCGTTTGCAAATCGATGCCCTTTTCTAGACCACGGCGTAGGTCACCATCTGTAAATACCCCAACCACCTTATCATTATCATCGGTCACCACCGTCATTCCTAAGCGCCCAGCAGACATAGTAAAAAGCGCTTCTTGCAGTGGCGCTTGCTGATGAATAAGCGGCAAATCTTCTGACTTAGTATGCATTAAATCTTCAACTCGCGTTAGCAGCTGACGACCCAATGCGCCTGCTGGATGCGATAATGCGAAATCCTCTGAGGTAAAGTTGCGCGCATGGACTAAGGCAACGGCCAATGCATCGCCAAGCGCTAAGGTCGCCGTGGTACTGGAAGTAGGAGCAAGATTAAGTGGACAAGCCTCTTGCGATTTACCGAGCGTCAATACAATGTTCGCGGCACGAGGCAACATACCGCGCTTATCACGGCTAATACTAATCAGTGGAATATTTAGGTGTTTGACCACTGGCAGCAGCATCTTAATCTCATCAGACTCACCAGAGTTAGAGATAGCAAGCAGTACATCACCTTTTACCAACATGCCTAAATCTCCATGCCCAGCTTCACCAGGATGCATAAAAAAGGCTGGCGTGCCAGTAGAGGCAAACGTCGCCGCTATTTTACGCCCAATCAATCCTGACTTACCCATACCAGTGACCACGACTCGACCCTTACAAGCCAAAATAATATCGCATGCTTGTGCAAACCTATCGTCTATCTGCTCTGTTAGCAAAGCCAATGCCGATATCTCAGTGTTAATCGCTTCGATGGCCTTACTAATAAACTGCTCATGGGTTAGATTGATTTGGGTATTACTCATGGATTCGCTCTATTTTATAATGAATCAATACTGTATTTTACTATACTATGCCCAATATTAATAATAATCTAAGAAACCAATCACTAACAACTCGGCACGTCATTTCAGACCATTATTATACGTTTGTTTATACAAAAAAAACCCACTATAAAAAGCAGGTTTTGATCGGATAAATCACGTATTAGTAATGCACCTTCGATAATGAATCTTGCTCTCTAACCCTTAGTCTCTAACCATTGTTATCATTAGATCCATCATTTGGTTTTTCCTCAAAACCCGTATTTTCTGCTGGGTTTTCGAAACCACGGTCTTGACCAAAACCGCCACGCTCAAAGCCACGCTCCTGACTCTGACCAAAGCTACCACGCTCAAAACCACGATCTTGACCTTGGCTAAAGCCGCCACGATTAAAACCACTGCGATTAGACGCAAAACCGCGTTCTTCAAAGCCACCTGTGCTAGCAGGATTACTACCGCGTTCAAATCCGCCGCCTTGATAACCTGCTGGAGCAGCGCTTTGCGGTTGGGTGCTCGTACCTGTCGTCGTACTGCTACGTGGATTACGTGCCGGCACGACGGTTGAGATAGCGTGTTTGTATACCATTTGACTGACAGTGTTTTTGAGCAATACCACGTACTGATCAAATGATTCAATCTGACCTTGCAGCTTGATACCATTGACCAAAAAAATAGAGACAGGAATGCGATCTTTGCGCAGCGAGTTCAAAAACGGATCTTGTAAAGTTTGTCCTTTTGACATGAGAGCTCTCCTAAATATTATTAATTATGTTTTAATGCCAATTATTTTAAGTGTTAATTTAATTATAATGGCTAACGGCAGATACAATAATAAATTTTCTTTATAAAACGTATCTAAATAAACGCTACTTGTTCTTAAGTGATTCCACTTTATCGCGAATACATTATTATTGTAAATAATTAAGTAACTAGTTGTTTCATTAGTTATTTTTATCAACAAACGTCAATTAATATTGATTAAATACACAGTTAGGCTAGTATTACACCTACTATTTTGATGAATTTAAATTATAACAGCTATCTACGATTTATTTTGATACTAATTGTCATTACTTTCGAATAGTTGCATAGAGCTTTTTGCAATACTATATTTTTAGTACACCATATTGTATTTATAAGGTATTAACTCATACCATATTTTGAGACGATTTATCTCAGTTTTATCACCATTTTTAAAATGAGGACACGCCCTACTATCATTGAGAGATTTAATATAAATAGTCTCTTGCCTGCGCCATGGTAGTGAATGCTTTTACCACCATATTGCGGTCTATAGAATAGCCTTCCTCGCTAGAGGTATCGGCTGCTATCGCCCCATCCATGGAATTACTAGGCAATTGCATGACTTTGCGTAACCATGTGTACTGACGTTTTGCCAATTGTCTTGTCGCATATAATGCCTTATTTTGCATTTTCTGACAA
Organism: Psychrobacter sp. TWP2-1-2; assembly: GCF_049896785.1. NCBI lineage: Bacteria > Pseudomonadati > Pseudomonadota > Gammaproteobacteria > Moraxellales > Moraxellaceae > Psychrobacter > Psychrobacter sp. TWP2-1-2. Next base: position 44,366 of record NZ_JAFCVA010000001.1, on the reverse strand, counting down.
GCAAGTGCCTCGGTCGCACCATCAGATAAGCTTGATTGAGCTGAAGACTGGAACACTTCAAAAGCACTGTAAAATTGCGCTTTGTCTAGATGAGGCTGTTCAAATACTGGGTGATCGATATGTACTAGGTATTCTAGTACTTGGCGATAACCAACGCAGCGCATGGATGGTAGATTTGGTGTTAAAGGATAGCGCTCCAGCAGACCAATGACCTCAGGCACCAACCCGTCATTCCACATGATATCTAAACGCTGCTCGATACGTGTATGCAACCATGGACGATCAGGCATGACTATCAATGCATGCCATTGCTGATTGGGATTATTTGCCAATGCCTGCTTGGGCTTTCGCTGCCAGTCACTTATAGGAATATCAGTTTGCAGATAAACTTCAACTGCTCGGGTGATGCGCTGAGTATCAGTCGCATTAAGGCGCTCATGGCTGATCGGATCTATCTCACCCAAATAGTCGTAAAGCGCACTAATGCCTTTATCTTGCCTCCACTGCTCCACACGTGCGCGAACACTATCATCACTATCAGGTACTGGAGATAGCCCGTCTAGCAGCGCCATGTAATACATCATAGTACCGCCAACCAGCAACGGTATTTTGCCATTCTCGTGACAGCTATCAATCAAACGGGCAACGTCATGCACAAATTCGGCGACGCTATAGCTCTGCATAGGATCGATAATATCAACCAAATGATGTGGATAACGCGCCAACTCAATAGCGGTTGGTTTTGCCGTACCGATATTCATATCACGATAAATCAGCGCTGAATCTACTGAAATTAGCTCATAACGCCCTGTATCATATAACTCATAAGCCAGTGCAGTCTTGCCACTTGCTGTCGGCGCCATAAAACACACCACGCTATTATCCGCTAAATTGGCGTTTAGGCGATAAGATGAGCTGTCGGATGAAAGTTGCATAGGCTTGCCTTTATTAATGATATTAGTAGCAATAAATAACTTTGAGCGGTGTCATTGCTAAAATTTGCTTATTATATTTTTTGTCGTTATAGCTATCTTGACTCAGACGCAGATAATAGCATCAATGTTGCTAATTGATTACCATCTATCGCTTTAATCGCATGCTGAGTCAGTAACGCGTCGATATCCGCCAAGAACACCATCAAATCTTGCTTTGACATCTGCATGCTCACGGCGGCAAGTTGCTGATTAATGTCATTTGCATTGTGCAACCATTGATCTTTTTTACCTGCCCTATTACTAAGTAAACTTGACTCAAATAATGAACGCATCTTTGATTGCCAATTCTCTGCACCGATCAATAAACATTGGCTTTGATGATAAAACAATAACCAAGGCAGCGCTTTGTCCTCACTATATGTTGTGCCAACAGATTCGGTTAATGCCTCATTTAAATGAGTAACAACATCTAGGCAATAAGGCAAAGATGTCGAATGTATTGCGACATCGTTAGCGATATCTGTGGTGTTTTGACTTATTTTCTCAGAAACACTTGATACGTTTAAGGTTTGAGGCGAATACCTATTTTCTGACAACTGATAGGGTTGTTTGGGCGCTTTTACCTGATGGCTTTTGCTTGAATGAATGGTCGTTGATGTATTTGGCATTACAGTAGCGAATGCATTATCGATAGACAAATTACTATCTACTATCTGACTATTACCTAGTATTTGAATAGCATTAGTATTAGCAGAACTGATCATCTCTGTAGTCACTACTGTCTTAAGTTTTGCCCGAATCGCATGGCTTACATGCGCCATAATATTATTGAGCGGACTTATTTTAATACGCTGTTTAGATGGATGCACATTGATATTGAGCCACTGAGTGGGCAAATCAAAATAAAGCGCATAGCCAATACCCACCAACTGAGCAGTTTGGGCAAGTTGGCGTAGCTGATTGCTTATCAATGCTTCTTTGACCAGTCTGCCATTCACATAGATTAACTTTGGTAAGGTATCCTGCGAATCAGTGATAGGCCATAACCAACCATTAACGCTTGCTTGATCACCAAAGCTATTATTAACATATTCTCTAGATGGTTGCATTAAACTGGTGAGGTCTATCGCTATCTCTAACGCCGTTTTGGTTAACGACAACCCAGTCGCTTGCTCAAGACGTGCCAATGGCAAAGGATTGACATTATTATTGCCATTAGCATTTGTAGAAACAGCACTTAAAGACTTTGAATTTGAAAGCCTTGCAGTTGAAGACATGGTACTTAAAGACATCACACTTGAAGAAAGTGACAACCGTTTTTTATGGTCATGAAAGAGCGTCAGTGCCACATCTGCTCGCGCCAAAGCCACTTCGCGCACAATCGTTTCGGTATGACCGAACTCCGTCGCAATAGATTTCAAATTGCCACGGCGTGCTGGTACGTTAAAATATAAATCTTTAATCGTAATGGTCGTACCACGATGATGCACAACTGGCATGAGCTTTGGCGCATCATCTAACACACCCGCGACTTGCAACTGGCGACCGATGCCACTGTCATCATGGCTACTGGTTAAAGTCAGCCGAGATACTGCCGCCGTCGCTGCCAATGCCTCCCCGCGAAAACCCAACGTCGTAATACCGTGTAAGTTAGCGACATCCGCGACTTTACTGGTTGCATGACGGGTAATTGCCATGACCATATCATCAGGATGAATACCCACGCCATTGTCGATCACTTCAATCATACCCATGCCGCCTTGGGTAATATGTATCTCAATATTGGTCGCACCAGCGTCAATGGCATTTTCTAGCAGCTCTTTGACTACGGCTGCTGGGCGTGTCACTACCTCACCCGCTGCCAATTGATTAATAAGCAGCGGCGATAGTTTTTTGATGCGAGTATAAGAATGATTGTCTGGCATTTGCGGCATTAAGAGGTATCGTTGTTTTACGTGATGATAAGTCGTACTGGCAGATATTGATGACTTATATTAGGGTCTGTTAAATATTCAAATGTATAATTAAATCTTAACAGAGGATAAATCCAAGCCTTGCGCTTGTCCAGCCTTCGATAGCCGCAGCTCAACTTGACGAGACTCATTATCCTTATCAGTGCTAGTAGCTTGCGTCATATCGATAAACAAGGTCGGCGGCGGTAAATAGCTGTCTGCGCGGCTGGCCCATTCGATGATAACCAACGCGTTTGGCTCATCCAGATATTCATCAAAACCGATAAAAGACAGCTCTTCTGGGTCTTGCAGACGATACAAATCCGCGTGGTAAACTGGCTTGATTAAGCCATCTTTTTGCTCGATGCTATAAGGCTCAACCAAAGTATAAGTCGGGCTTTTGACGGCACCTGCATGCCCGAGCGCCTGCAACCAATAGCGAGTCAGAGTCGTTTTACCTGCCCCTAAATCACCTGCTAACCAGACACTACCTGTCAATGGCAACGCTGCCAATTGCTCAGCCAAACGCTGAGTATCGGCTTCTGTATACAGTGTCAGCGTCTTAGCGTTTTTTTCCTCTGTTGTACTATTAGGCATCGGGCTTACCTACCTGCACTTGCGTCTGTACCTGCATAGTCACCGTTGGGTTAATAAAGCTTTCACCGCGGATCAATTTGGCATATAGCTCAGGATCGTGCCACTCGGCACTGACTTGATCGCTAAACTCAAACGCTTCTAGATGAAGCTTACCCATTTGCTCATTCGCCACATCATCAGCAAAGCACTGTGCGTAACCGGTAGCAGTTTCGTGTGCAATCACCGAGTAAACGCTAACATCAGATTCACCGTTTTGCATTTGGGTTTGTTTTAAAATTTCTTGCGCCCAAAAGAATATCACGCGTGAAAACTGCTCTGCCGATGGCGATACTGGCAAGCTTATCCAGCGCGCACTGAATTTTTTACAGGCAGCGACATACTCAGGGTCGTCTTTATTCCAAAAACAAATCGCATGATCAAAGCTATCGATAATGTCCTTGATAGACGATTTTAATAAGCCAAAATCATAGACCATTTGCCCATGATCTAAGCGCTTAGCCTCAAGAATCAGTTCAATCTGATAACTATGACCATGGATAGAGTGTTTGCAGCGCTCAGAGCTACAATTACGCACAATATGTGCATTTTCAAATTTAAAAAGTTTACGGATACGCATAACAATCAACCAAAACAGTAAGCATTTTTATGCTAAATATGAATATTATAAAAGTTTGCCGCGACGACTTATCGGCTTGCGGCTTATTATAGCAAATCGTGATGACTCCGTAAGTAAGCACTTATTAATAGCAGTATTGACTAAATAAATCCATGGCATCGAAAATCTACTTATAAAATTCATTTATCAAACAAATTTTTAGAAGGAGCATCATACAAGGGATGGATACAGGATTGACTCAAATCGTAGGTGAATTGTGCTAGCGCTATCTATTGCGACCCCTTAAGCATATACTCATTGCAGTACGCACTATTTGCGTCATCAGCGTTAATCTAACCTTTAAGCTATTTACACTGGCTTAACAGGTATTACGGCTTATCTCAAGAGGAAAAAACCATGAGTAAAGGTCAAGACAGTAAAAAGAACGTAAAAAAGAAACCGCTATTAACGGCAAAAGAGAAAAAAGCCGCCAAACAATCTAAGAAAGACGACAGCGGCAGTATCTTAGGTAAACATTAATAGTTAGTGCATCATTGTGCCATTTAAAAAATGCCAATCGAACCTCACGGTTTGATTGGCATTTTTTATGCTAGGTGCGGTCTTTATGCTAAGCACCGCGCGGCGCAAACATAATAATTGCCATGCCTAATAACGCAACCGCAGAACCTACTATATCCCACGTGGTCGGCCTGATACCATTCACCGTCCACAACCATAAAATAGCCATCGAAATATACACGCCGCCATAAGCCGCGTAGACTCTACCAGCTGCGGCAGGATGTAAAGACAACAGCCAAACGAAAGCGACCAAACTTAGTACGCCAGGGACAAGCAGCCAAATAGACTTACCTTCTCGCAGCCATAGATAAGGCAAATAGCAGCCCGCAATCTCTGCCAATGCGGTCAGCGCAAACAGTCCAACGGTTTTTAATTCAGTCAACCCTATGACTCCTCGATCGTGATAAAACCTGTCATATACTGAACGGCATTGCCAGAAATCATTACTCTGTCACCTGCGACGACACAGTCTAGAACCCCGCCGCGACGTGATGCTTGATAAGCAACCAAGTGATTTTTACCCAAACGCTCAGCCCATAATGGTGCAAGCCCTGTATGAGCTGAACCCGTCACTGGGTCTTCATCGCCACCATTGGCTGGCCAAAAATAACGTGAAATAAAATCATAGTTTTTGTAGTCAGCAGACATAGCCTGACAAGTCACCACCACATCTAAAGGCGCAAGCTGTTTTAGCTGCTCGTTATCACGCGCTACTGTTAATACGTCAGACTCAGCATTACAAATCACAAAATAGGCTTGAGTATTTTTATAGACTGCAACGGGTGCAATAGATAGTCCTGCAAGCAAGCTATCAGGGATATTGTCAACTTTCTCAGGCTGAGTATTAGGAAAATCCATTTGTATCTTGCCATCGTCTGTTTGCACAATGGTCAATATACCAACCGCTTTGGCTGAAAATTTAATACAGTTTAAATGAGGGTTTTTGTTAAATAACACAAAGGCTGACGCTAGCGTTGCATGTCCGCAAAATGCAATCTCAGTAAAGGGAGAAAACCAGCGGATATGATAAATGCCTTTATCATCAAGAACCATAAAAGCTGTCTCAGATAAATTATTCTCAAAGGCAATCGATTGCATCAAATCATCAGCGAGCCAGTTATCAGTGATAACAACTGCCGCTGAATTCCCCTTAAAAACCGTATCCGTGAAAGCATCAATGACATTGATTTCTAGCTGCATTTTATGTTCTCGCTTTATTTTTATAGATCTATGGTTTTATAGCTTTATGAATTTTATGGTGTTACTGGCAATATCAATCAACAATAAATAGCTTAGCGCCTATCTTCGTTGACGAACGATGGGCAATCGTATTGTCCGCCACTTGATAAGTCATACCCGCTGTTAAGGTGAAAGTGCGACCATCTTTTAACTCAGTGTTCAACTCGCCCTCAACACAGAATAAAATATGTCCTTTATCGCACCAGTGATCAGCAAGGTAGCCTGCGGAGTACTCAACCATATGCACATTGATATTGTTAAATTCGCAAGTCTTCCAATACCCCGTGCCCGTTTCACCTCTGTTTTCTACCGCTTCTACTGTCGTCCAATCGGTAATAGCAAAAGGTATATTTTTCATTTCCATAACGTCATCTCCCTGATTTTATTGTTCATTCAGTTATCATAAAATCTTTACTTACTATACCTCAAATCCAGCGCCGCACTTTATTTAGATAATCCTGATAAGTTTTGCCAAATTTCTGTGCCATCATCCGCTCTTCTGGCTGGATTTGAAAGCGCGTCATATAAAGTATAAAAATAGGCAATAATACAAATGCCAGAAAATGAAACAAATAGAACGCCCAGCCTAATAATATAAGCACCAAACCCACATACATCGGATTGCGGCTATACTGATATACGCCGCTGGTCACTAAACTAGAGACCTTCTCTAACGCTTGCGGATTGGGCGTGGTCTGAGCGATTCTAAATTGAGTTACACCCATGATACCTAAGCTCAGACCCATCAGACCCAAAGCCACTGCCAGTGCAGTTGAGCCGTTGAGTGAGAACGTCAAAGCAGGAACCATTTTAGAGACGACATACATAGCAGCAGCGGTAATAATCACTTGGGCGACTGGAGGGACTTTAAGTGCTAGAGCGTTCATGATTAGACCTCATAGAGCGTTAAATAAAAAACCTTAACAGTGAGTGCTCATGATACCTGCTCACTATTTTCGTTTTAATTTTTACTTTTAGCCCTTGACTATTTAAACCATCAAAAAATAATTATTTTTACCTTTTAGATGTCGCCATCCTTTATTTTTATTCTTTGCTCTCTAACCATATCACTGTATTTATACGGTTAACTGGGATTGTTATTTATCAAAATAATGCCATTTATGTAAAGTAAAAACATATATAAAAATATAATACCTCATAGAGTATTATGTCTTAAAGTTGTATTTAAATTTAAATGAGGAAACTGGCATCATGATGCGTATCGGATTGTTCTTATTAACCAACTTAGCGGTGATCGTGGTATTTAGCATCGTGTTTGGTATTTTATCCAGATTTTTTGGAATTGGTGGCGTACATGGTGCGGGCGGGCTAAATTACACCAGCCTTGCCATTATGTGCGGCGTATACGGTATGGTTGGTTCGATGGTATCATTATTTATCTCGAAATGGATGGCCAAAAGATCAACGGGAACGGTGGTTATTGAAACGCCAAGCAATGCCACTGAAAAATGGCTGGTAGATACGGTCGCTAGACAAGCGCGAGCGGTAAATATTGGCATGCCAGAAGTGGGGATTTTTAATAATTCTCAGCCAAACGCGTTTGCCACAGGCTGGAATAAGAACAAAGCGTTGGTCGCTGTTTCATCTGGCTTACTGCAAAGCATGACACCCGATGAAGTAGAAGCGGTATTGGCGCATGAAATTGGTCACGTGGCAAACGGTGATATGGTCACCCTTGCGCTCATTCAAGGCGTAGTGAATGCCTTTGTGATGTTCTTTGCGCGTATCATTGGTAGCTTCGTCGATCGGACGGTGTTTAAAAACACCAGTGATAGCCCCGGTATTGGTTACTTTATCACGAGTATTGTGATGGATATTTTGCTTGGATTTTTGGCGTCTGCCATCGTAATGTGGTTCTCGCGTCTACGCGAATTCCGTGCGGACCAGATGGGTGCAAAGCTTGCCAGCCGCGAAAAAATGATTAGTGCGCTTGATGCTTTACGTCCTTCTGAGCAGCGTCCAGATCAAATGCCTGAGAGCATGAAAGCATTTGCTATTTCATCAGGACAGTCTACGGGCTTTAGTATCGCAAACCTTTTCCGCTCACACCCAACGCTTGATGACCGTATTGCGGCGTTGAGAAATTATAATCCTAGTGAGGGGTGATGACATGATTAGCTCCCCTACCTCCTCGTAAAATTAACGTAAAAAACCAGACATAAAAAAAAGCCTATCTATAAAAGATAGGCTTTTTTATGTCTGGATAAACTTACTGATTAAATATCAAACGCTAACGCTCTGTCGCTTTCGCTATCTTTGATACGCGTTGGCAAACCAATCTTATTCAGCAGATTGATAAACGGCTTGGCATCCAACTCTTCGACGTTGACCATCTTGCCAGCATCCCACTCACCAGTTGCGACCAGAATCGCCGCAGCGACGGGTGGCACACCTGCGGTATAAGAAATACCTTGGCTACCAACCTCATTATAAGCATCTTTATGATCTGAGATATTATAAATAAATACCTCGCTATCAACGCCGTTGATTTTGCCTTTGACCTTGTCACCGATGCAGGTCTTGCCTGTATAATTCGGCGCAAGAGAGCTTGGGTCTGGTAGAACCGCTTTCACTACTTTTAATGGGATAACTTCTTGCCCTTCAGCAGTCATCACCGGCTGCTCAGAGAGTAGACCCAAACTTTGTAGCACAGTGAATACATTAATGTAATGCTCACCAAAGCCCATCCAAAAACGGATATTTGGTACGTCTAAATTGGCGGATAACGAATGCACTTCATCATGACCACTTAAGTAGCTGTTTTGCACGCCAACCACTGGTAAGTCGTCAGTACGCTTCACTTCGAACATTTTATTAGACTGCCACTTGCTGTCTTGCCAAGAGTAGACCGTACCGGTAAATTCACGGAAGTTAATCTCAGGATCGAAGTTAGTAGCGAAGTATTTACCATGGCTGCCAGCATTGATATCAATGATATCGATATCCGTCACTGAACCTGCATCCATCATGTCATAGCCAAGACGCGCATAGGCGTTGACCATACCGGGGTCAAATCCTGCCCCTAAAATCGCCGTGACATTATTGTCCGCACAGCGCTGTTTGCGCTGCCATTCGTAATTGTCATACCATGGCGGCGTCTCACAAATCTTGCGTGGATCTTCGTGAATGGCGGTATCGATATAAGCAACACCTGTCTCGATACAAGCTTCCAATACCGTCATATTGATAAATGCCGAACCGACATTGATGACGATTTGGATACCCGACTCTTGAATCAGCTGTATCAGCGCTTGAGTATCCATAGCATCCACTTGATGCGTATGCAATACTGCAGGCTGCTTGAAGCTATTCTTATCTTTCACGCTTTGGGCGATGGCATCACATTTATCTTGCGTGCGCGAGGCAATATGAATCTCGCCAAGGATATCGTTATGCATCGCACATTTATGCGCGACCACTTGAGCGACACCGCCGGCTCCGATGATGAGTACGTCTTTTTTGCTAGATTTGGCTTGTTGGTTTGTGTTCAATGAACAATCCTCCTTTGTGTCTCTGTCGATACCATCGATAGTGGCGAGTCAAAACAGAAACGAGTGAATGATATGCGTGAATTAAAAAGGAAGACCGAGGAAAACCCACGCACCCGTCGGGCAAAGCACCATTTGATTGTTGGCTTTTGCCCGTGGCGATTATAACAATTTTTATGAAGACATCGGTAAAAATAATGTATAAAAAACAGACGAGTTAAAGTCATTCAAAAACACACTTAAGTCTTTGTTTTCTAAAATTTAAATCAATTTACCGATACAACTAAATTAAGACAAGCTGGCTTTGTAATCTTGATAATCAAATTCGCGCTGCACATCTATACTGCCATCTAGACGACGAATCACAATCGCGGGCATATTAACACCATTGAACCAGTTCTTTTTCACCATGGTATAACCTGCGGCATTACCAAAGGTTACGGTATCACCTATTTTTAGGTTATTTGGCAAGGCATACTCACCAAAGATATCACCCGCCAAACAAGAACGACCATAAACGATCGTATTATCAGCTGACTTAGCGCTCTGGCTGATGGGTGCGATATTGGTAGGGTCGATATCAAGAGAGGCAATATTCATTAAATCACTATTAACAGCCGCTATCGGCGCTGACTCACGGTAAATTAACAAATCAAGCATGTGCGCTTCAATGGATGAATCTACTACAGCGAGATTTTTTTCATTGTGCATAGTATCTAAGACGGTCGTGACCAATGACCCAGCACCATGGATACTTGCCTCACCCGGTTCAAGATAAACTTGCACCCCATATTTTTCACTAAAGATTTTTAACCTGTCAGCCAGTTTTTCTAGTGGATAATCAGGCGCGATAAAATGAATACCGCCGCCCAAACTCACCCACTCAAGCTGCGCTAAAACATCGCCAAATCTGTCTTCGATATCTGCCAAGCTGGCACTAAAGGCTTCAAAGCTGTCATTTTCGCAGTTGTTATGAATCATTACCCCACTAATGTCATCAAGTACCGCTGCAATCTTGTTTTTATCATGTTCGCCCAAACGGCTAAAAGGACGCGCAGGATCAGCGATGATAAACGATGAATTACTGGTTTTTGGGTTTAAGCGCAGCCCAACTGGTATATTTTTTGCCGCAGCTTGGTCTTTAAATGCATTGAGTTGCGAGATAGAGTTAAAGATAATTTTATCAGCATAGCTCAATACTTCATCGATCTCATCGGCGCTATAGGCGACGCTGTAAGCATGAGTTTCTTTTTTATTATTACTGTCTTTACCCTTACCAAAAGTCTCGTAGCCAAGTCTAACTTCATTGAGTGACGATGACGTTGTGCCGTGCAAATAAGGCTGCATCACATCAAACACGCCCCAAGTGGCAAAGCATTTGAGCGCCAATAATGCTTTAGCACCTGATAGCTCACACAGCCGCGAGATAATCTGCATATTGGCAACGATTGCCGCTTCATCGAGCAAATAATAAGGCGTGGGCGGTAGAGATGATTGGGTAATGTTTAGCGAAGTTTTTGCATTCATAAGAGGTTACCTAATAGCTGCTGTTGGCATCATGACAGACATAAATATTTGCGCTATAGTAGACTAAATTCATCATAATTAGAATATCTTATGTCACTATCAACCGATTATTCCACTGCTACTAGCCAAGCTTATTCATCGCAGCTCGACCCAAAAAATATTCATTTAGAACATCTTGATGCTAATGCGCGTACAGTACTGGAGTTTTGGTTCAACAAAGACAATGAGCAATATTGGTTTGCGCAAAATGATGCTTTTGATACGCAGATAAAAGATAAATTCGGTGACATCTGGCACGCTGCCAAGCAAGGTGAATGCGTGACATGGCGTAGCGCAAACGCGCCAACTGATAGCAATAGCTCCATCACGGCGTTGGCAGGCAGACTAGCAGAAATTATTGTCTTAGATCAGTTTTCGCGTAATTTATGTCGCGGGCAAGCAGGCGCTTTTGCACAAGATAGTATGGCTATCGCATTGGCACAAGAGGCTATTGGACAACCACACTTTGATACATTACCGACTGAATGGCGCAAGTTTATCATCATGCCATTTATGCATTCTGAATCATTGATGATCCATAAGCGCTACTTACCATTGTTTGAGAAATTACATGATGACAATACGCTGGATTTCGAAAATCGTCATAAAGATATCATTGAGCAATTCGGTCGCTATCCGCATCGCAATGACATTTTAGATCGCGAGTCAACGGATGAAGAAGAAGCCTTCTTGCAACAACCGAACTCGTCGTTTTAGCGCTTATATATCTATATGATTGATTGCAATATGATTTATTCTAATATAGTTACTTCGACTCAAAAGAAGTGTGAATTGCAAGGCAACCAAGTATAGGCATATATAGTATTTCAAGCGAGATGAACGCCGAACTTCTTTATAGTGCAATGGATTGACTATAATAATAAAGCAAGGGCTAAATCAGATAACTGGTTCAGCCCTTGCTTTATTCTACTTATTCTTTAGATCCTTTCGTTCAGATTGGTGCTTTTATTCAGATTAAGAACACGTCTTAGTTCACTTAATTATTAGTTCACTATCCCTGTCGTAAAGGTAAAGCTCTCACGCTCGATAGTTTTATTATCCACTAAAATATCAAAGCTGACACGGTAGTCACTGTTGCCATGTAAACCACAGTTTTTGCCTTTTTTACTGGCAATCTGGCAGCTTTTTAAATTATCAGTGATTGGTAATATAAAAGCTTCGTTTTCTGGTAGTGCATTTGCCGTATTTTTATAGGGATCTTGGCGATAGTCTAGCAGCTCAATCGGTACATCGATATTTCGCTGGATATCATGGAATGTCACATTGCTGATATCAATCGTTTGAGCAGATGGCATATTGATATAAATAGGTTGTCCGATAGGATCCACTCGCAAGTCACGCCCTGTATGCTTGACAGGATCTGGCGTCTCATTATATAGCGCGGTTACTGTATCCGTCACGCCTTCACATGGATAAGTGAATACGCCTTTAATCGTATTATCTTTAGTCGCTTGGGTCGCTGCTGCATGGTTGACCAATACATAACCTTGGTTATTCGCCGCCTCTTTATTGTACGGCTCATAGATAACCACTCCAGTACCCGTCACGCTTGCACTAGGCATCATTAATGAACGCAAATGGTAAGGCGCTGCCAGCAAGGACTTTGCCATCGAGCCTGCCACAACATCCGAGCGAATAAGATTGCCTGCTGAACTATAGTGGATAGATTGGGCGATATTTTCAGTCACACCATATCGTACATTTGGGTAATTTGCGTTTGATAAGCGATCGGTAAAACTGAGCCCACCAAAAAATGGATTATTGCTACTGGTAACGCCCGAAATATCTGCAATCTTATTTTCGTAATGCGCGCTGAATGCGGTCGGTGAGCTATTGGCAAAGACGTATTTAATATAATTTGCATGTTTAATGGCAACATCATCAAGCGCGGTATCAACAGATAAGCCGCTCAGACCACAGCTGGTACGTGCCAAACTGAACTTATTGTTGGCAATTAATGCAGCCTTTACCTCATTAGTAGCAGTAGTGCTATCAGGTTGGTCGCCAACATTATCGCTTGAATTGTCACTTGTATTACCATTGGGCTGATCGTTTGGCTCGATAGCAGGTGGGTTCGGGCTTGGCGCATTGGTATTAGAGCTGCTATCAGAGCCACCACCGCCCCCACCACAAGCCGTTATAAATACTGTCAAAAAAAGCACTGCAGCAAGATTTTTTTGTGGCGTACTGATTAATAGCGTACTGAGCGTCATTTTTTATCCTATAGAATAGTAGCACGTATATAAGTCAATAAAAGCTAGCGTTAAGTATGCGGACATAAGCTAAGTAGACTTAAGCTGCTAGGGCGTGTTGAACATTCACAAATGGGCACTGCTGATAGCTAAAATTGTTCCAGACAAGGCGCAAGTCGACGATAATGTTAATACCTTAGCTAGAATTGCAACGCAGTATGGGGCAGTTTTAGTATCAGCCCCGATATTAACAGAAGGGGACAGGACTCTTTTTTGCCGCTTCATTGTTAAAAAGAGACGCTTAGAATGACTAAACTTACTATTTTTAACGTCGAATCGCCTGCAAAATAGCCTCTGTCAGTGCCATGGTCGAATGTTCGACACGCCCTAACATCACAGTATTGAATTTATTTGTAATGGCATTGTAATACAGTCCAAAAATTTTTACTTGGTGTTTGTTGAAGACTGATACGTTCATTACGGACTGTCTTATTTTTAGCCATGACTATTTTTGCTTAGGCTATTTTAAAGAAGCACGCTCAGTTTAACGTTTATTTTTAAGTGCTTTCTTCTTAAGTGGCTTTCTCTAATGACTTTCTGACTGGTACAAAACTACGTCTATGCGCAGATAATACGCCGTATTTTTCGATCGCCTCCATGTGTGCACGTGTTGGATAGCCTTTATGTTTGGCGATACCGTATTCTGGATGCTTGGCATCAAGCGCATACATGGCTTTGTCACGACTGACTTTAGCCAATATACTGGCGGCAGCAATGCTGGTATGACGCGCATCGCCCTTTACCCACGCTTGGCAATCGATAGTCGATTTTTCTATACCCAGTTCAGCGAGCATTGCCTCATTTAATTCAGGGCAGCGATTACCATCGAACAAAACTTCGACCTGCCTCATAGAGTTGACAAGATGATGAGCAATGGCTTTTAACAATACTTCGGTACATAAGCGCATACCGAGCATCGTCGCTTGCAAGATATTGACTTGATCGATGACCGCTGCTGGGATCTCGGCGACAACATAACCAATAGCATGCTGTTGAACCAATGGATAAAGTCGGTCACGCTTCTTTTCACTCAGCTGCTTGGAGTCGGTCAAGATAGATAATGGCGTGTCCTTTAATGGCTGCATCTCAATCAATCCTGACCAGGTTTTAGGCAATATCGCAGCAGCCACATTGACGCTACCGAGTAACGGCCCACGTCCTGCCTCATCAACGCCCATTTGTAGCGTTGACTGCTGTAAGCCTTGCTCCACCTTGATCGGATACTGAACAAGTAGCTCACCAATATCTACCTGACCCGATAAACGAATAGGCTCAACCAGCTGTAGATATTGACCTTTGATATCAATTTGCTCAATACTTACTTCGATCGGGGTGACAGAGTTGTGGGTTTGGTACTGGTTACTCATAGGGGCGCGGTATCTTTGTTATTAGGTATCATTGTAATTAATAGAAGAAGAAATGATCGCAATCAATAATGGCTTAAATCCGATGTTTCGCTTGGATAAACCATTGCTCAATCACACTATTAGCAGGATCATGATTACTCTGCTGTTGTAATAAGTGCTTGGTGGCGACGATATCTTTTAATTGCTCAGCATAGGCACGCGGTTGTAGTAGCCGCATGACCGTACGACAGATATTGTCGCCACTCGCCTGCTCTTGGATCAACTCAGGAACGATTGCAGTATCAGCCAAAATATTGGGCAGCGCCACATAAGGCACTTTGACTAAGCGTTTGGCAATCTGATAAGTGAGCTTATTTAATTGATAAACCACCACCATCGGTCGCTCTAACAGCATCGCCTCTAGCGTTGCAGTGCCAGATGCTAGCATTACAATATCTGAGGCTGCCATCGCTTGTTGACTAAAGGCTGGCTGGCTATCATCATAGACCACCACGATGGCAGCACGTAGTTGCTCTGAGCGCTGGTCAATAACATCTTGGACGATATATTGGTGATTCTGGTCGACGGTCGGAATGATAAAGCACAGCTTGGGGTCAAGCAATATTAACTTTTGAATACCATCTAACATCAATGGCAAAATAGCCGTGATTTCACCGCGACGAGAGCCTGGCATCACACAAATAAGCTGGCTGACATCGTCAAATCGTTCAATAAAAAACTGCTGCAAGCCATCGTTGTGCCAAACCAGCTCACTACGGCGCTGATTTATCGGTGTTTCTAACAATGTTTGATCGATCGTACGCAACAGCGGATGACCAACACATATTGCTGGATGATTATGACGCTCATAAACGGACAGCTCAAAGGGGAACAAACACAACACAAGGTCGGTCGCCGCTTTGATATTATGAATACGTGACTCACGCCATGCCCAAATAGAAGGGCTGACATACTGCACGCAGAATACGCCTTGCGGTTTTAATTTTTTAGCCACTCTAAGATTAAAATCAGGCGCATCAATGCCAATAAACCAATCAATATCAGCGGCTTTAAATGCGCTCAGTAATTCACGGCGAGCTTTAAGTAAGTCAGGCAATTGCGCCATGACTTCTACCAAACCCATCACCGCCAAACGCTCTAACGGAAAAATACTTTGCAGCCCTTGCGCTTGCATCTTTGTACCACCGACGCCGACCCACACAATATCATCGCGTAGATTATTCATCTGCTGCATGAAGTCTGCGCCCAAGCTATCCCCTGACACCTCACCTGCGACGATACCGATGACCAATGGCACAGTCTGTAATTCAGCACGTTGAATTTCAGTCTCTGTTTGGTCTATAAGGTTATGATATTGATCAGTCGTAGCAGAATCTGTCATGACAAGCTCTCGATATTAAAAAATACAATAAATGCATATAAAATAAATGAATGATTGTTATAAAATACGACGCATAAAATCTGCGCGAAAGCTCTGTGATACCTAAGCATTCGCCATACTCACTATTTTATCGTCATACCTTTTATATTGTCATCATACGTGACGATGATACAAATAGCTAAATTAGCTGATAAAAGCTGGAAATGACTACTTAACGGGTTAATTCGTTTTTCTATACGGACAGATAAATTGAGTAACAATCTTGCTTGTTGAAGCGCTCATATACGATTGGCGCTGAACAAGTATAACTAAGTTTTGGTTTCCTCATTCCAGTTATCAGTCAATTAACTGCGCGACTGCCCTTGTCAACCAACACTTTTGTCCGCATAATGAAACTCCCTATAAATCAGCTAGACGATATATAACCATGACAACATCAGTTACCCATAATGCAGATATTGACGACGTGAATATTGAAAAGTTCATTCCTTTGATCACTCCCGCTGAGCTAAAAACTGAGCTACCTTTATCAGATGCAGCCTATAAAACCGTATTAAACGGTCGTAATACCATCCAAAACATCTTGGACGGTAAAGACAAGCGCCTCTTTGTGGTCATCGGCCCCTGCTCTATTCATGATATCAAAGCCGCTCACGAATATGCCGATCGTTTGGCCATATTAGCAAAAGAAATCGAAGATAGCGTGTTTGTGGTGATGCGCGTATATTTTGAAAAGCCGCGCACAACCGTTGGCTGGAAAGGCATGATTAATGACCCTGATATGAATGACAGCTTCGACATTGAAAAAGGTCTGCGTACTGCCCGTAAGCTACTGCTCGATTTGAATGAAAAAGGTCTTCCTTGCGCCACCGAAGCATTAGACCCGAATACCCCGCAGTACATGCAGGATTTGATCAGCTGGTCAGCGATTGGCGCACGTACCACTGAGAGCCAAACGCATCGTGAAATGAGTTCAGGCTTATCGTGCCCAGTAGGCTTTAAAAATGGAACAGATGGCGGCATGACGGTCGCTGTTAACGCAATGCAAGCCGTAAAAGAAGGTCATAGCTTCTTAGGTCTGTCAGCAGATGGCAAAGTCTCAATCATCAAGTCTAAAGGCAACCCTTACGCGCACGTGGTACTTCGCGGTGGTAACGGCAAGCCCAACTATGACGAAACTGCGGTTGCACAAGTGGAAAATGAGCTGGCAAAAGGCAAAACCAATAGCAAGATTATGATTGACTCAAGCCATGCCAACTCAGGTAAAGACCCATATCTACAACCGATGGTTATCCAAAACGTTGCGGAACAAATTCAAAACGGCAATAAATCTATCATCGGTATGATGATTGAGAGTCATCTAAAGGGCGGCAATCAGAAACTGACCGCTGACTTAAGTCAGCTCGAATATGGCAAGTCTATCACTGACGGTTGCTTAGATTGGGATAGTACGGTCACTGCCTTACATAACCTACGTGATATGGTCAAAGACGTTTTGCCTAACCGTTAATTTTTAATCTTTAATAACGATTGCCCATAAACACAGAATATTAAGTTTTTTAAGCATTATTAAGCGTTTAATAAAAAAGCCCGTCCGATATTATTATCGGACGGGCTTTTTCTTATAAAATAATTTAGTTTATTGTTATAGAGTCATTTAATTTACCCTACTCGCTCGCTGATCCTAAAACACTGTTTAGACTTTCAAGTACGTGCTTAGAAGAAGCCTGCTTTTGCAACTCAATCAACCGCTCATGCGCCATTTGACGACGTGGCTCAGCCAAGGTATTCCAACGCGCTAGCACTTGCAATAAGCGCGACGCCAAAACAGGATTGGCATCATCCAACTTTTTAATCACACCAATATAAAGCTCTAACCCTTCTGCCGTCCATAAAGCCGTTGGCTGCGAGGTAAAGGCACTGACCACTGAGCGTACACGATTGGGCGTATTCCAATCAAAATCTGCGTGAGCGATCAAGGATTGGATAGTATCAGCGGTCACAATATCAGCAGACGCCTGCACACTAAACCATAAATCGATGACCAAATCATTATTTTGGAAGCGATTATAAAAGTCCGCCAAATACTCATCAGCATTTAGCAGTTGATGATTGACCATCGCTTTCAACGCGCCGAAACGCTCCGTCATACAGCTTGCATCATCATACTGCTGCTGCGCCCATTCACCTGCGCCATCGACATTCGCGGTCAGCGCCATATCGAGCACCACATTACGCAAGGCACGGGTGCCACGAGCCTCGGCACTATCTTCATAAGACTGCATTGGTAGCTGCTCATAAAGCTCAGCCCATTGATCTTTTAGCGCCTCTGCAAGCTGCTGATACAAGTCGTCGCGCTGCGCTTTCACCAATGCTGGATCGTAATCCTTATGAATAGCAGACGCCAGCTCTTGCGCTGATGGAATATCAAGCAAGCGGGCAGCCAACATCGCATCCTTAGCCGCGAGCACAGGCAATGTCTGCGCTAGTGCTTGCAGATAGATGTCAGGACTGCTCTTCTCGCCTTGACCTTGCAGCAAGATACGATTGACCAGCATCTGCGTCACTTGCCAGCGGTTAAAACCATTGGTTTCATGTTTGAGCAAAAATGCCAAATCTGCATCTTGATAATCATAATTGAGCTGTACTGGCGCACTAAAATCACGTAGCAAGGATACGACAGGCTCACGCGCTATATTTTTGAAGGTAAAGGTTTGCGTGGCTTGATCGAGTAGCAGCATACGCTCAGCCACAATGTCACCACTGTCTTTATCAAATAGCGCAGTCGCTACCGGAATAGGCAAGGGTTTTGGCGCAGCAAAGCCACTGACATGACGGGTTTGCTGATTTAACGTAATCGTCAGTGTCTGCGCTGCATGGTCATAATGTTGATGACCAGACACCATTGGTGTGCCTGGCTGACGATACCAGTCGATGAAGCTTTCAATCTTGCTATCAGTGATGCTAAGCGCAGATAAAAAGTCCTCAACCGTGACTGCTTGCCCATCATAACGACGGAAATACTCATCCGTGCCTTTACGAAAATTCTCGGCTCCTAACGTATTGGCAATCATGCGCACGATTTCAGCGCCTTTCTCATAAACAGTCGTCGTATAAAAATTATTAATCTCAACGAAACTTTCAGGGCGTACCGGGTGCGCCAGTGGTCCTGCATCCTCCGCAAACTGATGAGCACGCAAGGTCGCCACATCGTCGATACGCTGTACGGCACTCGACTGCTGATCCGCTGAGAAGGATTGATCGCGGTAAACAGTAAAGCCTTCTTTTAAGCACAGCTGGAACCAATCACGACAAGTGATGCGATTGCCTGTCCAGTTATGAAAATACTCATGGGCAATGATGGCTTTCACACTAAAGCTACGCGCATCCGTTGTCGTCTCAGGACTGGATAACACACAAGCGGTATTAAAAATATTCAGACCTTTGTTTTCCATTGCGCCCATATTAAATTGACTCACGGCAACAATCATATAGCGATCTAAATCGTAAGCGCGACCATAATTAACCTCATCCCATTTCATCGAATCTTTCAACGCTTGCATACCGACATCACATTTATCGATGTCAGCGGACTTTGCGTATATTTCCAGCAACACCTCACGACCTTCGCTGGTGGTATAAGAATCCGTTAATACGTCTAAATCAGCGACAACACAGGCAAATAGATAGCTTGGCTTATTGGTTGGATCATGCCATATCGCATAATGACGGTCTGGGGCATCTGCCACCTCACCCGCTTCGACCAAGTTACCATTGGCTAATAGTGTTGCATAACGCTTATCCGCCTCAAGACGCGTGGTAAATATCGCCAATACATCGGGGCGGTCTGGGTAAAAGGTGATTTTACGAAAGCCTTCTGGCTCACATTGAGTGACAAACATCGTCTCATCACCACTGCCCGCCATATAGAACCCTTCAAGTGCGGTATTGGTCTGCGGACAGATACGTACTTGAATCTCTAAAACAACCTCATCAGATGCATTAGCAATCGTCAACGTGCCTGCTTGTTGTTGATAATCCTCAGCCGTCAATGGCTTACCATTCATCGTAATGGAGATCAGCTCCAACTCCTCACCGAACAATACGAGATCTCCTGCTGTTTGACGTACCATCTTCAGAGTGCTGTCTACCTGTGCATGATTTTCGAACAGTTTAATATCTAAATCAACCGTTTCCACATCAAAGCTAGGTTTCTGGTAATCTTTTAAATTAATTTTACTTGGTGCATGCGGTGGCACATCTGGCATATCAGGATTAATAATTTGAGCATCAGTTTCAGCAATAGACATGGGTATTCCTATTATTATTTATGGCAAAAAATATATACGGTAAAAAGCGGGATAATTTAGGCTAAGGCAGGTCATCAATTAGCATAATCTTATGACCATCAACATGATAATGGTATCTTGCTACATTGACCTAAACTGCCAAATTTCAAGAGCAGGTCCCAATTTTATTATGTTCATCGTCCATGACACTTATCAAAATGCGATGGCAATGAGAGAGTCCATATATCAAAAGAATGAGAGAGTCGACATATTAAAAGAGCAGCATAATCAGCATCAATCACCCATTGGATAATCACGATTAAAATGATTTAATAGGGTCACTGATGACCAACACTCGATAAACGGCCTATTATATGATAAAGCAAACTGCCAGTCGCTCAGACATTACGTTACCATTACTGATAGATTACATTGAGGCTCTTTTGCCCTCACTAACCATACAAGCGAACGCATCCACAACGACTGAATCTACTGATAATAACACTGAGTTGCTGTGGGTCGTCCCAGGCCAAAATGCGCGGTTAGCATTAAAGACACTGCTAAAAAATACCCGCTCACCACAAATATCGACATTATTAGAGCTCAATCAGCGACCATTACCTGAACGTTATGAGCTCGCCTGTTTTTGGTTGCCCACACTCTCACCAGAGTTGCTGCAGCAGTATATTCCGCTGCTCATGCGCTATCGAGATCTTTATGCGGCACACCTGCTCATCGCCCTTGATGACACCCTAGATCTCAAAGCTTATGGCTTTACCCCATTTGATATCTTGCATGAGCCATCTTTAGAGATGAATACTACTTACCAAACAAAGCAGCCTTTATCTGTAAAATCATCAGCGTCCGCTAGACTTTGGCAGTTCAATTTATATGATTATAAACAGCTGCCAAATTGGTTAAATGCGGATTATTGGGCCAACCCTGAAAATTGGGGCAAGCACCGCTGGTAGTGGATCTCATATCTATCTGTAAATTCTAGCATTATTTACAGTAATACTACTTACATAAAGTAACATTTAGTATATGATAGATAGCAATTGCCTAAGTTTTATCGTAAGCAGTTCAAAAAAAAACAATTTTAATTAATTAAAATTTTAGGAGCTCATTATGTCAACCAGTTTTTCTAAGATCGCAGCCCTCGCTGTATTATCAAGCGCTGTGGCACTAACCACAGGTTGTGCGACCAAACGTGCTACTTCTGAAGTCGTGGTTGCCCCGCTAGGTATTCCAGGTGGTCAAGTTGGATACACTGGCGCAGTCATCGTAGATAACTCAAGCGCGGTTATTATGGGCGCAGAAAACCTACAGGCAGTTGTTTACTTTGCTTTTGATAGCAGTGAAATCACTTCACAAGCAGCGAGCATTCTTAATCAACATGCCAGCCTGCTAAACTCAAATCCAGCAGCCAGCGTTGTTATCGCAGGTAATACTGATGATCGCGGTAGCCGTGAATACAACATGGCACTAGGTGAGCGCCGTGCTGCTGCAGCACGTGATTACCTTGCTACTCAAGGCGTCGCAGTAAACAATATCCGCATCATCAGCTATGGTGAAGAGCGCCCTGCTGCCGCTGGTAATACTGAAGAAGCTTACGCACTAAATCGCCGTGCTGAACTGTCTTACTAACACCAGTAAAACTAATCACAGTCGATAAAGCTCAACATATTTTATAATTGAAAGCCCAGCAATAATATATCGCTGGGCTTTTTGCATGTTACTAAGCGAACCAATCCAATAGATGCAATCAATGATGCCAAGCTCTATCTTAAACCTAACTCATGTCCAATATACCCAGCTCGATCCTACAACGTGGTGCGCCACTGCACAAGTGAGCGAATGTTCATCCCTCAACCTTAAAAGACTATGGGATGAATTACTGTGGTCATCCGCGAACAATATATCGAAGGTAGATTTTCAGAAACTTTACGAGCTTAATTGGCATTACTGCCTGTCACCAGTAAGTTTATCAACACGTGAAATGGCGCAGCATCAACGTCAACTACAACGTAAAGGCGTTCGATTATTGCTACAACAATTACTAGATCAGCTAAAGTTGCGCGATACTCTGGATGAGTCAAACTTCCCGTATCGGCTTAGCAGCAGTGAATATTACGTATGCTTTAGTCATACAGGCAGCAAGAATCACCATGATATTAGCCAAAATACTGTTCAGACAATCGATACATCATTGAACAGTAAAGTAACAGTGGTTATTAGTCGTCACCGTCCCATTGGTATTGATATTGAAACCAATCATGTAGCATGGCGCGTGGCACAGCGGTTTTATTCTGAGCATGAAATGGCTGCTTTACAAGCATTATCCCCACTTCAGCGTAAGATTATCGCTAAATTACTATGGCAAATAAAAGAAAGTTTTATCAAAATTCATCAATACAAACTGGCACAAGGGTTAGGAATAGATTACTCCTACCTGATTGCTGATTTAGTTTATGCTATTAGAGAACCGTCATATTTAATGGTCATAGCAGACATTAAGTCCGATTACCGTATCGCGGTATTGTCAGCGCAACAAACCATTGTTATTTTCTAGACCATTTATACATATTGTTTATTATAACAACTACCCTTTCACAAACAAAAAAAACGACCCTAAAAAGGATCGTTTTTTCTTACTCTTCTTCTAATAACAGTACTTAAACTGTGATTAGATTAGAAGCGGTAAGTTGCGCCAAGCTTAACAATTGGCATCCACTCAAGATAATCTTTACGTTCTAATTCTTTTTGTGCTGCAGCGGCAACGTCACCACGCGTAATAGTACTGTCCTTTTTAGAAACAGTCTCTGCACCACTTACATATCCAACAGTCTCAGTAGCATCGCCAGTTGCACGAACTGTCGCGTTAGTTTTACCCATGTATGCCGCACCAATTTCGCCAAACAAACCGAAGTTGTTAGTGATGTTAGGACGGAAACCAATAGTACCATAAGGGGCTATCTTGTTACGATGCTCTATAGTACCTGATAAAGTACCAGTATCTGTAGCATTATAGCTAACATCATCAATCTTGAAGATATCGCTTTTACCTTCAGCAGTTACGTCGATATCGTTGTCAGGTACGATGATACCAGCACCCATGGTGAACCAGTTACCAGTAGGGCGTAATTGCACACCTAGGTACGGGTTGCTAAAGTCTGCATCTTTAATATCATATTCAATATCATTTACATCAATATCGCCGAATAAATCAGAAACATCGCCACCAGCCCAACCAGCTTGTAGTTCAGTTTTCTCATTTAGTGACCAACCGATGTTAGCACCATAACCTAAAGTACCAACTTCAGCGCTAACAGAAGCTGGGTTGATAGCCGTTTGGAAGAAACCTTTCGTACCACCAACAAGAGCGCCAGTAGTGTTGCTAACGATACCAGCGTCAGCATTGTATGCATAAGCAACAGGCTCAGCTTCATATGCAACAGCAACAGGCTCAGCTTCATACACAACTGCATCGTTACCATCAACAACGATAACAGGTTCAGCAGCTAGTGCAGCAGTTGACGCTAAAACGGCAGCAGAAATTGCTGTTAATTTAATAAGTCTCATAAATACTCTCCTAAAGTGTGGAATAAGTCGCCCATAAAAAATGACAATTTAGCTTTTTTTAAATCGATCATTTTGTTGAGCAGATTAAAACAATTTTGGCCGGAAAAGTCACCCCTCTAGGAGCGCTTTTTATTTGCCGTTATGTAAAGATTGCATAGATATTGTAATAATTACTACACCAATCCGCAAAACTTCGACTTTCTGTTACACAATGCTCTTAAAGTAACTCAGCAGCGCAAACATGAATATTGGTTAGCTTAATCTTCATGTAAGGATATTACAAAATATGTCATTATAATGACCCACCTCTTTATTTAACTCAATGACAGTTATATAGCTTATTACTACAGTTTGTTGTATTTTGTGAGATGGTGTAGTAATTATTGCTTTTAGAAAACTTTTCAGAAAAAAGTATTGGTATCAGTTTTCAATATTGTATGACTGTGTGACGTTAGTATTGATACATTTAGTATTGGCATATAAAGTAACTAGATCTTGTCTAGGCTTGATATTATGCTAAATTAGAGGTTAGGGAAAATGTGTCACAAGGCTGCGTATTTACTTTTATCTGTTAATGCCTTGTTGTATTTCCTACTGTATTCTTTTTATTCTTATTGAGCCACTCATATGCCTAAAGTATCGTCGATTACCCGTGTGTTAGAGATTATCGAGGCGGTGTCCTATGCCTCAAAACCGCTCTCGCCACTTGAGCTATCGCAAGAGCTTGATATTCCAAAGCCGACCATTCATCGATTGATTCAAAATCTGCTCGATGAAGGGTTTGTGACTGTGGATATTGGCGGCGGCATTATACCGGGCAAGCGAGTACGAAACTTGGGTGTTGAGCTTTGGCAGCAGCGATTGTTCTTTAATGAGCGACAAATGATTTTGCAAAAGCTGGTTGATGAGCTAAAAGAGACTTGCGGGATCGGTGTGCCTTATCAGATGAACATGATCTATACCAACCGTGCAAATACGACCTTGCCGATACAGATTTATTTGCCAGTGGGCGCAAAGTCGCCAATGTGGTGTACAGCGACTGGTAAGCTGTATTTGAGCCAGTTGCCGCGCACAAGCCGCGACAAAATTCTGCAAAACCTGTCGTTGGATAAGTTTACCAAAAATACGATTACCGATATCGATGCGCTAAACGCTGAGCTTGATCGTATCGCTGAAACAGGTATTGGTATCGATAATGAAGAGTTTATCTCTGAGATGGTGGCAATCGCCGTACCGATACGGGATAGAAAGTCGCGCTACCTTGCCTCGCTGTATCTTCATGCACCGACCATAAGAGTGTCTTTAGATGATCTCTTAACCCATGTCCCACGACTGCAAAAAGCAGCGAAAGATATTCAGTCTCTCGTCTATGACCTACCCAGCTAGGTGATGCAATATAAGTAAAAAAAAGGTCTGCATTAAGATAATAATGCAGACCTTTTTTTAGTTATGCTTTTTTTAATATCTTAAGTCAATACTGAGCTGTCATGTCGCGCCATAATGCTCGAAAAATCTTTGTCGCCATTCTCGACGGTATGCGCAGCATAAAGCTCAGTCGCTTTAGCGCCCATTGGCGTTTCTACATGAGTATCTTCAGCGGTCTGCATGGCAAGGTTAAGGTCTTTTTGCATTAGCTTACTCATAAAGCCGCCTTGATAGCCATTGCTAGAGGGGACATTTTCCATCACTTGCGGATAAGGATTATAGACTTCTAGCGTCCAGTTACGACCTGAACTTTGTAGCATGATATCAGATAGAACTTTTGGATCGAGACCATTTTTGACGCCCAGATTAATCGCTTCGGCCGTTCCTGCCATCAAAATTCCAAGCAGCATATTATTACAGATTTTTGCGACCTGTCCTGCGCCATGCTCGCCTGCATGGAAGATGTTTTTGCCCATCACAGCCAGTATCGGCTCAGCTTTGGCAAAGGCATCAGTGCTGCCACCAACAATAAAGGTTAACGTACCAGCGATAGCACCACCCGTACCACCAGAGACTGGAGCATCTAAGAAGTCTATGCCAAGCTTACTTGCCGCCTCTGCCACCAACCTTGCATCAGCCGCTGCAATAGTACTACTATCAATGACCAAGGTGTCTTTTGGTAAATTCGCCAGCAGACCACTATCTCCAAGATAGACAGAATGGACGTGCTTGCCAGCGGGCAACATGCTGATAACTACTTGGGCATGACGTGCAGCATCTTTAGGACTGTCTGCTACACTGGCACCTGCTTGCTGTAAGCGCTGAGTCGCATCCTCAGACAAATCATAAACCGAGAGCGGGTAACCTGCTTTTAACAAATTCTCTGCCATTGGTGCGCCCATATTACCAAGCCCAATAAAAGCAATATTTGGCTTAGTAGTATCGTTATCGGTAGCATTTAGATCCTTTGTATTCATCTCATCATTCCTTGATGGTTAGTATTAATCATGCGCGCAGGCGTTGCTACACATATAGCTGTAAACTATTTAATTGAGTGTAATTTTAATTTGATGTCTATATTGAATTGATAAATTTAACTTTTAACGCACAGACTGACTGCCTATAGCCTCATCACCCAACCAATCGCCTAACGGATGCTCACCTTTAGCATAAGGATTCACAAAGTGCTGCTGTATGTACGCCTGCCCTTCGCTACTCAAGCAGTCTGCTAGTGAGCGTGACCACTGTGGATTACGGTCTTTATCAATTAATAGCGCACGTACGCCTTCTCTAAAGTCAGGATTAGCGGCACAATTTACGGCTACGTTGGCTTCTAAATACAGAACTTGCTCTATCGATAAGTCAGTGACTTTATAATAAAGCGCATAAGTTAAAGCAGCGGTAACTGGGCAGCCATGGCGATAAGTATCTACTGCTCGCTGCGTCCAGCTATCATTTGCAAACTCTGTATCTATTTTTGCGAGTGCCGCATCACTTTGTAATAAAGCATCGATATCACCCAGTCCGCCGCTGTTCATCAACTGCTGAATAGATTGCCAATGGATTGCCAATTTACTAGCAGGCAACTCAGCAATTGGTTGCGCTGCAAGCACACGGCTAACGATACTATGAGCACTATTGTTATCGCATTTATCCGTACGACTAGCGGCAACCTGCCAATCACTCTGTTTTAAACTTTGTATGACGGCATCATAGTCACTACTGGCGACGGCATACTCTGCAAGATTGGCTAATAGCGCATCATTGCCATTACACATCGCGCCCGTCAACCCTAAGAACAAGCCCGTCTTAGCTGGCATACGCTGCAAAAACCAACTGCCAGAAGCATCAGGGAACAGCCCAATAGTCACTTCTGGCATGGCAAAGCGCGTGCGCTCTGTGACCAAGCGGTGACTACAACCTGCCATCAAGCCCATGCCGCCACCCATAATAATGCCGTCACCCCAGAGTATTAGTGGTTTGGAATAAAAGTGCATCTGCCGATAAAGACAATATTCATGACCAAAAAATTCTGTCGCATAAGGATTCGGTAGCGGTGCATCACTAGACATACTGTCATAAAGCTTGCGAATATCACCGCCAGCACAAAATGCCTTATCGCCTGCGCCTTTTAATAGTAATGCTACCACTTGCTCATCACCTTCCCACTGCTCTAGCTGTTGCGATAACAATTGACACATCTCAACGCTAAGGGCATTAAGAGATTTGGGCGTGTTTAACGTCATTATTCCAATCAGGTGACCACAATCTGTCGGCTCGGTGCTGAATAGTACCGGCGCGTCTGATGTGCCTTCTATAGCTACTGTCATAAAGGTGACCTACAAATATCAAAAGAAAAAAAATAGTATCATTAAGTTTGGTTATATAGCGTTTATTTATTTTGCCAAACGGGCTTACGCTTCTCTAAAAATGCTTGCACGCCTTCACGCTGATCTTTGGTATCAAATAATTTAACAAAGGCTTCACGCTCATGGATAAGGTTTTGCGCAGGTGGTGTGTCTCTTGCCGCTTGAATAAGTGTTTTGGAATAACTGACCGCAACTGGTGATTGTTTAGCGACTTTTTGTGCCAAGGCTTGTGCTGCTAATAAACCGTCACCTTTTGCAGTGACTTCTTCGACTAAGCCAATGCGTAGTGCAGTCTGGGCATCGACGCGCTCGCCGCACAATATCATACGCTTTGCCCAACCCTCGCCTACCAAAGCCGTTAGATTTTGCGTACCACCGGCACACGGCAACAATCCCACACCCGTCTCGGGTAGTGCCATCTGCGCATGTGCTTCTGCGATACGGATATCACAAGCGAGTGCGCACTCAAGACCACCACCCATCGCATAACCATTGATGACAGCGATGCTTACGCCGCGATAGGCTGACAGTGCCTCGAACGCTTCACCAAAGGCTATCGCCATACTGATCGCACGACCTTTATCACCATCTGCAAAATTATTTAAATCGGCACCTGCTGAAAAGAACTTTTCGCCATCGCCATGAACAATTAGTGCATATACCTCGTCGTTGGCATTGAGGTCCGTGACCAGTTGCTTAAGCGCCTGTAGACTGTCCATCGTCCACGTATGAGCAGGTGGGTTATTTAGGGTTAGCGTCGCAATATGACCATTAATTGATAGTTTTAAGTTGGTATAATCCGTCATGAAATATCCTTGTTATAATTTTTTATAAAACCGCTTTATTTATAAATTCGAATAAGCAAATTATCCATTTATATAAACTGATTAGCGTAACTGGCTCAACGCATCATCTTGTAAGAGCTGACGCGAGACAATCACGCGCATAATCTCATTGGTACCTTCTAAGATTTGATGGACACGCAAATCTCGCACATGGCGCTCAAGCGGATACTCATTGAGATAACCGTAACCACCATGCAGCTGTAAGGCTTCGTTGGCGACATCAAAACAAAGATCCGTCGATAAACGCTTTGCCATCGCACAATAAGTAGAGGCTTGAACATCGTTATTATCGACTTTGCTCGCCGCTAAATAGAGCATTTGCCTTGCGGTAATGGTTTGGGTCAGCATATCGGCAAGCTTAAATTGTACCGATTGTAAGCTGGCGATCGGGCTACCAAACTGGCTACGCTCTTGCACGTAATTGGTCGCTGTCTCAAGCGCCGCTTGCGCTGTCCCTACTGCACAGATGCCGATATTAATCCGGCCGCCATCTAAGCCTTTCATAGCAATACGAAAACCTTGACCTTCCTCGCCGATGAGGTTTTCTACTGGCACTTTGACATCTTTAAAGCTAATCGTCCGTGTCGGCTGTGCTTTCCAGCCCATTTTATGCTCGTTTTTGCCGTATTCAATACCAGCACTGTCTGCATCAACGACGAATGCTGAAATCCCCTTTGGACCTGCAGCGCCCGTACGTGCCATAACGACCAACACATCGGTTGAGCCTGCACCTGAAATAAAGGTTTTTTCACCGTTCAGCACATAATACTCGCCTTGCTTATCGGCTTTGGTACGCAGTGATGCGGCATCAGAACCGGCATTAGGCTCGGTCAAACAATAACTGCCCAGCCATTCGCCGCTGACCATATTTGGCAAATATTTTTTGCACAGCGCATCGCTACCAAATTCGCCAATCATCCAGCCTGCCATATTATGAATACTCATATAAGCCGCCACAGACGTATCGCCCCATGCCAGCTCCTCAAATACCATGGCAGAATCTAGACGCGGCAGACCCAAACCATCATAGTCAGGATTGGTATATAACCCTAAAAAGCCGAGCTCGCCTGATTTTTTAATCACATCGACTGGGAAATGCGAGGTGCGATCCCATTCAGCGGCATTAGGCTTTAGCTCTTTTTGGGCAAACTGTCTGGCAGTTTGGCGAAAGGCAATTTGGTCATCGGTCAATGAAAAATCCATGGGGTCATCCTTGTGCTGAATAGGGTGTATTAAAGCGTCAATGCAAATATAGGTGATTCAGCGTTAAATTGAAATAGTCGTATTGACGCCGCGACTTGCTTCATCATCAAACCAACGCGCCGTAACGGTCTTGGTTTGGGTATAAAATTGCACCGCTTGCTTACCATAAGGACCCAAATCACCAAGTTTACTAGCACGTGAGCCTGAGAATGAGAACATCGGTAGTGGCACAGGAATCGGCAAGTTAATCCCGATTTGACCGACTTGGATATCTTGCTGGAATTTATGCGCGGCAGCTCCTGACTGAGTAAAGATAGCCGTGCCGTTACCATGCGGATTGGCATTGAGCATCTCAATTGCTTCATCTAAGCTGTTGGCACGCATGATACACAGTACAGGTCCAAAAATTTCTTCTTTGTAAATTTGCATATCTGCAGTGACGTTATCAAAGATAGTTGGACCAACGAAGTTGCCCTGTTCATAACCTTCAACCGTAATGCCACGACCATCGAGTATCAAACTCGCCCCTTCTTCTACTCCAGTACCAATCAAATGCTCAACACGCGCTTTTGCCGCAGGAGAAATCAGGGGACCCAAATCTTTATCATGCTTACCAGCTGAGACGATTAAACCCTCAGCTTTGGCTTTGATATCATCAATCCACTCACCGGCAGCACCGACAAGGACAACCACAGATAACGCCATGCAGCGCTGACCAGCAGCACCAAATGCCGCGCCTGCTAGTTGATTCAGCGTTTGCTCTTTATTAGCATCCGGCAAGATAACGCCATGGTTTTTTGCGCCCATCATACACTGTGCGCGTTTACCTGATTGACTGGCACGCTCGTAAACGTGTTTGCCGACGTTGGTCGAACCCACAAAAGAAACTGCTTTGATATCAGGATGATCACAAATAGCATCGACAGTAGCTTTGCCGCCATGTACGACGTTTAGCACACCTTCAGGTACACCTGCTTCAACCGCAAGCTCAACCAGACGCATGGTGACCATCGGATCTTGTTCAGAAGGCTTTAGGATAAAAGTGTTGCCCGTAGCAATCGCCATTGGGAACATCCACAGTGGAATCATCGCTGGAAAGTTAAATGGCGTGATACCAGCACAAACACCAAGTGGCTGCCAAATACTGTAAGTATCAACGCCTGATGCAACGTTTTCAACGAAGTCACCTATTTGCAAATTGGCAATACCAGCAGCATGCTCAACCACTTCTAAACCACGGAATACATCGCCACGCGCATCAGCAATGGTTTTGCCCTGCTCTGCGGTCAGGATTTCTGCTAACTCATCCATATGATCGCGTATCAGTGCTTGATACCTTAAAAATATACGCGCACGTGTGGTGATTGGTGTTTTGCGCCACGTTTGAAACGCTGCTTTTGCTGCTGCAACGGCTTGATTTATTTCATCGTCAGTAGTTTGCGGAACTTTGGCAATAACTTCTTGCGTGGCAGGATCAGTGATATCAATCCATTCACTGGTATTAGAATCAACAAATTGACCATTGATGAGCTGCTTGACGTGGTGCATAAGATATCCTTATCTTGTTTGCGAGACTACCCTTTAGCGGTGTCTTAATATTCAAAAAGAGAGAAAAAATGATGAGCTTTTATTGATCAAACGTAATTTATAAAATGATTTATTTCGTATCGTTATTGACTATACCAATAAACCATTTTTAGGGTCAAGCGCTTTGTCAAAATTTTATCTGAGTTTATGTTAACGAGAAAAACTTTATGTAAGGTATATTTTCAGTTTGAGCGAAAGTGACTAAGTGATGATAAAAATGAGGAGGCGCCTTAAATTAAAAACAAAAAAGCCCATGATTGTGCATGAGCTTTTTTTCAATATTAACGTCAGATGGCTTTTTTCAATTAATACGCCATCGTATTAGTAGTCTTTCATGGACTGCTTAATCGCCTCAATCGCTGTTGGATTATCAAGCGTTGACATATCTCCTGTTTCGTTGCCTTCTGCTAAAGCACGAATGGCTCGACGTAAGATTTTGCCAGAGCGCGTTTTTGGTAGTGCTTGCGGGAAATAAATTGCCGCTGGCCTTGCGATACCGCCAAGGGATTTGACCACAGCACCGATGACCTGCTGCTCAATACGGAAACGATTTTCGATAGTTGTGACTTGTTCATGATCTCTCAGCACACAAAAGGCTATCGGCAACTCTCCTTTCAATTCATCATGAATACCCACAACCGCACATTCTGCCATTTCTGGATGCGTGCTAATCGCTTCTTCAATTTCTTGCGTGCCAATACGATGACCGGCGACGTTAATCACATCGTCAGTGCGCCCTAAGATATAAAAATAACCCTCCTCATCAGTCACGGCATAATCCGAGGTTGAGTATTGCTTGCCATCAAACAGACCAAAATAACTGCTAATAAAGCGTTCGTCATTTCGCCATACCGTGGTCAGACAACCGGGCGGCAATGGTGCACGAATCGCGAGCAGTCCTTTTTCGCCAGCTTTACAAGGTTCGCCAGTTTCTTCATTAATGACATGCGCATCATAACCATACATGGGATAACCGGGTGAGCCTTGCTTGTGTGGCTTATGATTAAATTTAGGCGTGTTACTTAGAATGGGCCAGCCAGACTCTGTTTGCCAATAATGGTCTAAAATTGGCACACCTAAATGCTTAGTCAGCCAATTGGCTGTCGATTCATCCAGTGGTTCACCTGCCAAAAAGAAGGATTTTACGCTGGAGACATCATAGCGTGTCATCCATGTCTCATCTTGTTTTTTCAGCATACGGACACCCGTCGGTGCCGTGAATAAAATATTGACCTTGTTTGCTTCGACAATTCGCCACCAAATACCGGGGTTTGGGCGATGCGGCAGACCTTCATACATCACACTCGTCATGCCAGCCAGCAATGGTGCATAAATGGTGTAAGAATGCCCGACCGCCCAGCCGATATCTGATATCGCCCAAAATGTCTCGCCCGCCTTGCCATCGTAGATATAGTCCATCGACGTCGTTAGCGCAACCGCGTGACCACCGGTATCACGTTGCACGCCTTTTGGCGTACCCGTAGTGCCTGAAGTATACAGAAGATACGACGGCGTATTTGACTCAAGCCAAACTGGCTCGACAATCGCATTGGCTTCACAGCTGATACGGCGCTGAGTTGCATAATCAACATCAATATTTTTTGGCTCAAATGGTAAAATGCCACGATTGATGACCAATACATGTTCGGGCTTAACCGTTGCTTGCTCGACCCCTTGATTGACAAGATTTTTATAATTAATAACTTTACCACCGCGCAAACCTGCATCCACCGTGATGACCATTTTTGCTTCAGCATCATCCATACGAATGGCTAAGTTATGCGCCGCAAATCCACCAAATACCACAGAATGTACAGCACCGATACGAGCGCAAGCCAACATGGCATAAGCGGCTTCTAGAATCATCGGCATGTAAATGACAACGCGATCGCCCTTGCCAATACCATGACGCTGTAGCACATCAGCAAAATAATTGACTTCTTTATATAGGTCATTATAGGTCAGACGACGTTTGGTATAGTCCGTGTAAAGCTCGACGTTGTTACCCAAGTCTTTAAACGCATCGACGACTGCAGGAAAGGTTTCTATTAACTCTTGGTTAATCTCAGAGGATAACCAGATAAAAGCATCCTGTTCTGCGCGCTCTGCAAGATGGCGATCCACACAGTTATAGCAAAGATTGGTCTCGCCACCGACATACCACTGCGCAAATGGCAGATTGCTGTCATCAAGGATTTGTTCAGGCTCTTTATGCCAATAGATACGCTTTGCTTGCTCTGCCCAAAACTGCTCTTTATTTTCAATAGAAGAGTGATAAATTTCAGCAAAAGTTTGAGTGGTATTAGATGACGCTTGAGAAGTCTGAGCTTGGTCTGACGATTGGTTGGTCACTGAAGTGGCGGTTTGCTCGCTCATAATAGCTGTCCTTAGCATAAATGATGGGTAATACGATGTAATATTGTCTAATAATGTCATAGTAAAGATTGGCTATCCCTGCCAGCTATCTCTAATAGAACAAAAAACCGATACACTACGTATCGATTTAGTAGGTATCGGTTTAAAATGTAGCAGAGCTAACCATAAAGGTCAACTATTAAGCCAGTTATCTGCTCAATAGTTAAGACACTTTAAACCTACACCTCAGTTTGATCAGCATACATCTCACGCATCACTTTTTTGTCATGTTTACCAACAGAAGTCTTTGGCAACTCATTGACGAACTTAAACTGACTTGGCACACCATATTTCGGAATAATACCCCGCTCTACGGCTTTCTCAGCAATGGCTTTGATATTATCAACGCTCGTGTCTTGAGCATTAGGTTTTAACACAATCAAGGCCAATGGACGCTCGCCCCATTGCTTATCACGTATCCCAATCACAGATACGTCAGCGACCGCTGGATGTAACGACAAAATCGTCTCAATCTCTAATGACGATATCCACTCGCCGCCTGACTTAATGACGTCTTTTAAGCGATCAGTAATTCTAATATAACCATCAGGACGTATATAAGCAATGTCTTGGGTGTGCATATAGCCGTTTTCCCACAGCTCTTTGCCCGCATCGTCATTTTTTAGATAGCTTTGCGTTAGCCAAGGTGCGCGCAATACCAGCTCACCCGTATTGTCTTGACCGGTACCAACCGACTCATTATTGGTACTCCATATTTGAGCATCCACCATCAGTACGGGCTTACCAGTCATACAACGGCGAGCGATATCTTCATCTTCACTCATTTTAGGCTCGTCGAGACTAAATTCTGTCAAGCTAATAAGGGGCGCTGTCTCTGACATACCATAACCAGTATATACTTCGATACCTTGTGCCATGGCGGTTTTTGCCAGACCTTCTGTCAATCGTGAGCCACCGATGATCATTTTTAAACCATTAAAGCTAGCACCGCGATCTTGCGCTTCTTTGAGCACCATTTGCAAAATCGTTGGGACACAATGGGTAATACTAACTTTTTCATTAATAATCAACTCCATTAACACATCTGGTGCATAGCGTCCCGGATACACTTGCTTCAGACCAGCCATGGTCGCGGTAAATGGAAAGCCCCACGCATGAACGTGGAACATCGGCGTCATCGGCATATAGACATCACCGTAACTGACGCCTTGCTTGTCGGGCAGCATACCTAGTGTCGCCGCTTCGGTGAGGGTATGCAATACTAACTGGCGGTGGCTAAAGAATACGCCTTTTGGATCGCCCGTCGTGCCTGAGGTATAAAACGTTGTGGCAATGGTATTTTCATCAAAATCTGGGAAGTCAAACTCACTATCGGCAGCTTGTAATAACGCTTCATACTCACCTACTACGCGGTTTTGATTACCACCGAAGACTCCTTCAGATGTCACGCCATCATCATCTAGCCAAATAATGTGCTCAATACTAGAGTTTTCAAACTGATAGCTTTTGACCAATGGCGCAAACTCAGAGTTGAGCAGCAGCACTTTTGGCTTAGCATGATTGATGGTATAAAGAATTTTTTCTGGTGATAGGCGGATATTAACGGTTTGCAAAATATACTCTGACATCGGTACCGCGAAATACGACTCAAGATAACGATGGCTGTCCCAATCCATCACCGCCACTATATCACCTGCATCCAGATTCAAACCTGCTAAAACATTAGCCAAGCGATTGATACGGTTGAATAAATCTTTATACGTAAGGCGTTTTTTATCAGCATAAATGATTTCTTGCTCAAGCGACACCGTTTTGGCACGGTTCAATAGTTGCTTAACTAATAAGGGATAATCGTAAGCAGAAGGGGCGCTGTGGTAAATATTTGACATAGATATGACGTCCTTGTTGGTCATGCGGATAAGTTATTATGCGGGTGAATCATGGATAATTGATGGCACGCAGTTCTAGTTATTTTAGCTTTTACTTATAAAAAATTGGCTGTTTAAAAATTGATAGCGGCTAACATTATTAATAGAATTATTAAGGTGTATTGAACAGGCTATATCGATAGTAAGAAAAAATAGGTGCTATGTAAAGCAACCTTACATAAACATCCTAAGCTGCAATAGCTTGATGAAAATTTCTCAAAAACAGCCATCAAGCCGCGCGTGATTTTGTTTTAATCATACCAAAACTGGCAACCAGTAATGCCAAAATCTGTACAAATAAGAGCAGCCATACTGTGAGCGACCACTGCCCGCGCGCATAAGCCATGCCGCATAACCACGCACCCATCGTACCGCCAGCATAATACCCCATGTAATATAAACCAGACGCCAATGAGCGCCCTTTTTTAACATTGACGGCGATATAACTGATGGTGGCAGCTTGGGTGATAAAGACACCTGAGGACATAATAGCAAGACCAATAATAATGCCCCATAACGGCGTCACTAGCGTTAACAGCACCCCAATCATAGAAACGAAAACAGCCACGCGTACTGTGCGCGCTGAACCAAAGCGACGTAGCAAAGTCGTCGACAATGGCGTGATGACAACACCTATCAAATAAACGGCAAAAATATTGGCAAGCGCACCCGTACTCAACTCATATGGCGTCTTAGCAAGATGTAGATTGATAAAGGTAAAACAACCCACGAGTGAGAATAAAACACACGCTCCTAGCAGACACGCCGTTACCACATAACGATTGGTTAAATGCTCACCGAGCGTCTGCATCGCGGAACGAAAATTCGGATTGGCCACAAACTGCTGTGACGATGGTAGCATCTTGCCGACCCACAGCGCACCGATAAGGGTCATCGCTGCCATCACATAATAGCCTTCACGCCAGCCGATAAGCTCGTGCAAATGCCCAAGTAAAAATCGCCCCATGAAGCCGCCAAGTACCGAGCCTGAGACATAGAACGACATCAGTTCTGTGACAGCGCGTCCCTCAAACTCTTCACCGATATAAGCAATCGTCACCACGGTAATGCCCGGTACAGACAACCCTTGCATAAACCGCCACATGCCCATCCAACCAATACTCGGACTTTGGGCAATTAAAGCAGTTGGTATCGCTAAAAATAATAACGCGCCAACGATAAAGGATTTACGCCCCACAGCGTCAGACAGCATGCCCAAGAATGGCGACATAATAGCAATCGCCATCACCGTTGCACCGACGATCATGCCAGCTTGTACCTCAGTTGCTGAAAGGTCCACCATCAATACGGGCAAAATGGCCTGAATAGAATACACTTGCAAAAAAGCAAACATCCCAATCAAACCAATGGTGAGTTTTAAGACCCACGATGTTGCATTATTGATTGGTGTAGATAGAGGTTCTGGCATATTATTTTGGGGTTTACTGATGGTATTTTTCACAGGGATACAGGCTATGTTGGACGCGGATGATCTGGCGTGAGTAATAGAAATAGGACGATAATAGCTGAAATAATGACAAAAACAATGATGACAATAATGGCTGATGCTAGGGATAGCCGTCATGTATGATTTTAGCACACCAAATACCAGACTCTGGTTTCGGTGTGTTATCGGTATTGCTTTATTTATGCTTAGGGTCTGTTGAACACTAAAAACTGCTGATTTATATACTGCGTAGGTGACGTATATTTTTGACAGCAAGCAGATTACTGTCTACTATTATTTTGATCTATTATATATAAATGCAATTCACAAAAACTTATATCCACAAAATATAACCTGCAGCGAAATCCAACTCACCTATAGCAGACTCTCTATCATGCCCAAATACCCTTATTATTCGCAATGGATTGTCGCTATAGGTATCCTAGTTTTTTCTATAAATGCGTCGGCAGTTACGTTAGACGAAGTAGCCGCAACGAACAAGCTCACAATTAAAGAGCAATCGACCAAAATAGTATCAACCCCGATAGCGTCAGCGATTGCAATAACATCGCCTGTATCAACACCAGCCGTGCCGTCAAACTGTATCGCCGACAGTATTATTACAGCGGCTAATCTGTCAGATACGCGTGATAAGGGGTCTTTTTCGGTGGCTAAGAAAGCTGTTCCTCGTCAGTTAGCTAACGGCTTTGGTGGCGGAACTATTTATTATCCAACCAATGCAGGCGGCTGTGGTCTGTTAGGCGGAATCGCAGTGATACCCGGTTATGTGTCCTACGAATCTTCTATTAAATGGTGGGGGCCGCGTTTGGCATCTTGGGGATTTGTGGTTATTACCATCGATACCAACTCCATTTATGATGACCCAGAGAGCCGTGCGGCACAGTTAAGTGCCGCGCTTTATCATATGCTTCGTGACAATACGGTAGGCGCTCAGATAGATAGTACGCGCTTGGGCGCTATTGGCTGGTCAATGGGCGGCGGCGGCGCTCTCCAGCTAGCGACAAAACGTCAGACGGTTCGAGCGATTATTCCGCAAACGCCCTATCATGATAAAGACTATGGCGAAATGAACACGCCCGCTTTATTCATTACTTGCCAAAATGACCGTATCGCCTCAAATAAAAAATACAGCAGTCGTTTTTATGATAAGGCTACAGGCGCAAAAATGAAGATTGAGATAAAGAATGGTAGCCATTTTTGTCCAAGTTATCGTTTTAATGAGATATTACTGAGCAAGCCCGGTATTGCTTGGATGCATCGCTATATTAATGGCGATACCCGCTTCGATCAGTTTTTATGTCGTAACGACAATTATGGTAACAATCCTCGTATATCCGCTTACGACTATAAAAACTGCTCATAAACAAGGCACTCATGAGAAAAGCACTTATAAACTAGGTACTGATAAACTAGACACTTATAAACAATCCGCTGGTCAACGTCTGACTTGGGAGCGCTTAGCATAGAAAAAGGCTACCGAAATGGCAGCCTTTTTTATAAAGTCATTAACGCAATTATTCACAGCTCGCTTTGCCAGTGCGATGATTCACAGCACCATTGGCGGCTAATAGCTTTTGCATATCAACCAAATCTCGCGAACACGCATATGAATAGGCACCTTGATTATACGAGCCCATTTTTTTGTCTTTGGTCGTTGCCACAAGATTTGGATTAGCACCTTGCGCCAATAAATATTTGACAGTTTCAAGGCGATTATTACTAGCTGCAACCATAATCAAGGTTTCACCATCACTTTCTACCGTCTGATCATTTAAGTCCACAGGCGCTTTTTCATTCAATAACGTATGTACTTTTTTGACAATATTGGTATTTTTTCCCAGTACAGCAGATTTCATGACGTTATACACATCACCGTCATCTTTAGCATAGATATCAGCGCCTTTACTGACTAAGTAATCGACCATATCTTCATAGCCGATAAAAGCAGCCCAGCCTAACGCCGTTTGGTTAAGGCTACCTGTATCTTTAACTTCTAAGTCTTGACCATTGTTAACCATATATTTGACCGTGGCTAGATCACCATGTTTTACGGCGTCAAACCAAGTAGCCTCTACACCTGTAGAGGGTTTGTCATAAAACACACGCCAAGAAAGTTTGTTTTGATTGGCAAGATCAAAATTCTCAGTAGTGCTGAAACGAAAATCTACTTGTGGGACTGGTGCGGTTTGAGCAGCTTGGATAGTGTCAATTTTAGTGACGCTGTTATCAGTGTTTAGGCTTGAGCAACCTGCTAATAACATCGTTGCCATAACCGCTGATGCGCTCATTTGTCCAAAAAATCTCATGACTCAACCTTCAAATACAAATTAAATAGTGAGAGATATTATACAGATTCATTAAATAACAATCTATAAATTATAAGCTATGAATGACAATGACCCTTGGTTAATATAGGCTTATATCAGACTTTAACGCTATACACTGAACCTAACAATCAACATCTTTTTTATAACAGACTTTAGGTACATGACTCACCATAATAAGAGGTGGTTTATAATAAATTGTCATTTATTGATGAGAAATATTCATTATTAAAATTGCTAAGACATCAAGAAACTCAAATAAAAACACTAAGGAATAATTTCGATGACCGATAAAATTCATGATTTAGGGGCAGGATTTTGGAATATACGCGGATCTTTTCGCATTGGTGGTGTTCTAAACATTGGTACTCACTGCTCACTTATACAGTTAAACTCAGGAAAGTTTATATTTTTAGATAGCTATTCATTGACTGGTGACGTACGCGATGAGGTGATGGCATTAACCAATAATGGTCAAGATGTCGAAGCAGTACTGAACGTCCACCCATTCCATACGGTGCACTGTGCACAAATGGCAAAAGACTTCCCGCAGGCGACCTTTTATGGCAGTAGCCGCCACCATAAAAAAGCACCTGAAGTAAAATGGGCAGATGACTTGGTTGAAAGCGATACGGTCGCCAAGCGTTACCCTGAGCTTAAGTTCTCAATGTCACAAGGCATCCACTATATCTCACCCAATGAGATGATTCATGCAGGCTCACTATTAGCCTATCATCCTACCAGTCAAAGCTTGCACGTCGATGATACCTTTATGAGTCCACCGATGAAGTTATTAGAGGCGATATTACCTGAACTGATACTACACCCAACGACCAAAAAAGCGCTAAAAAATGAGCCCAATGCAGGCAAGCAATATTGCGATTGGGCAAGCAATTTGGCACATGAATGGCGCGATGTGCGTAATTTCTGCGCTGCACATTCCTATTTAGTGACATTCAATGACGGTGAGTTTGAAGTGGCACTATTAAAAGCCATTGATAAAGCCCGTCCAAAATTAGAAAAAGCTTAATTGACCGTATAATCTCATATTAGAAGCATAACAAAGGGAGTGACCAAGATGGTCGCTCCCTTTTTTGCAATGATGCCATCAACATCAAAAGTTATTAACGAAACAATAAAGACGCTAGCTCATCTTCGTTATTGATGATATCTGCCAAGGTATAGCGTTCAAGGACGTTAATAAATGCCGTCAGCGCTTCAAAGAACACACTTTTTAGTTGGCATGCTGGGCTAATGACACAGCCTCTAGCATTATTTGTCGTTTCATCAATAAGCGTAATAGGCAAACCAGTCTGTCGACCATCACTGCTCTTGCCATTCGCGGGGGTCGCAAAGCATTCGACCAAATCGAAGTCTGGCTCTATTTGTTTAATTAATACACCCAAATTGATGTCTTTTGGCGCACGAGCCAAACGTATACCGCCATTTTTACCACGCACACTTTCTATATAACCAAGCTGACCCAACTGATGAATAATCTTGGTCAAATGACTTTTAGAAATGCCATAACTGTCGGCAATACCACTGATATTTGCGAGTAATGGCGGCTCTGGTCTCACCGCCAAGTAAATCAATGAGCGCAGTGCATAATCGCTATAATTGGTCAATCGCATTTATTTGCGCTCCTATTTTATATAAATCTCTCAAGTATGTATCAGCCTAAATTTTAGCAATGTAACTCTATAATTTTGAAAATGAGGGTCTTGAAAAGTCAGTGTCTCAAACAAACGGTATTTCGGATAAACGGTATTTCAAACAAACAGTGTCTGGAAAACAAAGGTCTTAAAACCTTATAACATTTGCAAAATAATCTACTTAAAAATATCAACAATCAGTCGATAGACTTGGATAAATCCCCTATTATTTTGGCGATAGCATTATAACGGCTCTACAGGCTCTAACCAAACAAACCATCAGGTCTAGGACGTGCCAGCATCGGCAAATAACTGATGCAAAATAGCAGGAAGCAAGCAATCCACGCCCCTTGGGCAATCATGATCCATAACAGATAGTGACTCATATCGGCAAGCGGCAATAGCACGCGACTGACAAATGCTAATACCATCAGACCATACATAATATTCACCGTCTTGGGCGGCTGATGAATGCTACGTCCCGTATGACCAAGCGATACCCGCGTCATCATCGCCACGGTCATCATACCAACGCCTGCAATGGCAAGCCCATGCATCGCAATACTATGAGTATAGCCCAACCATGGTTGCAGCGCATACAGCAGAAAACTCAAACACATGCCCAAAAATGCAACATATAATGACCAAAGCAATGGCTTTTGCCAGATACCGCGATGATACCAGCCTACCAGACGGACGATATTAACCACTGCTACGCCAAGCGCCGTAATAGTCAGCAGATACTTATTAGGATAAAACAAGTCACTGATAAAAAACGCTAAGAAAAACAATAAACTCGCAATATCCTGTACTTTACTATTGCGCAACTTGATGACTTCCGTCGTTCCAACACTCAGACCACGTTCAATAAAGAATGGCACCACGCGGCGACCAATGGTCAGCACCAAGCCGATAATCAAATAAAACCCTAGATAAATACCTATTTTAGTCATACTCATATCGGCATTGATAATACCCCAGTAGCAGATTCCATTGCCAATGGTCAATAATGCCAGTTTCGCTAAGATGCCCATTTGCTTATACTGCTTGACCTGTAATACCGCTCGACATATCACAAATGCCATCGAAGCGATAAACAATAAGTCAAATACTGCGGCGACATATAACAACGATATACTGCTACCCTCAACCGTCATACCAAGCCCAAAACCTGCCCAGCTCAAACGTGCCAACAGCCAACAGCCAAATATAGCCAGCAGCTTATAACCATGCGGCATCATTACCCCTGTCCACGTCTTCACTGCCGTGAGGAGAAATCCTGCAATGACCGCCAAGGCATAACCATAGACCATCTCATGACCGTGCCAGTACAACGGATTCAGTGCTTGTGCGTCAATATCTGTATGACCGGTAAATACAAAAGACCATAGCAGCATCGTTATCACGGCAAATAGCGCGGCAGCACTAAAAAATATTCGAAAGCTCAAATTCAGAATAGGATGCGGAGAGCTGGGCGGCTTGCTGGGTAAGTTGATCGATTGCATGGCAGTCTTCTTAGAAGCATGTGAATAGAGTTTAACTTAAATATTCATTTTAAATGAATGTTATAAGTTATACAATAGTGATAATTTTATAACTCATTATAACGGTTTGCTATTAGCATAAAAAATAACCGCTGATAAGACTATTAAGCGGTTTAAAACGTGCTATTCAGCATTTATGGTCTAAAATCTATAAACCGCTTTAACTTACATGACGGCCTTGCCATTTATCAATGAACTCAGCATTGGGGTCGTATTGTTGGGTTTGCTTGCTAAGATTAAATTGCCGACATCCTCTTGGATCAGCGCCTACGCCCGCTAGATATTGCCAATTCCCCCAATTACTCGCGACATCATAATCGATAAGATGCTGCTCAAAATAGGTTGCACCGTAACGCCAGTCTAAACCCAGCTCATGAATAAAGCAGCTAGCAACGATTTGTCTGCCTCGATTGGACATATACCCTGTTTGCTTTAGCTGATTCATGCAGGCATTGACGATAGGATATGGCATGCTGCCATTCTGCCATTCTGCCATTGCTGCAAACGCTGATCGTCAAAATGAGTAGCTGGTAATTGATGACCAATGCCCTTAAACAAAAATAGATTGCTACCATGTTCAATCGCATACCAATAAAAATACTCGCGCCACAGCAGCTCAAACCAAATCCAATACGTTGACTCATTGGCGATAATCTCACGCTCATAATGACGTAAGCGATTCAACAGTATTTTCACAGACAAGCAACCTTTTGCCAGCCAAGGCGAGAATTTAGTAGAATGCGTCCAGTCATCCAATGCATTACGTGTGGTTTTATAAGTGCGCGGCGCAGCAGAATCAAAATAGTGAGTTAAATGAATCATTGCATTTGTTTCACCACCTTTAAAGCTAAGCGCTTGCTCATTAGATGCTTGTGTTTTAAAAAGGTATTTACTATGACCCATCAACGCATCAGGCATTGGCGGTAGCGACTTTGGCGTAGGAAAAACAGCCACCTCGTCGTCAGCATTCAATAAATCATGGCTTGCTTCAACCTTTTTGCGAAACTGGGTAAAGCTTTTGGGCAGGTCTTGTGTCGGTAAATCAGCAAATAGCATATGGGTTGATTGCCTGTGCCATATTATCTGCGGATATTTGCTCTGCAAGGCAGCATAGCCTTTATTTTGATTATAATCTGCCGTGTGGCTGACACAGATATCGGTGACTTGTTGCTGCTCAATGAGCTGGCATAACTTAGTAAAGGTGTTTAAGGCAGACTCTACCTTATCTGGCGACAAATGACTCTTTGATAAATAGCTTGGCGACAGATACAGTAATCGATTACCAAGGCGCTGAAGCGATCGATCCAAATCTGCCAAACTCTCAGACAAGAACTGCTGACGAGCAGCGCCCATCTCATTAAAGTGGTAAGCTTGACGGCTCTCTCTCGATTGAATGCAATCAGCCAAAAAATCAGCATAGATGAGCATCAGGTTGCCTTGATTACTTTTAGCCAATGTCGCCGCTTTGACTAACGTTTCATTGTCCTCTATGCGCAAATCGTTATGAAATAAGACCAATACCGCTTTTTTGACTGACTTATTTGATGCGTTGTCTGATTGGTGATTTGACATACTCTCGATTCCCAAGTAGTTAAACGCGCTCACTTGAAGCTGAGTCTAAACTTTGACTTCCTCCCCGCCCTCAAAGGAGGGGGATTCCTACTAAAGACGGCCAAGCCCGACCGCGAGAATGTTTTTTGCTCCATTAACGTCTCTGTTATGGGTCGTTTTACAAGAACGACAAAACCATACTCTTATACCAAGCGCTGATCTACCTT